>NZ_JBVHQD010000004.1:0-464634 GCF_055567595.1 Streptomyces sp. NPDC026515
GCACCCACCCCATACGACAACGTCGGCCTTCAAGACCACAACCAGGTCTTGAAGGCCGACGTCACGCCAGGCCCCGGATTAACCAACAGCATCCGATCGCGGTCCGGGGCCCTTGCGCGTCGCGGGGTTACGGCAGCTGCGCCGCCCGTGCCTCGCGGCGGTTGTCGCGGATGTTGTTCACCCGGCGGGCCGTGGCGAACAGGGGGATCACCGCGCCCATCACCAGCTGCAGCGCACAGCCGGTCTGGAGCAGGAGCTGGCCGCCGGGGGCGTCGAAGGCCCAGGACGCCAGGAGCCCCATCGACAGGACGATCCAGGACAGCATCGCCCCGGCCAGACGCCCGCGCGGCTTCGGGTACTCGACCCGGCTCACCATCAGCCACGCCGTGCCGATGATCGCGAGGAGCGTCGCGACGAAGGGCAGCTCCAGCAGCACGATCGAGACGACCGTGAGCGCGCCGAACGGCGAGGGCATGCCCTGGAACATGCCGTTCGGCGGGGTCACACAGCTGAAGCGGGCCAGCCGCAGCACCACCGCCAGCAGCACGACCACCGCTCCGACCGCGGCCACCTTCTGGTACGCGTCGTCGGCCACCATGCCGTAGACGAGCACGAAGTACGCGGGGGCCAGGCCGAAGCTGACGAGGTCCGAGAGGTTGTCCAGCTCGGCGCCCATGGGGGAGGAGCGCAGCTTGCGCGCCACGAGGCCGTCGAACAGGTCGAAGACCGCCGCGCAGAGCATGAGGATGACCGCGGTGGCGGCGCTGTGCCGTGCCATGCCCGCCGACTGGTCGTCCCCGGTGAGGTGCGGGATCAGGATGCCGGTGGTGGTGAAGTACACCGCCATGAAGCCGCACGTGGCGTTGCCCAGCGTGAGGGTGTCCGCTATCGAGAGGCGAAGAGAGAGAGGCATCTCCTCCTCGTCCTCGCCGATCTCGTCCGCCTCGGGCACCCAGCCCGCCTGGGTCTCCGGATCAATCACGGTCAATGCGAGTCACCCCAGCCACGGTCTTCTGGCCGACCTCGACCGCGACCTCCACGCCCTCGGGCAGGTAGATGTCGACGCGCGAGCCGAAGCGGATCAGACCGATGCGGTCGCCCTGCTCGACCTTCGTGTCCTGCGGGACGTAGGGCACGATGCGACGGGCCACCGCGCCGGCGATCTGGATCATCTCGATGTCGCCGAGTTCGGTGTCGAAATGCCAGACTACGCGCTCGTTGTTCTCGCTCTCCTTGTTGAAGGCGGGAACGAAGCCACCGGGGATGTGCTCCACCGACGTCACGGTGCCGGACAGCGGCGCCCGGTTCACGTGGACGTTGAGCGGGCTCATGAAGATCGCGACGCGGGTGCGGCCGTCCTTCCACGGCATGATGCTCTGCACCACACCGTCGGCGGGGGAGATGACACGGCCCTGGGCGATCTCACGCTCGGGGTCGCGGAAGAACCACAGCATGCCCGCCGCGAGCGCGGTGGCGGGCACGGCGACGGCCTTCGCGGCGCCGGAGCGACGGGCACGCAGGAGGCTGACGGCTGCGGTGGCGACGGTCGGGAGAAGCCACGGCGATGCTCCGCGCGCGAGGCGTACGCCGGCCAGGCTGTCTCGATGTGCAGAGGTTTGGCTGTGGGGCATGGATGACCTTCGTAGCGGATGATGCCGCGCGGTGATAGGGGACGGCGGCTTTCCGGGATCGTACCGGTCGGGGGCCACAACTGGGCAAGCCAGGATACCGAGTCGGCGGCCGAAGACCGCTGACGGGGTGTGATCTTCTTCTCGAAGAAAACACCCCGCACCGGGACAATCAGCCCTGGAATCGATACTCCTCGAGCAGCCTTCGCCCGATGATCATTTTCTGGATCTCGGCGGTACCTTCGCCGATCAGCAGCATCGGCGCCTCCCGGTAGAGGCGCTCGATCTCGTACTCCTTGGAGAATCCGTAGCCGCCGTGGATGCGGAACGCGTCCTCCACGACCTCCTTGCAGTACTCGGAGGCGAGGTACTTCGCCATCCCGGCCTCCAGGTCGTTTCGTTCCCCGGAGTCCTTTTTGCGTGCGGCGTTCACCATCATGGCATGGGCGGCCTCGACCTTGGTGGCCATCTCGGCGAGCTTGAACTGGATGGCCTGGTGCTGGGCGATCGCCTTGCCGAAAGTGTGACGCTGCTGGGCGTACTGGACACCCAGTTCGAACGCACGCTGAGCGACACCGCAGCCACGCGCCGCCACGTTGACGCGACCGACCTCGACTCCGTCCATCATTTGGTAAAAACCTCGGCCCGTGGCCCCGCCGAGCACCCGATCGGCCGGAATCCGCAGCCCGTCCATGATCAGTTCGGTGGTGTCGACGCCCTTGTAGCCCATCTTGTCGATCTTGCCCGGGATGGTGAGGCCGGGGCGGACCTCGCCGAAGC
The DNA here is from genome assembly GCF_055567595.1 of Streptomyces sp. NPDC026515. Classification (NCBI taxonomy): domain Bacteria; kingdom Bacillati; phylum Actinomycetota; class Actinomycetes; order Kitasatosporales; family Streptomycetaceae; genus Streptomyces; species Streptomyces sp. NPDC026515. The sequence continues at coordinate 2,409 of NZ_JBVHQD010000004.1, forward strand.
CCGGCTCCTTCTCGACCAGGAAGGTCGTCATCGACTTGTGGGGGGGCGTCCCCTCGGGGTGGCCTTCGTCACTTCGCACGAGGACGGCCACGAGGGAGGACGTACCGCCGTTCGTCAGCCACATCTTCTGGCCGTTCAGGACGTACTCCTCGCCGTCCTTCACCGCCTTCGAGGTGATGGCGGAGACGTCCGAGCCGAGGGCCGGCTCCGACATCGAGAACGCGCCCCGGATGTCGCCGGCCGCCATCCGCGGCAGGAAGTGGTCCTTCTGCTCCTGCGTGCCGTGCTGCTTGAGCATGTACGCCACGATGAAGTGCGTGTTGATGATGCCGGAGACGGACATCCAGCCCCGGGCGATCTCCTCGACGCACAGCGCGTACGTCAGGAGCGACTCGCCCAGGCCGCCGTACTCCTCGGGGATCATCAGGCCGAACAGACCCAGTTCCCTGAGGCCGTCGACGATCGCCTGCGGGTACTCGTCGCGGTGCTCCAGTTCGGTGGCGACCGGGATGATCTCCTTGTCCACGAAGTCGCGGACGGTGGAGAGGATCTCCTGCTGGACGTCGGTCAGACCGGCGGTCTGGGCGAGACGGGCCATCGGTTACTTCCCCTGTTCCTTCAGCTCGGGGCGGCCCGGCTGCTCGCCGCCGCGCTCCTTGATGTACGTCTCGGTCGGCACCATCACCTTGCGGCGGAAGATGCACACCAGCGTGCCGTCCTGCTTGTAGCCCTTGGTCTCGACGTAGACGATCCCGCGGTCGTTCTTCGACTTGGAGGGCCACTTGTCGAGCACGGTCGTCTGCCCGTAGACCGTGTCGCCGTGGAAGGTCGGCGCCACGTGCTTGAGCGACTCGATCTCCAGGTTGGCGATCGCCTTGCCGGAGATGTCCGGCACGCTCATGCCGAGCAGCAGCGAGTAGATGTAGTTCCCCACCACCACGTTCTTGCCGAAGTCGGTCGTCTTCTCGGCGTAGTTGGTGTCCATGTGGAGCGGATGGTGGTTCATGGTGAGCAGACAGAACAGGTGGTCGTCGTACTCCGTGACCGTCTTGCCCGGCCAGTGCTTGTACGTCGCCCCGACCTCGAACTCCTCGTACGTGCGTCCGAACTGCATCGCGCTCAGGCCTCCGGGATCTCGAACTTCGAGGTGCGCTGCATGCCGGCGGCCCGGCCCTTGCCGGAGATGACCAGGGCCATCTTGCGGCTGGCCTCGTCGATCATCTCGTCGCCGAGCATCGCGGAGCCCTTCTTGCCGCCCGCCTCGGACGTGCAGTAGTCGTACGCGTCCAGGATCAGCTCGGCGTGGTCGAAGTCCTCCTGGGAGGGCGAGAAGATCTCGTTGGACGCCTCGACCTGGCCCGGGTGCAGCACCCACTTGCCGTCGAAGCCGAGGGCCGCGGCGCGCCGGGCGACCTCGCGGTAGCCCTCCACGTTGCGGATCTGGAGGTAGGGGCCGTCGATCGCCTGGAGGTTGTTGGCGCGGGCGGCCATCAGGATCTTCATCAGGATGTAGTGGTAGGCGTCCGCCGGGTAGCCGGGCGGCTGCTCGCCCACGACCAGCGACTTCATGTTGATGGACGCCATGAAGTCGGCCGGGCCGAAGATGATCGTCTCGACACGCGGGGAGGCCTGCGCGATCTCGTTGACGTTGTTGAGGCCCTGGGCGTTCTCGATCTGCGCCTCGATGCCGATCTTGCCGACCTCGAAGCCCATGGTCTTCTCGATCTGGGTGAGCAGCAGGTCCAGCGCGACGACCTGCTGGGCCGTCTGCACCTTCGGCAGCATGATGCAGTCGAGGTTCTGGCCGGCGCCCTCGACCACCGTGACGACGTCGCGGTACGTCCACTCGGTCGTCCAGTCGTTGACGCGCACCACCCGCGTCTTGCCGGTCCAGTCACCCTCGTTGAGGAACTTCACGATGGTGTGCCGCGCCTCGGGCTTGGCGAGCGGCGCGCACGCGTCCTCCAGGTCCAGGAAGACCTGGTCCGCCGGGAGACCCTGCGCCTTCTCCAGGAAGCGCGGGTTCGAGCCGGGCACGGCCAGGCAGGAGCGCCGCGGGCGGAGCCGGTTGACAGCGGGAAGGTGCGCGGCGGAGCCGCTCGTTGGAAGGGTGGTGGCGGGCGACGGGCGGGCGGTCATGCGGGGACCTCCAGGGGGTCGAGCTTGTTCGCTTTCCGGATCTCGTCGACGATGCGGCCGATGATTCCGGTGATGTCGAAGTCCTTCGGGGTGAAGACCGCGGCCACTCCGGCTTCCCTGAGCTGCGCGGCGTCACCATTCGGGATGATGCCACCGGCGATGACGGGTATATCTGTGGCACCGGCCACACGGAGGCGTTCCAGGACGTCCGGGACCAGCTGGGCGTGCGAGCCGGACAGGATCGACAGGCCCACCGCGTGCACGTCCTCGGCCAGTGCCGCGTCCACGATCTGCTCGGGCGTCAGCCGGATGCCCTGGTACACCACTTCGAAGCCGGCGTCCCTGGCCCGTACGGCGATCTGCTCGGCGCCGTTGGAGTGCCCGTCGAGGCCGGGCTTGCCGACCAGGAAGCGGAGCTTGCCGGTGCCCAGGTCGCGGGCGGTGGCGTCCACCCGCGCACGTACCGCGGCCATCGCCGAGCCGGCCTCGGCGGGCACCGCCACCGGGGCCGAGGAGACCCCGGTGGGCGCCCGGAACTCGCCGAACACCTCCCGCAGCGCGCCCGCCCACTCGCCGGTCGTGACGCCGGCACGGGCACACTCCAGGGTGGCCTCCATCAGGTTGCCGGTGCCCTTGGCGGCCTCCTTCAGCCGCTCCAGCGCCTTGCAGGGGCGCGGGTGGTTGAACGGCGGCTGGTAGCGCGTGTCGCGCCAGCGGCCGATGGCCGTCACCACCCGGGCCTCCACCGCCGGGTCGACCGTCTGGATCGCGGTGTCCAGGTCGGCGGTGAGCGGGTTGGGCTCGGTCGACTCGAAGATGTTGACACCGACGATCTTCTCCTGCCCCGACTCGATCCGGCCCCGGCGCTCCGCGTGCGAGGCGACCAGCTGGGACTTGAGGTACCCGGACTCGACGGCCGCCATCGCGCCGCCCATCTCCTGGATCCGGTCCATCTCGGCGAGCGAGTCCTCGACCAGCTGCGTGACCTTCGCCTCGATGACGTGCGAGCCCTCGAAGATGTCCTCGTACTCCAGCAGGTCGCTCTCGTGGGCGAGCACCTGCTGGATGCGCAGCGACCACTGCTGGTCCCAGGGCCGGGGCAGGCCGAGCGCCTCGTTCCAGGCGGGCAGCTGCACGGCACGCGCGCGGGCGTCCTTGGACAGCGTCACGGCGAGCATCTCCAGCACGATCCGCTGGACGTTGTTCTCCGGCTGCGCCTCGGTCAGACCGAGCGAGTTCACCTGGACGCCGTAACGGAACCGCCGCTGTTTGGGGTTCTCGATGCCGTACCGCTCGCGGGTGACCTTGTCCCAGATACGGCCGAACGCGCGCATCTTGCACATCTCCTCGACGAAGCGGACGCCCGCGTTCACGAAGAAGGAGAGACGGGCCACGACGTCACCCATACGTTCCTGCGGCACCTGGCCGCTGTCGCGCACGGCGTCCAGCACGGCGATGGCAGTGGACATCGCGTACGCGATCTCCTGCACCGGGGTGGCGCCCGCCTCCTGCAGGTGGTAGCTGCAGATGTTGATCGGGTTCCACCTCGGGATGTGGGAGACCGTGTACGCGATCATGTCCGTCGTCAGCCGGAGGCTCGGCCCCGGCGGGAAGACGTGCGTCCCCCGGGACAGGTACTCCTTGACGATGTCGTTCTGGGTCGTGCCCTGGAGCTTGGTGATGTCGGCACCCTGCTCCTCGGCGACGACCTGGTAGAGCGCCAGCAGCCACATGGCGGTGGCATTGATCGTCATCGAGGTGTTCATCTGCTCCAGGGGGATGTCCTGGAACAGCCGGCGCATGTCACCGAGGTGCGAGACGGGCACGCCCACCCGGCCGACCTCGCCGCGGGCGAGGATGTGGTCGGGGTCGTAGCCGGTCTGCGTCGGCAGGTCGAACGCAACCGACAGGCCGGTCTGGCCCTTGTCGAGGTTGCGCCGGTACAGCTCGTTGGACGCCTCGGCGGTGGAGTGACCGGCATACGTGCGCATGAGCCACGGCCGGTCCTTCTCCCGGGCGGTCGGCGGAGCGGACTCCCGCACGCCGTCGGCGATCTGACGCTCAGTCATCTATGACCTCGGGTGTCTCAGACGTTGCGGAAGCGGTTGATGGCGTCGAGGTGCTTGGCGCGCATCTCCTCGTCGCGCACGCCGAGGCCCTCCCCGGGGGCCAGGCACAGGACGCCGACCTTGCCCTGGTGGAGGTTGCGGTGCACGTCGTAGGCGGCCTGGCCGGTCTCCTCCAGGGAGTAGACCTTCGACAGCGTCGGGTGGATCCTGCCCTTCGCGATCAGCCGGTTGGCCTCCCAGGCCTCCCGGTAGTTGGCGAAGTGCGAGCCGATGATCCGCTTCAGGGACATCCACAGGTAGCGGTTGTCGTACTCGTGCATGTAGCCGGAGGTCGAGGCGCAGGTGGTGATGGTGCCGCCCTTGCGGGTGACGAAGACGCTCGCGCCGAAGGTCTCGCGGCCGGGGTGCTCGAAGACGATGTCGATGTCCTCGCCGCCGGTGAGTTCGCGGATGCGCTTGCCGAAGCGCTTCCACTCCTTCGGGTCCTGGGTCCGCTCGTCCTTCCAGAACCGGTAGCCCTCGGCGTTGCGGTCGATGATCGCCTCGGCGCCCATCGAGCGGCAGATGTCCGCTTTCTGGTCGCTGGAGACGACGCAGATCGGGTTGGCTCCGCCGGCCAGCGCGAACTGGGTGGCGTAGGAGCCGAGGCCGCCGCTGGCTCCCCAGATCAGCACGTTGTCGCCCTGCTTCATGCCGGCGCCGTTGCGGGAGACCAGCTGCCGGTAGGCGGTGGAGTTGACCAGGCCCGGGGCGGCGGCCTCCTCCCAGCTGAGGTGGCCGGGCTTCGGCATCAGCTGGTTGGACTTGACGAGCGCGATCTCCGCGAGGCCGCCGAAGTTGGTCTCGAAGCCCCAGATGCGCTGCTCGGGGTCGAGCATCGTGTCGTTGTGCCCGTCCGAGGACTCCATCTCGACCGACAGGCAGTGCGCGACGACCTCGTCGCCCGGCTTCCAGGCGTTGACGCCGGGGCCGGTGCGCAGGACGACGCCCGCGAGGTCGGAGCCGATGATGTGGTAGGGCAGGTCATGGCGCTTGGCCAGGTCGTTGGTGCGGCCGTAGCGCTCCAGGAAGCCGAAGGTCGACAGCGGCTCGAAGATCGAGGTCCACACCGAGTTGTAGTTGACGCTCGATGCCATGACGGCGACCAGCGCCTCGCCCGGGCCCAGCTCGGGCAGCGCCACCTCGTCGAGGTGGGTGGACTTGCGCGGGTCCTTGTCGCGGGTCTCCAGGCCCGCGAACATCTCCGTCTCGTCCTTGTGCACGGTGATCGCGCGGTAGGACTCGGGGAGGGCCAGGGCGGCGAAGTCGGCCGGCGTCGAGTCCGGCGACTGGATCGCGTCGAGAATGGCCTGAGTGGTCACGGTGTTGCCTCCGGCGGTCGGCGCCCTTGAGGGAAGGGGCGCTGAGGGTTACGGCGGTGCTGCTGAGGGTTTTGGGAAGGTGCCGTCGGTTCGGCGTGGGTGGTGCTTCGGCAGCGCTTTGTGGCGCGGGAGGGTGCCTGTGACGCAGGCGTCCGGCGGGCGGGCTGGTGGGCTCGCCAGGACAGGCCGGACACCAACAACGTATGACACCGCGTGTCAGGTGGCAAGGCACTGAGTGCCAGAACTTGCTCTCAGGTGAAATCTTTACGTAACAAATGAGCGATGATCGATCAAGGCTACTGGCGGGTAGCCCAAGGTGCGCCGACTCGCGGGGGTCGTCCCGATGTCTGAGCCGTCATCCGGCACGCAGTGCCATCGCACCCCGGAAAAAAGATCGCGCCCGGAAAACATCGCGCCCGGAAAAACGACGACGCGCCCTCGAGGGGCGCGTCGTCGTGTGCGGTTGCGGTTGCGGTTCGTGCTCAGTGCTCCTTGAGCGCCTGCTCGATCATGCGCATCACCTCGTCGAGCGGGGCGTCGGTCCTGGCCACCGTCACCAGTACCTCGCCCTGCGAGGCCACGGTGGCCGGTGCGGTGGTCCGCGGCGGGGTCTCCCGGCCCGCCCCGATCCCGGTCCCGAACGTCTTCCGCACGATCGCGAAGGCGTGGTCCAGCTGCGTCTCCACGTCCCCCTGCCCGCCGGCCCGCAGCCAGCGCCGCAGCACGTGGTTGTGGGCGGTGACCACCGCGGACGCCGCGACCTCGGCCAGCAGCGGGTCGTCGTTCGCGTCGTCCGCGTGCGCGTGCTCGTCGAAGTGGCCGAGGAGATAGCGCGTGAAGAGGCGCTCGTAGCGGGCCACCGAGGCGATCTCGGCCTCGCGCAGGGTCGGCACCTCGCGGGTGAGCTTGTAGCGGGCGACCGAGATGTCCGGCCGGGCCGCGTACATCTTCATGACCTCCTTGATGCCACGGCACACGGTGTCGAGCGGGTGCTCGTGCGCAGGGGCCGCGTTGAGCACGGCCTCCGCACGGATCAGCGTGTCGTCGTGGTCCGGGAAGATCGCCTCTTCCTTGGAGCGGAAATGGCGGAAGAAGGTACGGCGGGCGACCCCGGCCGCGGCCGCGATCTCGTCGACGGTGGTCGCCTCGTACCCCTTGGTCGCGAACAGCTCCATCGCGGCGGCCGCCAGCTCCCGGCGCATCTTGAGCCGCTGCGCGGCCGCGCGACTGCCGGCGGCGCTTTCCGGGGCGTCGGACGTGGCTGGTGTGCGTGAGGACCTGGCGGGCTGGGGCATGCCCCGAACGTACTGCATGTGCGCAGCTTGATGGGCATGACCGGGGTTTCCCCCGTCCGCGAAGGGCGGGGGACCGCAGGGCCCGGGGGGCGGGGGAGGGCCGTCCCGGAGGGGCGGAAGACCGCCGCCAGGGTCGAGCAGCCCGCCCCAGTCCCGTTCGTCCCGGTACCCGTCGCCGAGGCCCTCAGCGGCGGGCATATTCGCGGAAGCCACGGCCCGTCTTGCGGCCGAGGCAGCCCGCGGCCACCAGGTGTTCGAGCAGCGGCGCGGGCGCGAGCCCGGGATCGCGGAACTCCCGGTGCAGGACCTTCTCGATCGCGAGCGACACGTCCAGGCCGACCACGTCCAGCAGCTCGAACGGGCCCATCGGGTAGCCACCGCCGAGTTTCATCGCCGCGTCGATGTCGTCCAGCGAGGCGTAGTGCTCCTCGACCATCTTGATCGCGTTGTTGAGGTACGGGAACAGCAGCGCGTTCACGATGAACCCGGCCCGGTCGCCGCAGTCCACGGGGTGCTTCCTGATGGTCGCGCAGACCTCGCGGACGGTCGCGTGCACGTCCTCGGCGGTCAGCACGGTACGGACGACCTCGACCAGCTTCATGGCCGGTGCCGGGTTGAAGAAGTGCATGCCGATCACGTCCTGGGGCCGCGAGGTGGCCCGGGCACAGGCCACGACCGGCAGCGACGAGGTCGTGGTGGCCAGGACCGCGCCGGGCTTGCAGACCTTGTCCAGCGTGGCGAACAGCTGCTGCTTGACCTCCAGGTCCTCGGCGACCGCCTCCACGGCCAGGTCGACGTCGGCGAAGGCGTCGTAGGAACCCGCGGCGCTGATCAGGTCCAGGGTCTCCGCGGCGGCCTCGGCCGTCATCCGGCCCTTGCCGACCGAGCGGTCCAGGGACTTTCCGATGCGGGCCTTGGCGGCCTGCGCCTTGTCCTCGCTGCGAGCGGCCAGGACGACCCGGTACCCGGCCTTGGCGAACACCTCGGCGATGCCGGAGGCCATGGTGCCGGAGCCGGCCACCCCGACCGAGCGGACCGGGCGGCCCTGGGTGAGGGCGGCGCCCTCCAGCGGGGTCAGCGCGTCCCGGACGACCGTCGCGCTGCCCGGAGCCTCGTAGGTGTAGAAACCGCGCCCGGACTTGCGGCCGGTCAGGCCCGCCTCGCTGAGCTGCTTGAGGACGGGGGCCGGGGCGTGCAGCCGGTCGCGGGACTCGGCGTACATGGCCTCCAGGACCGTCCGGGCGGTGTCGACGCCGATCAGGTCGAGCAGGGCCAGCGGGCCCATCGGCAGGCCGCAGCCGAGCCGCATGGCCGCGTCGATGTCCTCACGGGAGGCGTACTTCGCCTCGTACATCGCGGCGGCCTGGTTCAGGTAGCCGAAGAGCAGCCCGTCCGCGACGAACCCGGGGCGGTCGCCGACCGCGACCGGCTCCTTGCCCAGTTCCAGCGCGAGATCGGTGACCGCGGCGACCGCACTCGGGGCGGTGAGCACCGAGGAGACGACCTCGACCAGCTTCATCGCCGGGGCCGGGTTGAAGAAGTGCAGACCGAGGACGCGCTCGGGCCGTGCCGAGTCGGCGGCCAGCCGGGTCACGGAGAGCGCGTTGGTGCCGGTGGCCAGGACGGTCTCGGGGCGGACGATGCCGTCCAGCTCGCGGAGGACCTGGTGCTTGATGTCGTACGACTCCGGCACCACCTCGATGACGAGGTCGGCGTCGGCCGCGGCCGTGAGGTCGGTGCCGGTGCGGACCCGGGCGAGGACGTCGGCACGCTCCTGCTCGGTCAGTCTGCCGCGGGCCACGGCACGGGCCGTGGAGGCCTCCAGGGCGGCGAGGGAGCCGGCCGCCTGGGACTCGCTGACGTCGATGCCGATCACCTCGCGGCCGGCCCTGGCGAGGACCTCGGTGATACCGGTGCCCATGGTGCCGAGGCCGACCACGGCGACGGTCCTGAGCGGGGACAGGGAGGGGTCGGACTGGGGAGTGGCCATCGCGGGACTCCAGGAATGAGGGTGACGACTGGAAACGCCCCGGGTGCGCCGAAACGGCGCACCGGGTGCGGAGAGAGCTGCACGGGAGCTGCGTGAATGCGGGTGTTGCCGGGCTGCGGGCGCACACGCCCGGTGCGGTCGCCGCGGGCGTGCACACGCCCGGGAACCGCTGATCCCGACCGGCCCTGTCCCGGAGCCGAGTCGTACGTACGGTACGAGGTACCGAACCGACCTGATGCTCACGACGGCTGCGTCACCAAACCGGAATGAGCGTCAATGCGAGTGGGTGACTCGCTCGATTGAGCTTAACCGGCGGGTAACGAGCGCGCCAGCCCCCGGGCTTTGTGATGTACGTCCCTCCGCTCCCGCAACCCCTCTACGCTGGGCTTCGTGGACGAAGAGTTGCGGTCGCTCACGGAGCGTCTGCGTCAGGAGTCGCAGGGATCGGCCGCCTGCGACCGGCTCCTGGCGACCGAGAACCCCGACGAGCTGGCGGAGGTGCTCACCGCCGCCGGACAGCCCTTGTGGGCCAGGGAGTTGGCGGCGTACCGCCTGGGCACCGCCGGCGACCGGCGTGCCTTCGAGACCCTGGTCCTTCTGCTCAACCACCGCGACCCGCCCCGGTGCGCCTCCGCCGCGCACGCCCTCGCCCGCCTGCGGGACCCGCGCACCGCCCGCGCGGCCGCGGCCCTCGCCACCAACGAACTCCGGGTCGCCTACGCCCTGCACCCGGTCCGTCTCCTGGTCGTGCTCCGCGCCCCGGAGTCCGTGCCCGCCCTCATCACCACCCTGGAGCGCCGGCTGCGCCCCCACGACCCCTACCGCAAGGTCGCGCTCGCCTGCGTGGAGGGCCTCGGCGACCTGGGCGACACCCGTGCCCGCCGTGTCCTGAGCGAGGCGCTGGCCCACCCCACCCTCGCCGAGGCCGCGGTCCGGGCGCTGTCCCACATTCCTAGGCCGAGGTGAGATCGCGGTTCCTGACGTACCGCACCTCGGGCACCGGCACCCCGTCGACCTCGTACGGCTCCTCGGAGCCGTCGGGACGGAAGCCCGCAGTCTCGTAGAACCGCCGGGCGCGCGTGTTCCCCTTCAACACCCACAGGTACACACGCGTGTACCGGGCACACTGCCCCAGCACCGTCTCCAGCAGCCGCCGCCCGGCGCCGGTGCCGACATGGGCCGGGTCCAGGTAGATCGCGTACAACTCGGCGTCTGCGGTGCGCACGTCGCCGTCCCGGTACGGCCCGTGCGCCGCCCAGCCGACGATCTCGCCGCCCCGTTCGGCGACCAGGTCCGTCACCCCGTCCTCGCCGTCCCGGAACCGGGCCCGGCGCCGTTCGGCGTCCCGCTCCACACTGAGCCCGTCCAGGAACGGCTGCGGCATGAGCCCCCGGTAGGCGTACTGCCAGCCCCGGATGCGTATCTCCGAGACCCGGTCGCAGTCGTCGAGGGCCATCGGTCGGATGCGGAGCAAGTCGTCGGTCATGACGGCACCCTAGGAAACGGACGGCTCCACCCGCCGGGAATTCCGCCCGGTCCGCGGCACGAGCCTCGCGGAGGGCCGGTGGCCGCCACGACACGGCTGTACCGGGCGGCCGGGGCGACGCCGTCGGGGGCGGTGATGCGGGTCGGCGCAGCCATGCGTCCACGGTGGACCCGGGTGTCACAACGTCCCCGACCGGCTCGTCAGGACCGGTTCAGCCGCGGAAGCCCAGCAGCCCGTGCAGGGTCGAGCCGCGGGACGACGTCGAGGCGGCCTTGGTGCTCAGGGGCTTCGGGTCCGGGGTCTTGCGGCAGACGGCGTCGGCGGTGCCGTCGCCGTGCGGCACCGTGCCGTCGGTCAGGTAGGCGGCGAGGTGGTCGTCCAGGCAGGTGTTGCCGCTGAGCGTGATGCCGTGGTTGCCGCCGCCCTGTTCGACGACCAGGCTGGAGCCTGCCAGCAGCCGGTGGGCCGCGACGCCGCCCTGGTAGGGCGTGGCCGCGTCGTCGGTGGCCTGGAAGAGGAGGGCCGGCGGGAGCTTGCCGTTGGCGATGTCCGGCGGTTTCAGGGTGGACGTCGGCCAGGAGGTGCACGCCGCGTTGTACCAGGCGTTGTTCCAGGCCATGAAGGGCGCCTTCTCGTACGCCGCCCAGCTGTCCTTGCGCCACTGGGCCCAGTCCCGCGGCCAGGAGGCGTCCCGGCACTGGACGGCCGCGTAGACGCTGTAGCCGTTGTCGCCCGAGGGGTCGACGGCCGCGAAGTTCTGGTAGGCCTCGACGAGCGCCGCCGTCTTCCTGCCGTGGGCGTAGGCCGAGAACGCCTCCGCCAGGTAGGGCCAGTAGCCGTTGTAGTAGCCGCCCGGGATGAAGGTGTCGTCCAGCTCGGAGGCGCCCACCTTGCCGCCCGCCGGCTTCTTCGCCAGCGCGGCCCGCATGGCGTACCACTCGGTCTCGACCTGCTTCGGGTCGGAGCCGAGCTTGTAGGTGGAGTCGTACTTGGCGATCCACGTCATCAGGGCGCGGTGGCGGTCGTTGAACGCGTAGTCCTGGCTGAGGTTGTCGTCGTACCAGACACCCGTCGGGTCCACGATCGAGTCCAGGACCAGCCGGTGGATCCGGTCCGGGTGCAGCTTGGCGTAGACGGCGCCCAGGTAGGTGCCGTAGGAGTAGGCGAAGTAGCTGATCCGGCGGGCCCCGAGGGCCTGGCGGACGGAGTCGATGTCCTGCGCGGCGCTGACCGTGTCGAGGTAGGGCAGCACGCTCGCGTACTTCCTGGCGCAGGCCGCCGCGAACGACTGCACGCGCTTGAGGTTCGCCTGCTCCAGGGCGGGCGTGGCCGGCACCGAGTCGGGGCGCACCGGGTCGAAGTAGCCGGGCGCGCAGTCGATCGCCGGAGTGCTCTTGCCCACGCCACGCGGGTCGAAGCCGATGACGTCGTAGCGGGCCGCCACCTTCTTCGGCAGCGTGGAGGCGACGAACCCCGCGAGGCCCAGCCCGCTGCCGCCGGGGCCGCCGGGGTTGACCAGCAGCGGGCCCTGGTAGGCGGAGGCGGCGGCGGTGTGCGGGACGCGGGAGAGGGCGAGCGTGATCTGCCCGCCGCCCGGGTTCCGGTGGTCGAGGGGCACCTTGAGGGTGCCGCACTGCAGCGTCGGGTAGTCGGTGCTGCCGCACTTCTTCCAGGCCACCGAGGGTGTCTCGGCGGCGGCTCGGGCGGTGGCGCTCGCGGGCGGGACGGTGACCGACCCGGCCATGACGGCGGCGGCGCACAGCACGGCTGCGCGTGTTCGCATGGGGTCCTCCCAGGACGGAGGGTCGCGGACCGCACGGGTCACGGTCCTCGCCGCATCGTCCCGGGAACAGCACCCGGAAGAACCTGTTCTGACGATTATTGACCCAATTGGGCCGAGGGTTGCGCTCGAACGCTCCCCGCCGCGCACGCCGCGGCCGGGAACGCTCTCAGAGCAGCGTGAGTTGTGCCGGCTCGGGCGGCGCGGGCTCCTCCTCCGCCGGAGGCACCGGCGTCCGGCGGAAGGCGCCGGCGCGGGTCGGGCCGATGCCGTACTCCTCGGCCAGTTCGTGCACCTGCCGGGTGATCCGGCGCTGGTACCACCTGGGCGCGTAGGCGCCCTCCGCGTACAGCCGCTCGTAGCGGCGGACGAGGTGCGGGTGGTGGGATGCGAGCCAGCTCATGAACCACTCACGGGCGCCGGGGCGCAGGTGCAGCACCAGGGGTGTCACGGACGTGGCGCCGGCGGCCGCGATCGCCCGCACGGTGGCCCGCAGTTGGGCCGGGTGGTCGCCCAGGAAGGGGATCACGGGGGCCATCAGGACACCGCAGCCGACACCGGCCTCGGTGAGGGCCCGTACGACGTCCAGGCGGCGCTCGGGCGCCGGGGTGCCCGGCTCCACGGTGCGCCACAGCTCGGCATCGACGAAGCCGACCGAGACCGAGATGCCGACGTCCGTGACCTCGGCCGCGCGCCGCAGCAGGTCGAGGTCGCGCAGGATCAGCGTGCCCTTGGTGAGGATCGAGAACGGGTTCGCGTGGTCGGTGAGGGCCGAGATGATCCCCGGCATCAGCCGGTAGCGGCCCTCCGCGCGCTGGTAGCAGTCGACGTTGGTGCCCATCGCGATGTGGTCGCCCAGCCAGCGCCGTGAGCCCAGCTGGCGGCGGAGCAGGTCGGGGGCGTTCACCTTGACCACGATCTGGGTGTCGAAGCCGATCCCGGTGTCGAGGTCCAGGTAGCTGTGCGTCTTGCGCGCGAAGCAGTACACGCACGCGTGGGTGCAGCCCCGGTACGGGTTCACCGTCCATTCGAACGGCATCCGCGAGGCGCCCGGCACCCGGTTGATGATCGACCGGCCCCGCACCTCGTGGAAGGTGATCCCCCGGAACTCGGGGGTGTCGAAGGTGCGGGTCGTGACCGCGTCCGCGCCGAACAGCGCGGTGTCCGCACGGCCGTGTTCGGCCTCCTCGGTGAGGTTCTCCCAGCGCATGACGCCTCCTCGATAGCACTGCCCCCAGAATAGAACATCTGTTCCCATGATCGTGCGGACGATCTGTGGAGACCGCGCGCACACCGTTTCCGACCGCTTCCGTCACCCCGATTTGGGCGGCCGGGCGCCGGGGTGGTTGGCTTGCCCCAACCCCGAGAACTCAGGTGCTGGAGGAACTCAATGGCGCAGGTCGAGGCCACTACGGAGCGGGTCGTCGCGGCGGACGCGGAGACGGTGTTCGACGCGCTCGCCGACTACAGCGGCACGCGCGCGAAGCTGCTGCCCCAGCATTTCAGCGAGTACGAGGTGCGCGAGGGCGGCGACGGCGAGGGCACCCTGGTGCACTGGAAGCTCCAGGCCACGAGCAAGCGCGTCCGCGACTGCCTCCTGGAGGTCAGCGAGCCCACCGACGGCGAGCTGGTCGAGAAGGACCGCAACTCCTCCATGGTCACCACCTGGCGCGTCACCCCGGCCGGCGAGGGCAGCTCCAGGGTCGTGGTCCACACCACCTGGCAGGGCGCCGGCGGCGTCGGCGGTTTCTTCGAGAAGACCTTCGCCCCCAAGGGCCTCGGCCGGATCTACGGCGAGGTGCTCGACAGGCTCGCCACCGAGGTCGAGAAGTAGTCCCGTTCCCCCGGCGGTAGGTAACCGCCGGATGGACAGGGGGTGTTGACCCCTCTCACCGGTTCGAGTGGATCTCCGGCCCGACCGGTGCCGTGCCGTAACTCGTCGTGCTTGCCCACAGTTGTCGCCCAGCGGGACACAAGGCGGCAATTGTGCGCAGGCGCGACGAGGGGAGCGGTACGTGGGGACGACTCTGGTGCAGTACGAGGAGCCGGCCGCGGCACCCGCAGACGCCCCCCTACCGGAACCCGCCCCGGCGCGGGGACTCGGGCCGCGCCGCACCCGGCTGGTGTTCTGCGGGCTGATGCTCGCGCTGCTCCTGGCGGCGCTGGACCAGATGATCGTCGCCACCGCGCTGCCGAGGATCGTCGGCGAACTGCACGGTCTGGAGCGGATGTCCTGGGCGATCACCGCCTATCTGCTGACCTCCACCATCGGCCTCCCGGTCTACGGCAAGCTCGGCGACCTCATCGGCCGCAAGAGCGTCTTCCAGTTCGCGATCCTGGTCTTCGTCGTCGGTTCCGCGCTGGCCGGCCGCGCGCAGAGCATGGACCAGCTGATCGCTTTCCGCGCGGTGCAGGGCATCGGCGCCGGCGGGCTCATGATCGGCGTCCAGGCGATCATCGCCGACATCGTGCCGCCCCGGCAGCGCGGGCGCTTCATGGGACTGATCGGCGCCGCCTTCGGCCTCGCCTCCGTCGCCGGGCCGCTGCTCGGCGGCTACTTCACCGACCACCTCTCCTGGCGCTGGTGTTTCTACGTCAACGTGCCCTTCGGCCTGGTCACGCTGGCCGTCGTCACCGCCGTGCTGAGGCTGCCGAAGCCCCGGGTCCGCGCTCGTTTCGACGTCCTGGGCAGCCTGTTGCTGGGCGCCGCCTCCACCTGCCTGGTCCTGCTGACCAGTTGGGGCGGCACGGAGTACGCGTGGGACTCCCGCGTCATCCTGGGACTCGGGGCCGGCGCCCTGGCCGCCACCGCGCTGTTCCTGGTCGCCGAGCACCGCGCGGCCGAACCCCTCATCCCGCCGCGGCTGTTCCGGGACTCCGTCTTCAACGTGACCGGACTGGTCGGACTGGTCATCGGCGTCGCCCTGTTCGGCGCCGCGAGCTACCTGCCGACCTTCCTGCAGATGGTCGACGGCGCCTCGGCCACCGAGTCCGGGCTGCTGATGCTGCCCATGATGGGCGGGATCGTCGGCGCCTCGATCGTCTCCGGCCAGCTCATCAGCCACACCGGGCACTACCGGATCTACCCGGTGCTCGGCGGGGGAGTGTCGGTGGTCGGCATGTGGCTGCTCTCCCGGCTCGAGGTCGACACCCCGCGCTGGCAGTACAGCATCTGGATGGCCGTCCTCGGCGCCGGCATCGGCATGGTGATGCCGGTACTCGTGCTGGCCGTGCAGAACTCCGTGCCGCCGGCCGACCTCGGCACCGCCACCAGCGCCAACAACTACTTCCGGCAGATCGGCGGCAGCGTCGGCGCCGCCGTCTTCGGCACGCTCTTCGCCGACCGGCTCACCGACGCCCTGCACCGGCATCTGCCCGCCCACGCCGGCGCCCGGCTGCCCGACCCCGAGACGCTGACCCCGCAGCTCGTCCACGCGCTGCCCCCGGCACTGCGTGACGCCTACATCCGCGCCTACGCCGACGCGATGCCCAGGATCTTCCTCTACCTGGTGCCGATGCTCGTCCTCGGCCTGCTCATCGCCTGCTTCCTCAAGGAGAAACCGCTGGTGTCCCACCCCACCGCCGAAACCGCGTCCGTCCCCGTCCACACCCCGATCCCGCAGGCGCGCTCGGCGCATCCCGGTGCCGGGATCCCGGTCTGCGGCACCGTGCAGCACCCCGACGGGACCGTGGTGCCCCGCGCCGCACTCACCCTCATCGACGCCGTCGGCCGGCAGATCGGCCGGGGCGCCAGCGGCGACGACGGACGGTACGCCCTGTCCACACCCGGCTCCGGGGCGTACGTCCTGATCGCCGCCGCCGGCGGCCACCAGCCGCAGGCGGTCACCGTGACCGTCGGCGAGCGGCCCGTCGATCTCGACGTCGTCCTCGGCGGCGCCGGACGCCTCGCGGGCACCGTCCGCACCGCCGACGGCACGCCGGTGCGCGACGCCACCGTCACGCTCACCAACGTGCAGGGCGAGGTGGTCGCCAGCACCCGCAGCGGACGCGAGGGCGGCTACGTCATCACCGAGCTGGTGGCGGGCGAGTACACCCTCGCCGGCAGCGCCCCCGCCTTCCGCCCGGCCGCCCTCCCGGTCACCGTGCAGGCAGCCCGGGAGACCCGGCAGGACGTCGAACTCGCGGGCGGCGCCGTGCTGAAGGGCACCGTCCGGGCCGGCGGCGGGCGGCCCGTCGAGGACGCGCGGGTGACGCTGCTCGACGCCGCCGGGAACGTCGTGGACACCCTCACCACCGGTCCCGACGGAACGTTCCGGTTCGTCGACCTCTCCTCGGGCGAGTACACCGTCATCGCCGCCGGTTACCCGCCGGTCGCCACGGTGCTGCAGGTGGCGGGCGGCGGCCGCACCGAACGCGATCTCCAACTGGGGCACGAGGACTGACCGGACGGGGCACGGGGCCGGACCTGGCGGGCGCGAGGGCGCGGACCTGTGCGCCGGTGCGCTCCGGTGATACCAATTCCAGAATTGGCACACATCGCAACCGGCGGCCACCGTACGGTAGTGGCGGGCGGCACAGATCTTCGCGGAGCCGTGGGGAGAGAGGGCCTGGGCCATGAACCATGGCGGCGAGCGGGACGCACCTCCCAGTCTCGGTGCCGGGGAGGGCGCGTCCGGCCGTATCCCCCTCGCCGTGGTGGTCGTCGGCCGCGACGGGCGGGTCTCCCACTGGAGCACCGGCGCGCGCCGGCTGTTCGGCGCCGTCAGGGAACAGGCGATCGGCCGCCCCGTCCTGGACCTGCTGCCGGTCTCCGGGGCGCTCCCCGAGGACGACGAGATCACCCCGTACGGTGCCTACGCGGCCTACGACGGACTCGGCCCCGACCTGGAGTCCTCCCTCGACGGACGGCTCAGCTTCCCGGCCGCCGGCCGGGCCCGGCTGACCGTGCCGGACCGCGACCGCGTCGACGTGCTGTGGTGGGCGTATCCGCTGGTCGGACCCGGCGAGGAGCGGCTGTTGGTGCTCGCCGCCGACGCCGGGCGGCTGCGCCGGTCCGAGCGCGCCGAGGACGTCGCCTTCGAGCGCATCGCGCCCGGATTCGCCCTGCACACCGACTTCCCCGGCGCCGAGGAACTCGCCCGCCGGCTCCCCGAGATCCTGCCCAGCATGAGCGTCGGCGAGAGCGCGCGGATCGTCGCCCAGGTTCTCGAACTCGGCTACCCCATCCTGGAGTTCAGCCAGAACGACCGGGTCCCCGTCACCCCCGACTGGGGTGTCGCCCGGCGCGCCGAGCGCCAGGCCCGTCGAGAGCGTGCCGCCCGGGCGGCCGCCCAGGGCCTCCCGCCGCCCGCCGGCCTCACCGGCGACGAGGGCGAGGACCTGGAGCACGCGGCCGTCCGCGAGCGCCTGGAATTCCTCAACGAGGTCAGCGGGAGGATCGGCACCTCGCTCGACCTGTCCCGGACCATCGTCGAGGTCAGCAGGGCCGTCGTACCCCGTTTCACCGATGTCGCCGGCACCTATCTGCGCGAACAGGTCGTCGCCGGGGAGGGGTTCCAGGGGGGCGTGCCCGACACCACCACCATGTGGCACCGGGTGGCCCTGGAGCACACCGACGAGCCCGGCCGCTGGGACGACGTCGTGCCGGTCGGCGAGGCCATGCCGTTCCCCGCGCACACGCCGTTCTTCCAGTGCATGACCAGCGGTGAGCCGGTCCTGGTCCCGCGCATCAGCGTGGAGATGGGCCACGCCATCGCCTCGCAGTTCGAAAAGCGCGACATCCGGCCGCTGATCACCGGCCGCTCGATGCTGGTCGTCCCCCTCAAGGCCCGCAACGTCGTGCTGGGTTTCATGATCCTGCTGCGCCACCCCGAGCGCGAGACGTTCAACGACATGGACCGCGTCACCGGAGCCGAACTCGCCGCCCGCGCCGGCCTCGTGCTCGACAACGCGCGCATGTACACCTTCCAGGAGAGCGTCGCGGAGACCCTCCAGGACAGCATGCTGCCGCACATCCCGCCGCGCATGGCGGGCTGTGACATCGCCACCCGGTACCTGCCGGGCACCCTGCTCGGACGGGTCGGCGGCGACTGGTTCGACTCCGTGAAGCTCCCCGGCGCCCGCACCGCCCTGGTCGTCGGCGACGTCATGGGCCACGGCCTCCACTCGGCCGCGATGATGGGCCAGCTGCGGACCGCCGTCCAGACCATGGCGGCCCTGGACCTCCCGCCCGCCCAGCTCCTGCGCAACCTGGACGACCTCGCCCAGCGCCTCGGCGACGGCTACCTCGCCACCTGCCTCTACGCCGTCTACGACCCGATCGAGAGCGAACTCCACCTCGCCAACGCGGGCCACATCCCGCCCGTGCTGGTCCGTGCCGTGGACGGCCGAAGCGAACTCCTCGACCTGCCCACCGGGGCGCCCATCGGCGTCGGCGGGGTCGCCTTCGAGTCGCTGAGGGTGCGGGTGGAGCCCGGTGACCGGCTGGTGATGTGCACCGACGGACTGGTCGAGATGCGCGGCGAGGACATCGGTGTCGGCCTCGCCGCCCTCTGCGAGTCCGCCGCCCACCCGGCCGCCTCCATGGACGACGCCTGCGACACCATCGTCCGCACCCTGGCCGCGACCTTCTCGAAGACGGGCCGCGGCGACCGCAAGGACGACGTCGCCCTGCTGATGACCCGCCTCAACGGCATCGAGCCGGACGACGTCGCCGAGTGGCGGCTCGCCCTCGACCCCGCCGAGGTCCGCAGGGCCCGAGCGGCCGTCCGCGAACAGCTGCACGACTGGGGCCTGGCCCGGCTCGCCGACCCCGCCGAGCTGATGGTCAGCGAACTCGTCACCAACGCGATACGGCACTCCCACAGCCGCCCGGTCCAGCTCCGGCTGATCCGTGACGAGACCCTGCTGTGCGAGGTCGACGACGACGACCACACGCTGCCGACCCTGCTGGGCAGGGACTCCGGCGCCGAGGCCGGGCGCGGACTGCGGGTGGTCAGCACGCTGGCCCGGGAGTGGGGCAGCAGCCGTACGGCCGCCGGGAAGACCGTCTGGTTCGAACTCACCTCACGGCGCCGCTGAAGACGCACGTTCGCCGAATGCGCGGTGAAGGAGCGCGCCGGGCGCTTGTGGCCGAAACCGGCGCAGGGTAAACCGTACTGGCCCGTCACATACGGCGGCCTTCTGCGGTCACACCCCGGGGAGTTGGGCATGAGCGTGACGAGTCGGTACCGGAACGCCTGGGAGGGCTTCTGGCGTGAAGCGCCCGAGGGGACGGGAGCGGTGTTCTGGGACGCGGAACCGGGCGTCACCGCCGCCGTCCACGTCCCCCTCCTCGAGCCCCACCTCATCGACCCCGGCCTGCCGCTGGTCGACCTGGGCTGCGGCAACGGCACCCAGACCCGTTTCCTCGCCGGCCGTTTCCCGCGCGTGCTGGGCACCGACGTCGCCGAGGCCGCCCTGGCGCACGCCCGGCACGCCGACCCGGCCGGACTGGCCCGCTACCGGCAGCTGGACGCGGTCGAGAAGACCGAGGCCGAGGCCCTGCACGCCGAACTCGGCGACGCCAACATCTACATGCGAGGCGTCCTGCACCAGTGCGAACCCGACGACCGGCAGCTGCTGGCCGACGCCGTCGCGACGCTCGTCGGCGATCGCGGCCGGGCCTTCCTCGTCGAGCTCTCCGAGACCGCCCGCCCCGTCCTCGGCGGCCTCGCCCAGAGCCCGTCCGGCCCGCCTGCCAAGCTCGCCCCGATCTTCCGGCACGGCATCGCCCCCGGTGAGGTCGCCGACGACGCGGTGCCCGAGTACCTGGAAAACGCCGGCCTCACGATCCTCGCCGGCGGCGAACTTCCCTTGATGACAACCGAGTTCACCCCCGACGGCGAGCAGATCATGCTGCCGTCGAAGTGGCTGGTGACCGGCCGCCCGAACTGACCGCGGGCCGGGCCGCCGCCGAGGGGCGGCGACCCGCTTCCTGGC
This sequence comes from Streptomyces sp. NPDC026515, assembly GCF_055567595.1. NCBI lineage: Bacteria > Bacillati > Actinomycetota > Actinomycetes > Kitasatosporales > Streptomycetaceae > Streptomyces > Streptomyces sp. NPDC026515. The sequence goes on from NZ_JBVHQD010000004.1 coordinate 22,470, forward strand.
CGGTGGCCGTACGGGCGCGTAACGTGGCGCACCATGAAGATCCTCATCAGCGCCGACATGGAGGGCGCCACCGGGGTGACCTGGCCCGGCGACGTACTGCCCGGCACGCCGCAGTGGGAGCGGTGCCGGTCGATGTTCACCTCGGACGTCAACGCCGCCGTCCTCGGCTTCCTCGACGGCGGTGCCGACGAGGTCCTCATCAACGAGGCCCACTGGAGCATGCGCAACCTGCTCCTGGAGCAGCTCGACGACCGCGCCGAGATGATCACCGGCCGCCACAAGGCCCTCTCCATGGTCGAGGGCGTCCAGCACGGCGACGTCGACGGCATCGCCTTCATCGGCTACCACACCGGTGCCGGCATGGAGGGCGTCCTCGCCCACACCTATCTCGCCAACTCCATCACCGGCGTCTGGCTGAACGGCGTGCGCGCCAGCGAGGGTCTGCTCAACGCCCACGTCGTCGCCGAGTACGGCGTCCCGGTCGTCCTTGTCACCGGCGACGATCTGGCCTGCGAGGACGCCCTCGGCTACGCGCCCGAGGCCCTCAAGGTCGCCGTCAAGGACCATGTGTCGAGGTACGCGGCCAAGTGCCGGACGCCCGCCAGGACGGCAGCTGACATCCGCGCCGCCGCCAAGGACGCGGCCGGGCTCGCGGTGCGCCACGAACCCGTGACCGGCGGGCCGTTCACGGTCGCCCTCGAGTTCGACGCCGAGCACCTCGCCCTCTCCGCCACCGTCGTGCCCGGGGTGCGGCGGACCGGCGAGCGGAAGGTGGCGTACACCGAGGAGACCATGTACGACGGCATCCGCACCTTCAAGGCGGTCACCACGATCGTCTCGTCCGCGGTGGAGGAGCAGTATGGCTGACGAGCAGGCGCTGGACGAGGTGGTCCGGTTCACCTCCGAGCTGATCAGGATCGACACCAGCAACTTCGGCGACGGCGCGTGCCGGGAGCGGCCCGCCGCCGAGTACGCGGCCGAACAGCTGGCGGGAGCCGGCCTGGAGCCGATCCTCCTGGAGCGGACCGAGGGCCGTACCAACGTCGTCGCCCGCATCGAGGGGACGGACGCGGCCGCGGACGCGCTCCTCGTCCACGGTCACCTCGACGTGGTGCCCGCACAGGCCGCCGACTGGCGGATCGACCCCTTCTCGGGGGAGGTCCGCGACGGGGTGGTCTGGGGCCGGGGCGCCGTCGACATGAAGAACATGGACGCGATGATCCTGGCCGTGGTGCGGGCCTGGGCCCGGGAGGGGGTACGGCCGCGCCGGGACATCGTCGTCGCGTTCACCGCCGACGAGGAGGCCAGCGCGAGGGACGGCTCAGGGTTCCTCGCCGACCACCACCCCGAGCTGTTCGAGGGCTGCACCGAGGGTGTCAGCGAGTCGGGCGCCTTCACCTTCCACGACGGCCTGGGCCGGGAGCTCTACCCCATCGCCGCGGGCGAGCGCGGCACCGGGTGGCTGAAGCTCACCGCGCACGGGCGCGCCGGACACGGCTCCAAGGTCAACAAGGAGAACGCGGTCACCCGGCTCGCCGCCGCCGTCACCCGCATCGGCGAGCACAGCTGGCCGCTCCGGCTCACCCCGACAGTCACCGCCGCCCTCACCGAACTAGCCGCCCTCTACGGCGTCGAGCCCGACCTCACCCAGGTCGACCTGCTCCTCGCCAAGCTCGGGCCGGCCGCCAAGCTGGTCGAGGCCACCGTCCGCAACAGCGCCAACCCGACCATGCTGACCGCCGGTTACAAGGTCAACGTCATCCCCGGCGAGGCCGTCGCCTATGTCGACGGACGCCATCTGCACGGCACCGAGGACGAGTTCCGCGACACTCTGGACCGGCTCACCGGACCCGACGTCGACTGGGAGTTCCACCACCGCGAGGTCGCCCTCCAGGCACCCCTCGACTCGCCGACGTACGCCCGGATGCGCGCCGCCGTCGAGGAGTTCGCGCCCGAAGGGCATGTGGTGCCCTACTGCATGTCGGGCGGCACCGACGCCAAGCAGTTCTCCCGGCTCGGCATCACCGGCTACGGTTTCACACCGCTCCGGCTGCCGGAGGGCTACGACTACCAGGCCATGTTCCACGGCGTGGACGAACGCGTCCCCGTCGAGGCCCTGCACTTCGGCGTCCGGGTCCTGGACCGCTTCCTGCGCACGGCATAGGAGACATCGTGGAGACGAAGCCGTACGGCTCCTGGCCCTCGCCCATCGACGCGGCCCTGGCCGCGGCGCACGACGGCAGCCCCGAATGGGTGGGCTTCGTCGGCGGCGAGACCTGGTGGACCGAACCCCGCCCGCGGGAGGGCGGGCGCCGGACCCTGGTGCGCGGCAGCACCCGGGAGTCCGTGCTGCCCGCGCCGTGGAACGTCCGCAGCCGGGTCATCGAGTACGGCGGGCAGCCCTGGGCCGGTGCGGTGCCCGCGGCCGGCGGCGAACCGCTGCTGGTCTTCGTCCACTTCGACGACCAGCGCCTGTACCGGTACGAGCCGGGCGCCGAGCCCCGCCCGCTGACGCCGCCCGGGCTCCGGTTCGCCGAACCGCGGTTGCTGCCGGAGCGGGGCGAGGTCTGGTGCGTCCTTGAGGAGTTCACCGGTGACGGCCCCGGCGACGTGCGGCGGGTGATCGCCGCAGTCCCGCTGGACGGGTCGGCCGCCGAGGACCGGGCCGCCGTGCGCGAACTCACCGGCGACCGGCACCGGTTCGTGACCGGTCCGCGTCTGTCGCCCGACGGGCGGCGAGCCGCCTGGCTCGCCTGGGACCATCCGCGGATGCCGTGGGACGGCACGGAGCTGCTGGTCGGCGAGGTCGGCGACGACGGCGCGCTGCACGCCGTCCGCACGGTCGCGGGCGGCCCCGAGGAGTCGGTCGCGCAGGCCGAGTGGTCGAAGGACGGCCGGCTGCTGTACGCGAGCGACCGCAGCGGCTGGTGGAACCTCTACCGCGACGGCACCCCGCTCTGCCCGCGCGAGGAGGAGTTCGCCGGGCCGCTCTGGAAGCTCGGCCAGCGCTGGTTCGCCCCGCTGGACAGCGGGCTGATCGCCGTCGTGCACGGCCGGGGGTCTACCAGACTCGGGATACTCGACCCGGAATCCGGCGAACTCGTCGACGCCGCCGGTCCCTGGACCGAGTTCGCCCCCACCCTCGCGGCGCACGGGACCCGTGTCGTGGCGGTCGGCGCGAGCCCGCGCACCGCGTACGAGGTGATCGAACTCGACACCGCGAGCGGCCGTGCCCGGGTCGTCGGCGCCGCGCACCGCGATCCGGTCGATCCCGCCCACTACCCCGAGCCGCGGGTCCGCACCTTCACCGGCCCGGGCGGCCGCGAGGTGCACGCCCACATCTACCCGCCCCACCATCCCGGCCACACCGCCCCCGAGGGCGAGCTGCCACCGTACGTCGTCTGGGCCCACGGCGGTCCCACCAGCCGGGCGCCCCTCGTTCTCGACCTGGCGATCGGCTACTTCACCTCCCGTGGCATCGGGGTCGCCGAGGTCAACTACGGAGGCTCCACCGGGTACGGACGGGAGTACCGCAACCGGCTGCGCGAGCAGTGGGGCGTGGTCGACGTGGAGGACTGCGCGGCCGTCGCCCTCGCCCTCGCCGAGGAGGGCGCCGCCGACCGCGCCAGGCTGGCGATCCGGGGCGGCAGCGCCGGCGGCTGGACCGCCGCGGCCTCGCTGACCGGCACCGACGTCTACGCCTGCGGCACCATCGCCTACCCCATCCTCGACCTCACCGGCTGGGGCACGGGGGAGACCCACGACTTCGAGTCCCGGTACCTGGAGTCACTGATCGGGCCGCTGGCCGAGGTCCCCGAGCGGTACGCGGAACGCTCGCCCAGCGAGCACGCCGACCGGCTCAGCGCGCCCTTCCTGCTGCTCCAGGGCCTGGACGACGTGATCTGCCCGCCCGTGCAGTGTGAACGCTTCCTCGCGAGCCTCGAGGGACGGCGGGTGCCGCACGCGTACCTCACCTTCCCCGGCGAGGGCCACGGCTTCCGCCGCGCGGAGACCATGGTGCGCGCCCTGGAGGCCGAACTCGCCCTGTATGCCCAGGTGTTCGGGCTGAGCGTGCCCGGCATCCCCGAGTTGGAGCTGGTGAAGTGAGAGAGCTGGTACGGCCGTCGAGACTCGCCCCCGGAGCCCGGGTCGCCGTGGTGGCGCCGAGCGGGCCGGTGCTGGAGGAGCGGCTCCAGGCGGGCCTCGACATCCTGCGCGGCTGGGATCTCGACCCGGTGGTGGCGCCTCATGTGCTCGCCGAGGGGGGCGAGTTGGGGTACCTCGCGGGCTCCGACGCCGACCGGGCCGCCGATCTCCAGCGGGCCTGGTGCGACCCGACCGTGTCCGCCGTGCTCTGCGCGCGCGGTGGCTACGGCGCCCAGCGCCTGGTGGACCTGCTCGACTGGGGGGCGATGCGGGCCGCCGGGCCGAAGGTGTTCGTCGGCTTCAGCGACGCGACCGTGCTGCACGAGGCGTTCGCCGTCCGGCTCGGGCTCGCCACCCTGTACGGGCCGGTGGCCGCGGGCGCCGACTTCGTCAAGAGCACCGAGGCGCAGGAGCACCTGCGGGCCACCCTGTTCGCCCCGGAGACGGTCCGCACCGTCACCGGCCGGGGCCGCTCCCTGGTGCCCGGCCGGGCCCGGGGTGTCACGGTCGGCGGGTGCCTGCGCCTGCTCGCGACCGGCATCGGCACCCCGCACACCCACCCCGGCGCGCGCGGCGGGCTGCTCCTGCTGGAGGACGTGGGCGAGCAGCCGTACAGCCTCGACCGGAGCATCACCCAGCTGCTGCGGTCCGGCCGGCTCGACGGCGTGGCCGGGATCCTGCTCGGGTCCTGGGACCGGTGCGGGCCGTACGAGGGGGTGCGGGCGGTGCTCGCCGACCGGCTCGGCGGACTCGGGGTACCGGTGGTGGAGGAGTTCGGCTTCGGGCACTGCGAGTCGGCCCTGACCGTGCCGCTCGGCGTGGCCGCGGATCTGGACGCGGACGCCGGCACGCTCACCCTGGTGGAGCCGGCGCTGCGGTGACGCCGTGGCCGGCCTTGCATAGGGTGGCCGGATGCCGCACATCGCTTCCCGTCATCTCGCCGAGGGCCCTCGCGTGGGCATCCGCCACTACAGCTACGAGGACGGCGCCGAGTTCATCGCCCGGGCCCGGGAGAGCAAGGACCTCCACCAGCCGTGGCTGTTCCCGCCCACCACGGACGCCGCCTACGCCGGCTACGCGGGCCGGCTGATCGAGGACCGCACCAAGGCCGGGTTCCTGGTCTGTGAGAAGGACGGAGCGGAGCACGACGGGGCGATCGCCGGGTTCATCAACATCAACAACATCGTCGAGGGCGGCTTCCAGTGCGGTGCCCTCGGCTACGGGGTGTTCGCGCACGCGGCCGGGCGCGGGCTGATGCGGGAGGCGATGGGGCTGGTCGTGGACCACGCCTTCGGACCGATGCGGCTGCACCGGCTGGAGATCAACGTCCAGCCCGGCAACGCCGCCTCCATCGCGCTCGCGCGCGGCGCCGGGTTCCGGCTGGAGGGCTTCTCACCCAAGATGATCTACATCGACGGGGCCTGGCGCGACCACGAGCGGTGGGCGATCACCGCCGAGATGCGCTGACCGAGCCACCGGAGCGGCCTTTGCGGAATCCTGACCGGCAGCTCCCCTGGTCAGCTCGCCCCGTGCCCGGTTCCATGGCGATCGTGACGAGGATCCGACGTGAGGTACTGAACCTGCCCGCGGCGGAGCTGGGCCCGGACAACCCGCTCCCCCCGCTCCGCCCCCTCGACGATGGGGGCACCGCCCACGCCTTCGGGGCAGTGGGGGACCACCGGGTCGACGAACGCGACCGGGAGGACCTGCCCGCGGACATGGCCCGGCAGATCGGCTACGAGCCGCTGCGCAGCCTGCTGCCGGTACGGATCCGCGACGGCTACGGCAGAACCCGCGCACCCCGTGCCCTCGACGCGCTCGTGATCGAGAACGGCCGGCTGCGCGCCACCGTCCTGCCCGGCCTGGGCGGCCGTGTCGCCTCCCTCGTCCAGCTGCCCACCGGCCGTGAACTCCTCTACCGCAACCCGGTGTTCCAGCCCGCCAACTTCGCCCTCAACGGTGCCTGGTACGCCGGTGGCATCGAATGGAACATCGGTGCCACCGGCCACACCACGCTCTCCTGCGCCCCGCTGCACGCGGCCCGGGTCCCCGCCCCCGACGGCGGTGAGATGCTCCGGCTGTGGGAGTGGGAGCGGCTGCGCGACCTGCCCTTCCAGGTCGACCTGTGGCTGCCGGACGGTTCCGACTTCCTGTACGTCGGCGTCCGCGTCCGCAATCCGCACGAACGCCCGGCGCCGCTGTACTGGTGGTCCAACACGGCTGTTCCGCAGGACCGCCGGGTCGTGGTGCCGGCCGCGGAGGCCTGGGAGTTCGGGCCGGACCGCAGGCTGCGCCGGGTGCCCGTTCCGCCGTACGACACCCGGCACCCGTACGCCACCGACTACTTCTACGACCTGCCGGACGGCCGGCGCCGCTGGATCGCCGCGCTGGACGCGGCCGGCCACGGGCTGGTGCAGACCTCGACCGACGGACTGCGCGGCCGGAAGCTGTTCGTGTGGGGCTCGGGCCCCGGCGGCCGGCGCTGGCAGGAATGGCTCGGCGGGCCCGGTACCGGCGGCTACCGCGAGATCCAGGCCGGGCCGGCCCGCACCCAGCTGGAGCACGTCCGGCTGGAGGCGGAGAGCGAGGTCTCCTGGCTGGAGGCGTACGGACCGCTGTCCGTGGTGCCGGGGACGGCGGCGGACCCGGTCACGCAGAGGGTCGAGGCGAGGCTGGCGGACGCCCTGCCCCGCGGCGCGCTCGACGCCGCGTACGCGGCCTGGCAGCCGTGTGCCGACACCGCACCCGGCGAGATCCTCGCGACCGGTTCCGGCTGGGGCGCCCTCGAAGTCCTGCGCACCGACTGGAAGCTGCCCGGCACGCCGTTCCCGGAGTCGACGCTCGGCGAGGAGCAGCGGCCCTGGCGGGAGCTGCTGCACACCGGCACGCTGCCCGAACCCCGCCGGGTCCGGCCGCCGGGCCCCACCCTGGTCGCCCCGCACTGGCGGGACATGCTGGAGACGGCCCCCGCGACCCCGCACACCGAGTACCACCTCGGCGTCGCCCAGTGGCACGCCGGCGACCGGGCCCAGGCCGTCCGCAGCTGGGAGCGGGCCCTTCAGCTCGCCCCGTCGCTGTGGCCGCTGCTGCGCTGTCTCGCCGTCGCCGACCAGGAGTACGGGCACCACGAGCGGGCCGCCGAACGGTACGCCGACGCCTTCGACGACCTGAGCCGGGAGCGCCGCGACGACGGCGAGGCCTGGACGGCGGCGGCCGCCGCGCTCGGCCGCGAGGCCCTCGAAGCGCTGCTGCGGGTGCGCCGGGCCGCGGACGCGCGCACCGTCTGGGAGGCCCTGCCCCCGGCCGTCCGGGAGCGCGGCCGGTTCCGGCTCCTCCAGGCGGAGCTGCTGCTCGCCGAGGGTCGGCGGGCCGCGGCCCGGGCCGTGTTCGAGGACGGGTTCGAGGTCGCCGACCTGCGGGAAGGGGCCGATACCGTCGACCGGTTGTGGGCGCGGCTCGGTGACGGGCCGCTGCCCGGCCGCTACGACTTCCGGATGCGGCCGGGCAACCCCTGATCAGGCAGGGTGCTGATCGACGTACTCGAAGACCGAGCCGTCGGGATGCATCGCGAGCAGGTTGCGGCCGGCCGGGGTGGGCACCGGCCCGGCGAGGATGCGGGCGCCCAGGTCGTCCAGCAGCCGGTGGGCCGCCTCGACGTCCTGCACCGCGATCGTCGCGGTCACCTTGCGCAGCACCTCCAGCTCCGCCTCCGGGCCGCTCATCAGGAGGAAGGAGCCGACCGCGGCGACCTGGACGCCCCCGCGTTCGAAACGCAGGGCTCTGCCCCCGGAGAGGCGTTCGTAGAACGGGATCGCGGTTTCGAGGTCGTCGACGCAGATGCGCAGGGAGGCGCCCAGAATCTCCATGCGACGAGCCTAGTTGGCACCGGGCCGGAAGAGGCCGCCTCCGGTGATCTCCTGTTACGGCTTTTCCCGTCCGGGTACCCGGAGCGCATGGAACATCTGGATCATCTCGAACATCTGGACAAGGACCTCGTCGACGAACTGGCACAGGTCGCACGCGAGACCGTACGGGATGAGCTCCGCGAGCAGGGCCGCAAGCGGCGGCGCACCGCCCTGCTCTACGGCGCCTCCGGTGCGGTCGCCCTGTACGCCGGCGCGGCGGTGTCGGCCGCCGTGGGCCTGGCGCTGGCGACCGTGCTGCCGGGGTGGGCCGCGGCGCTGGTCACCGCCGCACTCCTGGGCGCGGTCGCCGCGCTGCTGCGGAAGGCCGCCCGGCCCAGCCACCCGCACGCTCCCCGCCGGGTCATCGGCGGCAGCGCCCCCGCGGGGCCGCCCGGTGGGCTGGGGCTGCCGTACCCGCCCGTGCCGGCGCAGCCGCCGGTACCGCCGATCACGCCGGTCACCCCGGTCACGCCCGACGCCGGCCCGGACGCACCGCGCCGTCCGGCCTGAGGCCCGACACCCCCGCCGTGTGGCGGGCCGCGCACGCGCGCGGCCGGCCGCACGGCTCGGCGTGCGGCGGGCGGGGCGCTCTCGGCGGGCGGCGTTTGACGGTCCCGCCTACGGTTACGTGGGAAGCCTCGGAACCCGGACGCGTTCCCGGAGGCGCACCGTGAGCCGCCGACCCCGGACCGTGACCGCCTGCACCGGGTCCGCCGGAGCCGTCGAAAGCCTCCGGAACCGCTACGGACACTCCCTCCGAAGGAGTCTCATGAACACCGCCGAACTCGTCGAACTCGCCCAGCAGTTGCGTGTGGACAGCGTGCGGGCGGCCGCCGCGGCCGAGTCCGGGCATCCGACCTCGTCGATGTCCGCCGCCGACCTGATGGCCGTCCTGCTGGCCCGCCATCTGCGGTACGACTTCGACCGGCCCGCCCACCCCGGCAACGACCGCCTCATCCTCTCCAAGGGGCACGCCTCACCCCTGCTGTACGCCGCCTACAAGGCGGTCGGCGCCATCGACGACGCCGAACTGCTCACCTTCCGCAAGCTCGGCTCCCACCTGGAGGGGCACCCCACCCCGCGCCGGCTGCCCTGGGTCGAGACCGCCACCGGCTCCCTCGGCCAGGGCCTGCCGGTCGGCGTCGGCATCGCGCTGTCGGGGAAGCGGCTGGAGCACGGCCCCTACCGGGTCTGGGTACTGTGCGGGGACAGCGAGATGGCCGAGGGCTCCGTGTGGGAGGCCGCCGAGCACGCCGGGTACGAGCATCTCGACAACCTCATCGCGATCGTCGACGTCAACCGGCTGGGCCAGCGCGGACCCACCCGGCACGGCCACGACCTGGACGCCTACGCCCGCCGTTTCCAGGCCTTCGGCTGGCACACCGTGGAGGTCGACGGCCATGACGTGGACGCCGTCGACCGCGCCTGCGCCGAGGCCACGGCCACCGCGGGACAGCCCACCGCGATCCTCGCCCGCACCCGCAAGGGCCGGGGCGTCGCCGCCGTCGAGGACCGTGAGGGCATGCACGGCAAGCCGCTGCCGGACCCCGAGGAGGCCATCGCCGAACTGGGCGGGAGGCGGGACCTCCGCCTCCATGTGCAGGAGCCTCCGGCGGCCCGCGCCCTGCACTCCGTGCCCACCGGCGCGCTCGAACTGCCCCGCTACGAGGAGGGGGACGAGGTCCCCACCCGTGACGCCTTCGGCAAGGCGCTGGCCGCGCTCGGCACCGCCCGCGCCGACGTCGTCGCGCTGGACGGCGAGGTCGGCGACTCCACCCGTACCGAGTTCTTCGGCAAGGAACACCCCGACCGCTACTTCGAGTTCTACATCGCGGAACAGCAACTCGTGGCGGGCGCGGTCGGCATGGCCGTCCGCGGCTGGGTGCCCTACGCGGCCACCTTCGCCGCCTTCCTCACCCGGGCCCACGACTTCGTCCGCATGGCCGCGATCAGCGGCAGCGGGATCAACCTGGTCGGCTCGCACGCGGGTGTCGCCATCGGCCAGGACGGGCCCTCCCAGATGGGCCTGGAGGACCTGGCGATGTTCCGCTCGCTGTACGGCTCGACCGTGCTCTACCCCTGTGACGCCAACCAGACCGCCAAGCTCGTCGCGACCATGGCCGGGCTGGAGGGCATCCGCTACCTGCGCACCTCACGCGGCGCGCACCCGGTGATCTACGGACCGGACGAGGAGTTCCCGGTGGGCGGATCCAAGGTGCTGCGCTCCTCCGACGCGGACCGGCTGACCGTGGTCGCCGCCGGGGTCACCCTGCACGAGGCGCTGAAGGCCGCCGACGCGCTCGCCGAGGACGGCATCCGGATCCGGGTCGTCGACCTGTACTCCGTCAAGCCCGTCGACCGGCAGACCCTGCGCCTGGCCGCCGAGGAGACCGGCTGTCTGCTCACCGTCGAGGACCACCACGAGGAGGGCGGGCTCGGCGACGCGGTCGCCGAGGCCTTCGCGGACGGCCGGCCGGTACCGCGCCTGGTACGGCTCGCCGTGCGGACCATGCCCGGCTCGGCTGCGCCCGACCAGCAGCTGCACGCGGCGGGCATCGACGCCGAGGCCATCGCGACGGCCGGCCGGATGCTGGTCGAAGAGGCGGTCGTGCGATGACCGGCGGCGCCGCGGCGGTGGTGGCGCCGACGGCCCGGCGCGGACCGCGACGTGAGGAGGGCCCATGACCCGACAGAACGGACTCCGGTACGTCTACGCCCTCTGCCGCCCCTTCGCGGCGGCCCTGCAGGCCGAGCTCACCGGCGTGGCCGGCGCCCCGCCCGGGCTGCTCAGGCACCACGGCTTGGTCGCCGTCGTCAGCACGGTCCCCGAGGGCGACTTCGGCGAGGCGCCCCTGCGGGACCACCTGGCGGACCGCGACTGGCTGGCCGCGACCACCCGCGCCCACCAGGGCGTGGTCTGCGCGCTCACCACGGTCACCACCCCCCTGCCGCTGCGGCCCGCCACGGTCTTCCCCGACGACAGCGCCGTACGGACCATGATGGAGACCCACGAGGCCGACATCCTGCACACCCTCGACCGGCTCGACGGCATGGTCGAATGGGGCGTCACGCTGTACGCCGACCCGCCCGAGGCGCCGCCCGCCGCGGAATTCGCCCGCACCCTGCACGAGCGGCTCTCCCGGCACGCCGCGGATGTCCGGCTGTATCCCGCGCCGAGCGCGGTGCCGGCCGGTGTTCCGGAAGGGCATCTGCTGAACGCCGCCTACCTGGTGGCGCGCGCGGACTGCGAGGGATTCGTGGAACTGGTGGACCGCTCGAAGGACCAGGTACCGGGCGTGCGTGTGGAACTCGGCGGCCCCTGGGCGGCCTACTCGTTCACCGGCGACTTCACCAAGGCCTTCGCGAAGTCCTGAGGAGACCGCTCCCGCGGCCCGAGGCCGTGAACTTGGCCTCGGGCCGCGGGAGCGGACTCACTTGCGGCAGAGGATCTCGCCGTGCAGGACGGCGAACCAGCCGTCGTCCTGGGCCGCCCACTCCCGCCAGGCCCCGGCGACGGCCCGCAGCTCCCCGGCGGTCGCGTGGCCGCCCGCCGTGGCCCGCTCGGCGTAGACGGAGGCGACCGTGCGGTCGGCCCACAGCCCGCCCCACCACGCCCGCTCCTCGGCCGTGCTGTACGTCCAGGTGCCGGAGGTGGCGGTGATGTCGGTCAGTCCCGCGGCCAGCGCCCAGGACTTCAGCCGCCGTCCGGCGTCCGGTTCGCCCCCGTTGGCCCGGGCCACCCGCCGGTACAGCTCCAGCCAGTCGTCCAGGCCCGGCACCGCCGGGTACCAGGTCATCGCCGCGTAGTCCGAGTCCCGTACGGCGATGAAGCCGCCGGGCTTGGTGACCCGGCGCATCTCGCGCAGCGCCTGCACGGGGTCGCCCACGTGCTGGAGCACCTGATGGGCGTGGACCACGCAGAAGGTGTCGTCCGGGTAGTCCAGCGCGTGCACGTCGGCGACCGTGAAGTCCAGGTTCGTCAGCCCGCGTCCGGCGGCGGTCCGCCGGGCCTGCTCCAGGATGCCCGGCGCGTGGTCGGCGCCGGTGACCCGGCCGTCCGGGACCAGTTCCGCCAGGTCCGCGGTGATCGTGCCGGGGCCGCAGCCGATGTCCAGGATCCGCATGTGGGGCTTGAGCGAACCGAGCAGATAGGCCGCGGAGTTGGCGGCGGTGCGCCAGGTGTGGGAACGCAGCACCGACTCGTGGTGCCCGTGCGTGTAGACGGCGGTCTCCTGCGGTTTCGACATGGCTCAGCCCTTCGCTTCACACCAGGCGGACGGGGCCGGACGGCCCCGTCCCGCGGTGTCCGCAACGCTACGCCCGCATGCCGAATGATGAGACCAGCGTTCTACTATGTGGACTGACGTCCAGTCAGTCAGTGCGGACGGTAGACGGTCAGCGCCGCAGGCAGCTTGTCGATCGTCACCTCGCCCTTCACGTCGGTGACCTCACCGTCGTACGCGAGTGGGGTGCCGGTCTTGAGACCGGTCAGACGCAGTCGGCTCACCCGTACCTCCGCGTGCGCGGGGGAGCGGCTCAACGCGCCCGCGACGGCGGCCGAGAGCAGGCGCAGCGCGGGATGCCGGCCGCCGTGCACCACCCGCACGTCCAGCTGCCCGTCCGCCAGGTCGGTACGGCGGCCCGGCGTCAGGCCCATCCGGTGGTAGACGCAGTTGCCGACGAACAGCAGCCACAACGGGTGGGCCGAACCGCCGAGTTCGACCTCCAGCGGATGCTGGTCGGTGCGCAGCACGCGCAGCGCCGCCAGCACCTCGGCGGGCCGGCCGCCGATGCGGTGCGCCCAGCGCTCCCGCTCGCGCACCAGCTCCGGATACACCCCGAGGCTCAGCGTGTTGAGGAAGATGCCCTCCTTGCCCTCGCAGGCGAAACGGCCGACGTCCACCCGGACCGCCTCGCCGTCGCGCACCGCACGGCCCAGGCCCCGACCCCCCTCCACGGTCAGGTCATAGGCGAAGTGGTTGAGGGTGCCGCCGGGCAGCACCGCGAGCGGCAGGCCGTGCCGCAGCGCGATCCGGGCGGCCACGTTCACGGTGCCGTCGCCGCCGCACACCCCGAGCGCCTGCGCCCGCAGCGCCGCCTTCTCCAACTCGGCACGGACCTCCGCCGGTTCGCACTCCACCAGTTCGGCCTTCGGCAGCTCGTCGTGCAGCGCCCGGACCCGGTCGGAACTGCCCGAAGCCCGGTTGGCCACCACCACCAGCCCCTCCCCGTCGGGCAGCGCCGGAGCCTCGGCCCGGGGCTTGGGCGGCGGCCCGATCTGGCCCCGGGTCGGCACCAGCCGGCGCACGACGAACGCGGCACCCACGCCCAGGGCCGCCCCCGCCAGCACATCGCTCGGGAAGTGCACGCCCGTATAGACGCGGGACATCGCGACGGAGAACGCCACCGGCGCCACCACCGCGCCCCACCCCGGGGACTCCAGGGCGACCCCGGCCGCGAACGCCGCCGCCGACGCGGCGTGACCGGACGGGAACGAGGTGGTGATCGGCTGCCGCTTCAGGTGCCGTACCGCGGGCACCGGGTCCAGAACCGGCCGGGACCGGCGCACCGAGCGCTTGCCGAGGGTGTTGATGGTCAGGGAGGCCAGGCTGAGCGACGCCAGGCCGCGGACGGCGGCCCGCCGCGCCCGGGGGGTGCGGGACGCCGCCACCCCGGCCGCCGCCGCGAACCACAGCAGGCCGTGGTTGGCGCTGCGGCTCAGCCGGGGCAGCACCGGCTCGGCGAACGGCCAGTTCCGCTCGGCCGCCACCTGGAACAGCCTCAGGTCGAGAGCGAGCAGCCGGTCGCGCAGCGCGTGCCGGCCGGGCTTCAGGACGGTCAGGTCAACATCTGGGCTCATGCGGGTCCGGTTACCCTGAAGTGGCTGTTTCGTGCCGGTACCCGGTGCGGTCGAGTGAGAGGACCCCTGGATGCGCCTGCTCCTCATACGTCATGGGCAGACCCCGACCAACGTCGACTTCCTGCTCGACACCGCCGTGCCGGGCCCCGGTCTGACGGCGCTCGGCCAGCAGCAGGCGGCGGCCCTGCCCGAGGCCCTGGCCGACGAGGACATCGAGGCCCTCTACGTCTCCACCCTGACCCGCACCCAGCTCACCGCCGCGCCACTGGCCGCGGCCCGCGGTCTCGTCCCCCTCGTCCGCGACGGCGTCCGCGAGGTCTCCGCCGGCGACCTGGAGCTGCTGCCTGGCCACTCCGAGCGCGGCCAGGAGTACATGCGGACCGTGTTCGCCTGGGCGGCCGGCGACACCGCGCTGCGCATGCCCGGCGGGGAGACCGGGAGCGAGACGCTGGCCCGCTACGACGCGGTGATCGCGGAGGCCGCGGCGAGCGGCGCCGGGACGGTGGCCGTGGTCAGCCACGGCGCCGCGATCCGGCTGTGGGCGGCGGCCCGCGCCGACAACGTCGACGTGGCCTTCGCCGCAGCCCGCCCCCTCGGCAACACCGGCGTGGTCGTCCTGGAGGGCTCCCCGGCCGACGTCTGGAAGGCGGTGTCCTGGGAGGGCTCGGTCGTGGAGGCGACGGGGGAGAGCGGGCCGGCGGGGGAGCCGGTGCCGTCCAGCGCCCAGTGACTTGCGTCACTGGGGCGGATGTCCTCGGCCTCGGGCCCGGTGGGGGTTGCCGCGCCCGCGGACGAGGACGTCGCACAGATAACGGTTTGCCCCCGGCCAGGGGCGCCGCGCAGAATCCCTGACCATGGGACATCTGGAAGCCGCGCACCTCGAGTACTACCTCCCCGACGGGAGGGCGCTGCTCGGCGACGTCTCCTTCCGGGTCGGCGAGGGTGCCGCGGTCGCCCTCGTCGGACCCAACGGCGCCGGCAAGACCACCCTGCTGCGGCTGATCTCCGGCGAGCTGAAGCCGCACGGCGGCACCGTGACCGTGAGCGGCGGCCTCGGTGTGATGCGCCAGTTCGTGGGCTCCGTACGCGACGAGACCACCGTGCGTGATCTGCTGGTCTCGGTGGCACCCCCCGGCATCCGGGACGCCGCGCAGGCCGTGGACCGGGCCGAGCACGGCATCATGACCGTCGACGACGAAGCCGCCCAGCTCCGCTATGCGCAGGCACTGGCCGACTGGGCCGAGGTGCGCGGCTACGAGCACGAGACGCTCTGGGACATGTGCACGATGGCCGCGCTCGGCGTGCCCTACGACAAGGCCCAGTTCCGGCAGGTGCGCACCCTCTCCGGCGGCGAGCAGAAGCGGCTGGTCCTCGAGGCCCTGTTCCGCGGCACCGACGAGGTGCTGCTGCTCGACGAGCCGGACAACTACCTCGACGTCCCCGGCAAGCGCTGGCTGGAGGCACAGCTGGGGGAGACCCGTAAGACGGTCCTGTTCGTCTCCCACGACCGGGAACTCCTCGCCCGCGCCGCCGAGAAGATCGTCTCCGTGGAACCCTCGCCGACCGGCGCCGACGCCTGGGTGCACGGCGGGGGCTTCGCCACCTACCACGACGCCCGGCGCGAACGCTTCGCCCGCTTCGAGGAACTGCGCCGCCGCTGGGACGAGAAGCACGCCCAGCTGAAGAAGCTGGTGCTGAACCTCCGTCAGGCGGCCGCCGTCTCCCACGAGATGGCGTCCCGGTACGCGGCGGCACAGACCCGGCTGCGCAAGTTCGAGGAGGCCGGGCCGCCTCCGGAGCCGCCGCGCGACCAGGACATCAGGATGCGGCTGCGCGGCGGCCGTACCGGCGTGCGGGCCGTGACCTGCGCGGGCCTCGAACTCACCGGCCTGATGAAACCCTTCGACCTGGAGGTCTTCTACGGCGAACGGGTCGCCGTCCTCGGCTCCAACGGCTCCGGCAAGTCGCACTTCCTGCGGCTGCTGGCCGGGGAGGAGGTGGCGCACACCGGTCAGTGGAAGCTGGGTGCGCGGGTGGTGCCCGGGCACTTCGCCCAGACCCATGCCCACCCCGAGCTGCAGGGCCGTACCCTCCTCGACATCCTGTGGACGGAACACTCCCAGGACCGCGGCGCCGCGATGTCCCGGTTGCGCCGCTACGAGCTGACCCACCAGGCCGAACAGACCTTCGAGCGGCTCTCCGGCGGCCAGCAGGCCCGGTTCCAGATACTCCTGCTGGAGCTGGAGGGTGTGACGGCGCTGTTGCTCGACGAGCCGACCGACAACCTCGACCTGGAGTCCGCGGAAGCCCTCCAGGAGGGTCTGGAGGCCTTCGAGGGCACGGTGCTCGCCGTGACCCACGACCGCTGGTTCGCCCGTTCCTTCGACCGCTACCTGGTCTTCGGTACCGACGGCCGGGTCCGGGAGACCCCGGAGCCGGTCTGGGACGAGCGCCGGGTGGAGCGCGCCCGCTAGACAGGCCCGGCGGCCCGGACCTTCGTACAGTGGAGGCAGGGATCCGGACCGCCGGTACGGACACGACGAGCGGGGTACCACCATGACCGGAGTCGACCCCAGCCGACTGGACGACCAGCAGCTCATGAAGGAGCTGGAGACCATTCACCGGACGCGCCACGACACGCTGCTGCACGGCTCCAACGACGCACTGCGCGCCCACAACGAGCGCATGGCCCAGCTGGAGGGCGAGTACCTGCGCCGCAACCCGCGCCGCATCGTCGCCGCCGGCCGCACCCGCGAGGGCGCCCGGGAGCGCAACTGCGCGGAGACGGCGTCACCGCGCGCCTCCGCGAGCTGACCCGCTTCCTCGGCCTCAGGCCTTGCCGACCGCGGTGAGGAGGGCCTCGCAGAACGCCTTGAGGTCGTCCGGTTTACGGCTGGTGACCAGCGTGTTCGGACCGGCCGCGCAGACCTGGACCTGCTCGTCGACCCAGGTGCCGCCGGCATTGCCGATGTCGGTCCGCAGGCTCGGCCACGAGGTCAGGGTCCGGCCGCGCACGACACCGGCCTCGACGAGCGTCCAGGGTGCGTGGCAGATCGCGGCGACCGGCCTGCCCGCCTCGAAGAAACCCTTCACGAACGCCACGGCCCTGTCGTCCGTCCGCAGGATGTCCGGGTTGGCGACCCCGCCGGGCAGCACCAGCGCCCCGAACGAGTCCGCCGAGGTGTCCTTGACCACCTCGTCCACGGGGAACGTGTCCGCCTTGTCGAGGTGGTCGAAGCCCTGGACCCGCCCCGGCTCCGTCGACACCAGCACCGGCTCGTGCCCGGCGTCGGAGACCGCCTTCCACGGCTCGGTCAGCTCCACCTGCTCGACGCCCTCGGGCGCGCTCAGAAACGCGATACGCATGATGTTCGCTCCTTGCTCTGTCGCTCTGTCGACTTCCCGCCCGGTGTCGCGGTTCACTCCCCGCCGGCCACGGCCTCGGCCAGCTCCAGCAGGTTGCGGTAGCGCGTCGAACGCGGCAACCGGGACACCCGGTGGACCAGGGCGTCGGGGGCGTCGCCCCGGCGCAGCACCCGCACCAGCTCGCTCGGCTGCGCCGGGAAGTCGTGGCGGGTCAGGGACCGGGCCAGTTCCAGCCGCAGGCTCGCCGGTGACGGCCGCTCGCTGCCCCACGGCAGCATCGGGGCGCGGTACATCTCCGGGTCGTCCTCGGCGGGCGGCTCCGGGTCGCTCCATTCCTCGGTGCGGGTCGGATGCCGGGACCTGAGCAGGCCCCGCAGTTCGTGCTTCATCTCGTCGTCCCGGTGAACACTCAGCCGGTCGCTGCCTCGCTGCATGTCTCCCTCCAGGTGGCTCGGGGTGCGCCGGACGCGTACCCGAGGGCAACGGGCCGACACGCCGGACTCGGCCCGCGCCGTCACCCGAACGAGTCGGCGTGTCCCGCGAATGGGGGTCGGCCGCGCGCGGCCCCGCGTGTCGCGGGCTGTGATGGCTGCGGGGGCACCAGCCGCGTGTCCCCGGAGTCGTACGTTCCGAGGAGCCACCCCATGCGCCGTACCGCTCGCGCCCTGTCCGTCACCGTCCTGGCGGGTGCCGCGTTCGGCCTCGCCGGTACGGCCTCCGCGGCCGGCCCCGCCGCCGAGCCCAGCCCCGGCGTGGCGTGGCCCGGGACCACCGTCTCCGGGACCTGCGGGCCCGCCGGGGCGAACTGTCCGGCCGACGGCGGGGCGGTCCAGGGAGAGGAAGGCGGGGTGCCCCACGGAAACGGCCCCGTGGTGGCCGGTGAGGACGGCGCGGTCTCCCTGGGGGATGACGGCACGGCGTCCCGCCTCGACGACGGCACGGTGGCTCCGCGCGGCGACGACGGCGCGGTGGCTCCGCGCGGCGACGACGGCGCGGTGGCCCCGCGCGGCGACGACTCCACCGTGCCCTGGGGCGACAGCGGCACGGGCGCACGGGGCGAGGACGACGGCACGGCTGCCCGCGGTGACACGGGTACGGGTGGGCGTGGTGACACGGGTACGGGTGGGCGTGGTGACACGGGTACGGGTGGGCGTGGTGACACGGGTACGGGTGGGCGTGGTGACACGGGTACGGGCGGGCGCGGTGACGACGCCACGGGTTCTCGTGGTGACGTGGGCGGCGGGCGCGAGTGCGCCTCCTCCGATTCCTCCCGTTCCTCGCGTTCCTCCGGCTCCGGCCACTGCGCCGACGACGCGCCGACGGTGGAGCACGGGGTGGAGGCCGGGGCGGGCGGCACCTTCACGGACTCGGTTCCCGCACTGGTCGCGGGCGCCGTGCTGATCGCGGCCGCGGGCGCCGGCGCGGTGTACCGGCTGTCCGGCGTGAGGTCACGCGCGGACGGATGAGACGGCCGCCGGCGGGTACCCGGGGCGACCGCTCCGGCACCGTACGGGCCACCCGACGAGGAGCAGGGCCCGGCCCGGACGGCACACGGCACCACGGACTGCGCGGAGGCGGACATGCGGCGGACGGATCCCGAGGGCCGGAGGCCGGCCCGGGACACGCCCGCGCGGGGCCACGGACCCGTACGGTACGGGCCGCCGCTGCCCGACGACGGGCTGCCCGTCCTGCCCGAACTCTCCGCCGCGCTGGCCGCCGCCGCGAGCCGTGGCGGGGAGGAACCCGTCGGCGGCGGACCGGCACTGCTCGACGCGGCCCTCGGCTACTGGGAGCGCCGCGGGCTGTCCACCACGCCCGCGTCGGCGACCGCCGGGCCCGGCGCCCCCGCGCTCCTGCTGGCCCTCACCGCCGCGCTCGGCGGCGACGTCCTGGTGCCGCGCCCCTGCGCCGCCTGGTGGGCCCCGTACGCCCGGCTTCTCGGCCGGCCCGCCTTCCACGTGGCCACCCCCGCCGAGTCCGGGGGAGTGCCCGACCCCTACGCGTTGCTGGAGACCGTGCGCCGGGTCCGGGACGAGGGCGGCGACCCCCGGCTCCTGGTGCTCTCCGTCGCCGACGACCCGACCGCCACCGTCGCACCGCCCGAACTGCTGCACGCGACCGTCGAGGCGGCCACCGGCGAGGGACTCCACCTGGTCAGCGACGAGACCTGGCGCGACACCCTGCACGCCCCGCACGCCACCGTGCTCCTCAGCCCCGCCGAGATGGTCCCGGACCGGGTCACCGTCGTCACCGACCTGGCCGGCGCCCTGCTGCCGGCCGGCTGGCCCGCCGCCGTCGCCCGGTTCCCCGAGGGCGACACCGGCAGTGCCCTGCACGCGCGCGTGCTCGACGTCCTCACCGCGCTCGGCGCCCGGCTCGCCGGACCGGTCGCGGTCGCGGCCGCCTACGCACTCGACGAGCCCGAGCCCGTCACCACCCGTCGGAAAGCCGTCGTACGCCTGCACGCGCGGGTGGCCGCCGCCCTGCACGCCACGGTGGTCGACGGCGGCGGCGTGGCCCGGCCCCCGCAGGCCGGCCGGCACCTGTACGCCGACCTGGAACCCCTGCGCGCCGCGCTCGGTGTCCAGGGGGTGGGCGACGCACAGGAGTTGGAGGACTTCCTCACCGCCCGGCTCGGCAGGCCCGCGCCCGGCGGCCACCGTTTCGGCGACGACCTGCAGGCGCTGCGGGTCCGGCTCGCCACCGGGCCACTGCTGGCCGGCACCGACGCGGAACGGCTGGAATGCCTCACGTCCCCCGCACCGTTGGAACTGCCACACGTGCAACGTGCGTTGATGTCCCTGAGATCGGTACTCGACGAACTCCGCGACGACGCTCAGCGATGGGAGCCTCCTCGATGACGCAGCAGACGCATGAGTCAGGGTCCGCCACGACGACCGCCCCCACGACGACCGCATCCACGGCCACCGTCACGACGCCCGTCACCACGGCCCGGGACGACGCCGCCACCGGCCCGGCACCGACCCCCTGCCCGCCGCTCGCCGAACCCCGCCCGCTGGGCGAACTCCGTTTCTGGCCGCGGACCTTCCACGACCGCCTGACCGCACCCCTGCCCGGCCTCAAGGCCATGGCCCGGTTCGCCCGTGAGGGTTCGGTCCGCCCCGGGCGCGAGGGTCTCGCGGACATTTCCCGGCTGCCGTACGAGCCGGGCCCGCCGCCCCGCGCCGACGCCGGCACGGTCGCCGTCACCTGGGCGGGACACGCCAGTTGGGTCGTGCGGATCGGCGGCCTGACCGTCCTCACCGACCCCGTCTGGTCCCGCCGCATCATCGGCACCCCGGCCCGGGTCACCCCGGTCGGCGTCGCCTGGGAGACCCTGCCGCGGGTCGACGCGGTGGTCATCAGCCACAACCACTACGACCACCTGGACGCCCCCACCCTGCGTCGCCTCCCGCGCGACACCCCCGTGTTCGCACCGGCCGGCCTGGGCCGCTGGTTCCGGCGCCGCCGCTTCACGACCGTCACCGAGCTGGACTGGTGGGAGGCGGCCGAACTGTCCGGTGTCCGCTTTGACTTCGTCCCCGCCCACCACTGGTCCAAGCGCACGCTCACCGACACCTGCCACAGCCTCTGGGGCGGCTGGGTCGTCACCGCTGCCGACGGGCAGCGCGTCTACTTCGCCGGCGACACCGGCTACGGCCACTGGTTCTCCCGCATCGGCGGCCGCTATCCCGGTATCGACCTGGCCCTGATGCCCATCGGCGCCTACGACCCCCGCTGGTGGCTGAGCGACGTCCACCTGGATCCGGAGGAGGCGGTCCGGGCGACGGAGGACCTGGGGGCGAGACGGATGGCACCCATGCACTGGGGCACCTTCATCCTCTCCGCGGAGCCGGTCCTCGAGCCGCTGACGCGGGTGCGGGCGGCCTGGGAGAAGGCGGGCCTGGACCGGGAGGACCTGTGGGACCTGCCGGTGGGAGGGTCGAGGGTGCTCGAAAGGACTCCGGTCGAACGCGCCCTTGACTGAGGTGCACCTGCGCCCCGCACGCACCGTCACGCGGCGGGCCGGACCCGCCGCCACAGACTCGGAGCCACACTGATGATCACGGTCAGCGCGACCGCCAGCACAACCCCCTCCCACGGCTCCGGGAACAACGACCCGCCCAGGATCCCGATCAGCTGATAGGTCGCCGCCCAGGCCACACAGGCCGGCGCGTTGCCCCGCGCGAACCGCCGCAGCGGCCACTCCGCCAGCAGACACGCCAGCATCACCGGTATCCGCCCGGCCGGCACCAGGCGCGACAGCACCAGCACCAGCACGCCGTGCTCGGACAACTTCGCCTGCGCCTGCTCCAGCCGGTCCTCCGGTGCCCGCGACCGGATCGCCGCCAGCCATCGCGACCCGTTCTTCGACCTCATCCCGCGCCGCCCCAGCCAGTACAGCGCGGCATCCCCGAGGAAGGCGGCGAGTGACGCCGTCACCAGCACCAGTGCCAGCGCGAACGGCGCCGTCTGGTGAAAGGCCACCACCGCCGCCGAGCTCACCAGCGCCCCCGTCGGCACCACCGGCACCAGCGCCCCGATCAGGACCAGCAGGAACAGCGTCGGATAGCCGATCGCCTGCTGCGCGGACTCGGTCGACGAGGTGGCCGCCGTGGCACCGGCGGCGGTCACCACCATCAGCAGTCTCACCGTGCGGCCTCCAGTCGCACGCCCTCCCCGTGACCGAGCTTGTGCACCGTCACCCGTGGCGCGTACTCCGCCGCGAGGCGCACGAACTCGTCGCCCGGTGCGTGGAACTCGTGCGGGCGCACCCCGTCCATACCGATCGGCCAGTACGTCCCGTAGTGCACCGGCACCGCACTGCGCGGCTCCAGCAGGGCCAGCGCCCGCGCCGCCCGTCCGGCGTCGAGATGCCCCTCCCCGAGGTGGGGCCCCCAGCCGCCGACCGGCAGCAGGGCCACGTCCACCGGACCGACCGCCTCGGCCATCTCGTCGAACAGCCCGGTGTCCCCGGCGAAGTACGTCCGTGCCGCGCCCTCGACGACATATCCGAGGGCGGGGGAGCGGTGCGGGCCGACCGGCAGCCGGCGCCCGTCGTGACGTGCGGGCACGACGCGTACGACCAGCGGGCCGACGGATATCTCGTCCCCGACGCCGACCTCGGTGATCCGCAGCTGCCGGAGCCGGCGGAGCGCGGGCACCGCGCGTGGTGCGCCCCGGGGCACGAGCAGGCGCGTGCCCGGGGCGAGCCCGGTCAGCGAGGGCACGTGCAGGTGGTCGGCGTGCAGGTGGGAGACGAGCGCGAGGTCCGCACGACGGGCCTCGGGCGGCGGCGGCGCACCCCGGCGGCGGCGCAGGTGCGCGAGCCGGCGCGCGAACAGAGGATCGGTGAGCAGGCGTACGCCCGAATCCTCGATCGTGCAGGTGGCGTGACCCCACCAGGTGATCTCCACCGGCACCTCTTTGCCTCCTTCGCGCGACTCCCCGAAGCCTACGTGCAGGAGTAGGGTCGGCGGCGAAACCCGGAGGTGAGGCCGGAGGTGAGGGGGGATGCCATGGGACAGGCGCGGGGTGCCTGGGGCGGGCTCGCGCCGGTGCGGGTGACCGCCATCGCGAGTCTGACGCCCCTGGAGGAACTGGAGATCGACCCTTTCCTGGTCGACTCCCGCAGCCAGCACGCCATGTGCGCGCGCTGGGCCGTGGAGCACGGGTACGTCATCGCGCGGGAACTGCTGGTCCGGGGGCTGCGCCACGACCACAGCGCCCTGTGGGCGGGTGTCCGGCCCGGCCTCGACGTCTTCGTCGCGCCGAGCAGACGGGTGCTGGAGAGCGCGCTGTCCTCGGTCGAGGACTTCACGGCGGAATGCGCGAGACGCGGGGTGCGGGTGGAGACGGTGGGGCGGGCCGAGCCCTGCTACGACGCCCAGATGAAGGCGCGGGTCCACCGGAGACTGTCGATGCCGACGGCAGGGTACGACGGGAGGTGAGCCCGCTCGCGCCCACGGCCGTGTGACAGGGTTGGCGGCAGCAGACCCGCTGCCGAGGCGGGTCGCGGACGTGAGGTCGGTGGGGCGTGCGGTGGCGGCGGGTCGTCAGTCAGATCGGGCGGAGCGTCGTGGTGTGGGCGGTGTCCACCCTGACCATGCTGGTCCTCGCCGGGATCCTGCCCGACTTCCAGCTCCAGTCCGCCGACGGTGACAGTGCCACCCGCATCGCGGTGACCGCGGCCCTCGGCGCCGGTGCCTTCGGTGTGCTGTCGGCCGTCGTATGGCCCCTTCTCGTACGTCTCCTGCTGCTGGTGCCCGCCCTCGTCCTCGGCCTGCTGGTCTTCTTCCTCAACGGCTCCCTCCTGCTGGTCGCCCTGCGCATCAACCCCTCGGGGCAGAGCGAGGCCGCCCCGGAGACCGCCGTCATCGTGGCCGCCGTGATGTCCGCCGTCGCCTCCGCGACCGGCGGTGCCCTCGCCGTCCGCGACGACGACGCCTACCGCAGCCGGCTCTCCCGGCTGGCCACCCGGCGCCGCGGATCCCGCCCGCCCTGCGCGGCCACCCCCGGCACCCTCTTCCTCCAGTTCGACGGTGTCGGCCACGACGTCCTCACCGCCGCCGTCGCCAAGGGACTGATGCCCACGACGGCGGGATGGCTGGACTCCACCCACCGGCTCACCCCCTGGCGCACCGACTGGTCCAGCCAGACCGGCGCCAGCCAGCTGGGCATCCTGCACGGCTCCACCTTCGACGTCCCGGCCTTCCGCTGGTACGAGAAGGACAGCCGGGAGGTGATGGTCTGCAACCGGCCGACCAGCGCCGCCGAACTCCAGCGCCGTGCCGTCGAGCACACGGCCGACGGGGGCCTGCTCACCCTGGACGGCGCCAGCCGCGGCAACCTCTTCAGCGGCGGCGCCGACGAACAGGCCCTCGTGCTGTCCATAGCCACCCGGCGCCGCGGACGGGAGAACCGTTCCCGCGCCGGGTACTTCGCCTACTTCTCCGACCCGGCCAACGCGGTCCGCACCGCGCTCTCCTTCTTCGCCGAGGCCGGCCGTGAGATCGGCCAGTCCGTCACGGCCCGGATGCGCAAGCAGCGGCCGCGCGTCGGACGCGGCGGTCTCTACCCCTTCGTGCGCGCCTTCGCCACCGTCGTCGAACGCGATGTCGTCGTCGCCGCGGTCATGGGCGACCTGCTCGCCGGCCGCACCGCCGTCTACGCCGACCTCGTCGCCTACGACGAGGTCGCCCACCACTCGGGCCCGCACAGCCGCGACGCCGAGAAGGTGCTGCAACGCCTGGACCGGGCTCTCGCGCTGATCGGGAAGGTCGCCGAGCACGCTCCCCGGCCCTACCGGATCGTCGTTCTCTCCGACCACGGGCAGAGCCCCGGCGAGACCTTCCGCTCCCGGTACGGCCTCACCCTCGGCGACCTGGTCCGGGCCGGCTGCGGACTGCACGTGCCGCGCCGGGCCGAGCGGACGCACAGCGGGGCCGAGGCCCGGGCCGCCGTCCGCGCGGCGCTGCGCAGGCCGGTCGAGGAGGGCGGCGAGAAGCACCGGCCGGCCCGGGGCTCCGAACCGGTCGTGCTCGCCTCCGGCAACCTCGGCCTGGTCTCCTTCCCGGACGTGCCGCACCGCATGACCAAGGAGGAG
Source organism: Streptomyces sp. NPDC026515 (assembly GCF_055567595.1). Taxonomy (NCBI): domain Bacteria; kingdom Bacillati; phylum Actinomycetota; class Actinomycetes; order Kitasatosporales; family Streptomycetaceae; genus Streptomyces; species Streptomyces sp. NPDC026515. The sequence goes on from NZ_JBVHQD010000004.1 coordinate 47,353, forward strand.
ATCGACGCCCGGTACCCGGCGTTGCTCACCACCCTCGCCAACCATCCCGGTGTCGGGTTCCTGCTGGTGCGCAGCGAGGAGCACGGCGGGGTGGTGCTCGGGGCGTACGGCGCGGAGATACCGCTGGACCGGCTCGACGGGCATCCGGGGCCGCTGGCCGCCTTCGGAGCGGGCACGGCGGACGCGGTGCGGCGGACGCACTCCTTCCCGCACACCGCCGACATCATGGTGAACTCGTGGTACGACCCGGAGGGCGGCGAGGTCCTCGCCTTCGAGGAGCAGATCGGGTCGCACGGGGGCCTGGGGGGCGCGCAGGGCAGGCCGTTCCTGTTGTCGCCGGTCTGCGTCTCCCAACCGGTGGCGGAGGGCGAGGAACTGGTGGGGGCCGAGGCGGTGCACGGGGTGCTGAGGCGGTGGCTGCGGGAGGCGGACGGGCCGCAGGTGCCGGTGCCTGCCGGCGAGGAGACGGCCGCGTAGTTCGTTCACTGCGGGCCAGTGGGGGCTGTTCGCGCCCACGCGGCGGGGCCGTATATCGGCACAGCCCCGCGTCCCTGGCGCGGCGCTTCAGCCCGGCCCCGGATAAATCGGCTGCGTTCCGCTCGGCCCCGGCTCACACTGTTCGAGTCGCGAACCTCTCGAACACCCCCCAAGGAGACGCCTCTTGCAGGCTGCCGTCGCCGTCACCCCCGCCCGTATCCCCGAGCTGCTCCTCGGCCTCGCCACCGTGCGGCCCGTGTTCATCTGGGGGGCGCCCGGGATCGGGAAGTCCTCGCTGGTGCGGGCGTTCGCCGAGTCGCTGGGGCTGGAGTGTGTGAGCCTGCTCGGGACCCAGCTCGCTCCGGAGGATCTCATCGGCGTTCCGCAGATCCGGGACGGCCGGTCCGTCTTCTGCCCGCCCGAGGCGATCGCCCGGGACGAGCCGTACTGCCTCTTCCTCGACGAGCTGAACGCGGCCACGCCCGATGTGCAGAAGGCGTTCTACTCGCTGATCCTCGACCGCCGGATCGGCAGTTACGAGCTGCCGAAGGGGTCGATCGTCATCGGCGCCGGCAACCGGGCCACCGACAACGCCCTCGCCCGGCCCATCGCCTCCGCGCTCGTCAACCGGCTGGCCCACGTCCACCTGGAGGCCTCGGCCCACGACTGGCTCGCCTGGGCCGCGGGCAACGGCATCCACCCGTGGGTCCTGGACCACCTCACCGACCGGACCGACCACCTGTGGTCCAGGCCGCCGAAGACCGAGGAGCCGTTCTCCACCCCGCGCTCCTGGCACATGCTCTCCGACGCCCTGCACTCCTTCGGGCGCGACCTCGACGAGGAGACCCTGAAGGTCCTGGCGCACGGCATGCTCACCCCGGCCCACGCGACCGCCTTCTGCGGCTACGTCAAGATCGTGCGCAGCCGGTTCGGCATCGAGGCGATCCTCCGGGGCGACGCCGGCTGGCCGCACCGGATCGAGGACCGCGACCTGCTGTACTACCTCGCCGAGTCGTTCCGCGGGCGGCTGGTCAAGGAACTGCCCGCCGCCAAGGAGCACATGTCGGCGAACGGCCGGCAGACCGCGTACCGCGCCAAGTCGCTGCTCGTGCAGCTCGCCGAGATCTCCGTCGAGGTCGCCCAGACCGTCATCGCCTCCGACGCCGAAGGCAACCCCGTACTGCCCTCCTGGTTCCTGATCGAGGCCGCCCGGGACATGCCCCGGCTGGTGGAGGCCCGACGATGAGCCCCAGCGGGCGCAAGGACCAGAAGAAGGCACCGAAGAAGGACCCGGCCGCGGAGAACTTCGCGGCCGGCGTCGAGCTGCTGCGCGCCAACCCGGCGCTGCGGGCGGTCGAGTTCACCCTCTGCCGGCACGAGAAGTGCGAACTGGCGCCCCACGAGGGGCTGGTACGGGCCGACTCCGACGGCGTTCTGCACGCCCACGCCACCCGGCGCGCCGAACCGGCCGAGTGGGCCTGGGCGTTGGCCCACTGCACGATCCATCTCGGCTTCGGTCACCTGCCCGCCGCCACCGGGACACGCACCGAGCCCGACCAGTACGACCTCGCCGCCCGCTGCACCGTCGTCAACCGCTTCCTGGCCACCTTCCCGGTCGGCGAGGCACCGGACCACCTGCCCGCGTCCTACCCGGAGGGCGACGAGGACCGGCTGGCCGCCGGCTGGCGCCGCGTCGGCAGCGTCCCGGCCGCCTACGAGCGTGGCGGCACCAGCGGCGGCGAACCCGACCAGCTGCTCCTGACCTGGAACAAGTGGGCCGGCCAGGTCCCCGACTGGCAGGTCGCGTTCGCGCACGCGCTGACCCGGACCATGTCCCGGGCGATGGACCTGGCCGGTGGCCGCCGTGCCTCCATGACCGGGCCGCCGACCCCGCTGCGCCCCTGGGAACGGGCGCTCAGCTGGTTCGTCTCCTCCTATCCGCTGCTCGGCGGGATCGCGGCCGGCATCAAGCTGGTCGCCGACGCCGAACTCGCCCGCGCCCACGACATCGCGGTGGCCGCCGTCAACCCGGAGGCCGGCGAGATCTACGTCAACCCGCTGCGCACCCTGGACGACGAGGAGTGGCGGTTCGTCCTCGCCCACGAGATGCTGCACGCGGCCCTGCGCCACGGCGACCGACTCGGCGGCCGCGATCCCTACCTCTTCAACGTCGCCTGCGACTACGTCGTCAACGGCTGGCTGGTCGAGATGCGCGTCGGCACCATGCCCGAAGGACTGCTGCACGACCCTGAGTTGAAGGACCTCTCGGCGGAGGAGGTGTACGACCGGATCGCCGTCGACCTGCGCCGGATGCGGCGCCTGGCCACTCTGCGCGGCAAGGGGCGCGGCGATGTCCTGGGCGCGCCGCTCGGGCCGCCCGGCGTCTCGGTCGACCTCGACGAGTTCTACCGCCGGGGCCTCGGCCAGGGTCTCGACCTGCACCGGGCGCAGGAGCGCGGGGTCCTGCCCGGCGGCCTGGTCGAGGAGATCCGCGCCCTGAGCCATCCGCCGCTGCCCTGGGACGCCCGACTGGCCCGCTGGTTCGACGAGTTCGTGCCCCGGCCGGAAGTCGTACGGTCGTACGCGCGGCCCTCCCGCCGGCAGTCGTCCACCCCGGACATCCCGCGTGCCGGCCGCTGGTTCCCGCCCGAGGAGGTCGCCCGCTGCACCTTCGGCGTGGTCCTGGACACTTCCGGCTCCATGGACCGCACCCTGCTCGGCAAGGCACTCGGCGCGATCGCCTCCTACGCCGAGGCCCGTGACGTACCGGCGGCCCGGGTGGTGTTCTGCGACGCCGCCCCGCACGACGCCGGGTACCTGCCGACGACCGAGATCGCCGGAAGGGTACGGGTGCACGGCCGCGGCGGCACCGTCCTGCAGCCCGGGATCGACCTGTTGCAGCGCGCGGACGACTTCCCGCCGGCCGCACCGGTGCTGGTGATCACCGACGGCTGGTGCGACGTGCTGCGGGTGCGGCGCGAGCACGCCTACCTCGTCCCCGACGGCCGTCGCCTGCCGTTCACCCCCCGTGGGCCGGTCTTCCGCGTGCGGTGAGCCGGGATGTGATCGGATGGGAGTGAGCGAAACCGGTTCACTCGCCTTCGTACGCCGAAAGGAACAACCATGGCCGTCACGCGCATCGCGCACACCGTGTGGGAGGGCAACCTCCTCGAGGGCAACGGTGTCATCAGCTTCGACTCCTCCGGTATCGGCGAGCAGCCGGTCACGTGGGCCTCGCGCTCCCAGGAGTCCAACGGCAAGACCAGCCCCGAGGAGCTGATCGCGGCCGCCCACTCCAGCTGCTTCTCCATGGCCCTCTCGCACGCGCTGGCCGGCGCCGGCACCCCGCCCACCAGGCTGGAGACCAAGGCCGACGTCTCCTTCCAGCCGGGTGAGGGCATCACCGGGATCCACCTGACCGTCGTGGGCACGGTGCCCGGCCTGGACGAGGCCGGTTTCGAGGCCGCCGCCGAGGACGCCAAGAAGAACTGCCCGGTCAGCCAGGCCCTGGCCGGCACCACCATCACCCTGGACGCGAAGCTCGCCTGACCGTCCTTCCTCCTTCGGACGCCGCGTCCCCGCCACGGGGCGCGGCTTCGTCGTTCACGGCGCACCCGGCATTGACAACCGCTCGCTGTTGGTTTTGTGCTGGATTCGGGGAAGTGGCCGGGCGGAAGGGGACGGACATGGCACGTGCGGTCGGGATCGACCTCGGTACGACGAACTCGGTGGTGGCCGTCCTGGAGGGTGGTGAGCCCACCGTCGTCGCCAACGCCGAGGGGGCGCGCACCACCCCGTCGGTGGTGGCCTTCGCGAAGAACGGCGAGGTGCTGGTCGGCGAGGTCGCCAAGCGGCAGGCGGTGACCAACGTGGACCGCACCGCGCGCTCGGTGAAGCGGCACATGGGCGACGGGACCTGGCGGTTCCCGGAGAGCGGGAGCGTGGACGGCACCCGGTACCGGGCCCAGGAGCTGTCGGCGCGGGTGCTGCAGAAGCTCAAGCGGGACACCGAGGCGTACCTCGGCGAGGACGTCACCGATGCCGTGATCACCGTACCCGCGTACTTCGACGACTCGCAGCGGCAGGCCACCAAGGAGGCCGGGGAGATCGCCGGCCTGAAGGTGCTGCGGATCATCAACGAGCCGACCGCCGCGGCGCTCGCCTACGGCCTCGACCGGGGCGAGGAGCAGACGGTCCTGGTCTTCGACCTCGGCGGCGGCACCTTCGACGTCTCCCTGCTCGAGATGGGCGACGGCGTGATCGAGGTCAAGGCCACCAACGGCGACACCCGCCTCGGCGGCGACGACTGGGACCAGCGGATCGTCGAGCACCTGGTGAAACGCTTCAAGGGGCAGTACGGCATCGATCTCGGCAACGACAAGATGGCCCGGCAACGCCTGCGCGAGGGCGCCGAGAAGGCGAAGACCGAGCTGTCCTCGTCCACGGAGACGTCGGTCAACCTGCCGTACATCACGGCCTCGGCGGAGGGCCCGCTGCACCTGGAGGAGAAGCTGACGCGAGCCCAGTTCCAGGAGCTGACCGCGGATCTGCTGGACCGCTGCAAGAAGCCCTTCCACCAGGCGGTCAAGGACGCGGGCGTGGAGGTGTCCGCGATCGACCACGTGATCCTGGTCGGCGGCTCGACCCGGATGCCCGCCGTCACCGACCTGGTCAGGGAACTCACCGGCAAGGACCCGCACAAGGGCGTCAATCCGGACGAGGTGGTGGCGGTCGGCGCCGCCCTGCAGGCGGGCGTGATCCGCGGTGACGTCAAGGACGTGCTGTTGCTGGACGTCACTCCGCTGTCCCTGGGCATAGAGACCAAGGGCGGCATCATGACCAAACTGATCGAGCGCAACACCACGATCCCGACCCGGCGTTCGGAGATCTTCACCACCGCCGCCGACAACCAGCCCTCGGTGGGCGTCCAGGTCTACCAGGGCGAACGCGAGATCGCCGCCTACAACAAGAAGCTCGGCGTCTTCGACCTCACCGGCCTGCCGCCGGCACCGCGTGGAGTCCCGCAGATCGAGGTCGCCTTCGACATCGACGCGAACGGGATCATGCACGTCTCGGCCAAGGACCTGGCGACCGGGCGTGAGCAGAAGATGACCGTGACCGGCGGCTCCGCCCTCGCGAAGGACGACATCGACCGCATGATGCGGGAGGCGGAGCGGTACGCCGAGGAGGACCGCAAGCGCCGCGAGGCCGCCGAGACCCGCAACCAGGCCGAGCAGCTCACCTACCAGACCGAGAAGTTCATCCGCGAGAACGAGGACCGCGTACCGCCCGACACGAGGACCGATGTGGAGTCGGCGATCAGCGGACTCAGGACCCTGCTGGACCGCGACGCCGACACCGCGGAGCTGCGCCGGGGTGTCGAGCACCTGGCGACCGTCAGCCAGCGCATGGGCCAGGCCATGTACGCGGGTGCCTCCGGCGGTTCGCCCGAGGAGCGGCGTCCGGCCGACGCCGACGAGGAAGGCGTGGTGGACGCGGAGATCGTGGACGACGCCAGGGGAGAGGCCGGCTGAGTCAGCGGCGGGTGGTCGTCTCCCGGCCCCGGCGGTCCGGGCGGGGGCCCGGTCGGCGGCGGTCCCGGCTGCGGCGGACCGGGTAGGGGAGGACGAGGTACCAGGGCGATCACGGCCGTGCCGATGACGGCGTGGATCTGGTGGAGGACCGGGACGTCCGACATGAGGGCCGTTCTCGGCCGGAGGGTGAACAGGCTGCCGTCGGCCGTCGTGGCGCGCAACACAGGATGCCGCAGTGGAGGACGGGCGAGGCGGTGTTGAGGAGCTTCTACTGGTGGATCTGGCAGGAGCGGGTCGTCCAGCCGTACGTGTCGCGGCGGTACCGCCAGGCCACGCCGGCCGGCGGCAGCGCGAACGCGACGCAGGGCAGGGCGCCCCGCAGGAGGATGCTCATGGGCGAGTTCCGGTGCCTGCGCTCGGCATGGCCGCACAGACCGCGTCCAGCACACATGCGTAAGGGGTGCCGAAGTCACCCAGCCCGCGCCGCAGTTGCTCCAGGCGGTCGCGGTGCTCGGTGAGCAGGTCCGTGTTACCGGTGCGGGCCGTGAACTCCAGGACGGCGGGCAGGAAGTCCGGCAGTTCCTCGCCGGTGAACTCCATGCCGTACGCCTCGTAGACCTCCTTGAAGCGCACCAGTGACATGCCCCGGCGGCGTGTGTCGCCGTCGTGCCACCAGCTGAGGTACAGGCTGTGCCGGTTCTTGGAGTCGAAGACCTGCACATAGTGCGCGGCCAGTTCCTGAAGCGGGGTCACCGCCGCGTGGTCGGTGAACTCCCGCAGTTGCGGCGCCGCTTCGCGCAGCAGCGGCAGCCGGGCGACGAAGTCGTCGTCCGGATAGGTGAGGCAGAGCGCCGCCGCCTGGTAGAACACCGCGTCCGTGGACATCAGGTCTCCTTCGCCTCGTCCGGGGTGTCGGCGGTCTGCCGTACGCGCGGCAGGTGGAGGTTCTCCACCGACACCAGGGGGAGCAGATTCCGGCCCGAGTCCTGGCGGAAGGGTCCGTCGCCGTCCATGCCGGGGCCGCCGCCGTGATCGAGGCCGCACCCTTCCGGGAGCGCGGACCCCTCCAGCCGGCGTGCGTCGCCGACCGCCGAGGTCGGGATCACATACCGGTCCTCGTACTTGACGATCGCCGGCAGCCGGTACATCGTCCCGATCTCCGCCGCGGTCATGCCCAGCGCGGCGGCGGTCCCCGCGTCCGGCTCCTCGCCGAGGTCGAGCAGGGTGTCGATGGCGGCGAAGAGGTCCTGGGCGTCCTCTCCGCCGTGGCCCGTCCCGGACGGCGCGTGCACCACGGGGGACAGGGGCGGGATGTACCGGACCATGACCCTGTCGTCGCTCCAGCGGTCCCGGTGGAAGGCGCCGGCCTCCCGGCCGCCGGTCTGGGCCGCACTGCGCGGCGGGTCGGGCGCGGGCGTGCCGGGGCGGAAGAACCGGGCGGCACCGAGCGGCGCCGCACCGGGCTCCCTGGGAGGTGTCTCCGTGTCGGTCACCTGCGCTCCCTCGCTCACCCGTCGCTTCGACGCTAGGGGCGGGCGTGGGAACGCACCTGTCCAGAGGATCCGAACGGGTCACCGGCCGAGCCGCGCGGGCTCACCTGTCCAGGACATCCGCACGTGTCGCCGGGCGGGACACCCGAACGGCTCAGGCCTTGCGGGCGACGGCCCCGTAGACCGGCACGACGCCCTCCTCCTGGAGGGACACGTCCTCGGGGTCCGGTCGCCAGCCGGAGACCGGGATCACCCCGGGCCCGAGCAGTTCCAGACCGTCGACGAAGCGGAGGAAGCCGGTCAGCGGGCGCGGGTGGAAGGGGGTGCCGCCACGCCGGAAGTGCGCGGCCGCCTGCGCGACGGCCCCGGGACTGAGATCGGGGGTGACCTGGGACAGGATCAGGTGGCTGCCCGGCGCGAGCGGGTCTCGGCGGCGTGGGCCAGCAGGGTGCCGGGGTCGCGGACGTCGGCGTGGACGTAGGCGGTGCTGCCCTCGGGCGTGCCGCGCAGCAGGGCCTCCGAGTGCCGCACGATCGGGTCGTTGTCCGCGTACACCACCCTCGACTCCGCCGCGACGCCCTGCACCAGCTGGTGCAGGTTCGGTTCGGTGGGGATGCCGGTGCCGATGTCCAGGAACTGCCGGGTCCCCGACTCGGCGACGGCGCGCACGGCCCGCTGCATGAACCGGCGGTTGGCACGCGCCCCGCGCAGCACCGTGCCGTCCACGGCGAGGATCCTCCGGGCGAGCTCCTCGTCCACCGGGTAGTCGTCCTTGCCGCCCAGCCACCAGTCGTACACCCGCGCCGGATGCGGCCGGCTGGTGTCGACGGCGGGGAGCGCGGGCTCGGGTGCGCTCACGGTCGCTGTTCCTCAGAGGCCGTCACGGTACTCCCGCAGCAGTTCCTCGGTGCGCTGCGCGGAGGCGGCCCGGGCCGTCATGTGGTCCAGCACCTCCAGGTGGGCGCCGACCTCGTCGCGGGAGTCCAGGTACAGGGCGCCGGTCAGGTACTCGGTGAAGACCATGTCGGGCAGCTCGGGCTCGGCGAACCGGAACAGGGTGAACGGCGCGTACGTCCCCGGGTGCGGGCCGCTCGCGAACTCGGCGATCTGCAGCGTGATCCGGTCGCGCGCGATGAAGGCGAGCAGCTTGTCGACCTGGCCGCGCATCACCTCGCAGTCGGCGCTGACCGGGCGCCGCAGCACCGTCTCGTCCATGATCACCCACAGGTGCGGCGGATCGTCCTGCTCCAGCAGCCGCTGCCGGGTCAGGCGCAGCGACACATGCCGTTCCACGGCCGCGGGGTCACCGTGGCCTATGGTGCCGGCCTCCAGCACGGCCCGCGCGTAGGCCTCGGTCTGCAACAGGCCGGGAATGAAGTGCGGTTCGTAGGAGCGGACCACCCGGGCCGCGCCCTCCAGGCTCACGTACAGACTGAACCAGTCCGGCAGCACGTCGTGGAACCGCTGCCACCAGCCCGGCTGGTTGGCCTCCTCGGCCAGCCGCACGAACGCCGCGTGCTCCTCCTCGGGCACCCCGTACGTCTCCAGCAGCACCTGGACGTAGGGGATCTTCAGCGCGACCTCGGCCATCTCCATCCGCCGCACGGTCGCCTGCGCCACCCGCAACACCCGCGCGGCCTCGTCCCGGCCGAGGCCCGCGGCCTCCCGCAGTTCCTGCAACCGCTTGCCGAGCACGACCTGCCCTACGGTGGGCGCAGCACGCCGCTCACTCACGCCACGCCTCCCCTACGCGCACAAGTACGGGGAGCAGTGTGTCACGCGATGCCGCCTCGCACATCTGGTCGAAGCAACCTCTTGAGTCAACTTGCCAACGAATGCAGGTACTTGGCGGTCGCCGGATCCGCCGGCAGGAACGTCTCGATGGCCAGTTCGGCGACCGTCACGTCCATCGGGGTGTTGAACGTCGAGATGGACGACACGAACGACAGCACCCGGCCCTCGTGCTCGATCCGCATCGGCAGCGCGAACCAGACGGCCGGTTCCGTCGGCCGCCCGTCGTCCGCGCCCGCCGGGGCCGGGTAGGCGGTGACCTCCTCGTACAACTCCCGCAGCGCGTCGCAGCGGTGCAGCGCGATCCGCCGAGCCATCTGCTCCAGCAGGTGTCCGCGCCACTCGCGCAGGTTGCGGATGCGCGGTGCCAGGCCCTCGGGGTGCAGGGTCAGCCGCATCGCGTTCGGCGCGGGCGTCAGCAGGGACTCCGGTACCCCCTCCAGCAGCATCGAGATGCCCCGGTTGGCGGCGACCACCGTGTACGTGGCGTCCACCACCAGTGCCGGGTAGGGCTCGTAGCCCTGGATCAGCCGCTGCATGCCATCGCGGAGTGCGTCCAGCGCGGGGTCCTCCAGCGGGGTCTGCGGGTAGTGCGGGGCGTAACCGGCCGCCAGGAGCAGCGCGTTGCGCTCCCGGACCGGCACGTCCAGGTGCTCGGCCAGGCGCAGCACCATCTCCTCGCTGGGGCGGGACCGGCCGGTCTCGACGAAGCTGATGTGCCGCGCGGAGGAGCCGGCACGCAGTGCCAGCTCCAGCTGGCTGACCCGCCGCCGCTCCCGCCAGGCGCGCAGCAGCGGACCGGCACCCTTCCCGTCGGGGGCGGGCGGGGAGGCGGCGGGGCCGGAGGAGGCAGCGGTCATGCCGACGACCGTAGCCGAGGAGGGTGCGGGGCAGGCGCGCCGCGCGATGCGGGTGCGCCCGCAGGGCCCGGTCGTGGCAGGCTGAACCCACGTACGCCTCCGGGCACCTGAGGGAAGGAAGCCGCATCATGGCCGTCGAACCGCTGGCGCAGCAGGAGATCGAGGACCGGCTGACCGAGCTGCCCGGCTGGTCGCTGGACGGCGACCGGCTCGCCCGCGGCTACCGTCTCGACTCGCACTTCGCAGCCGCCGCGCTCGTCCTGCACATCGCCCGGATCCAGGACGAGCTGGACCACCACTCCGACCTCACGCTCGGTTACCACACGGTCACCCTCACCGTGAACACGCACAGCGTGGGCGGTGCCGTCACCGCCCTGGACTTCGAACTCGCCCGCAGGGTTGAGGACATCGCCCCAGGCCACGGCGCACACTGAGCCATGTGCTCGACCACGACAGGGAAGCCGGTGCCTACGACGCGACGCGCGGCGGCGAAGCGCGCGCCGAGGCGGCCGCCGACGCCGTCCGCGGCCTGATCCCGGCCGCCCGGACCGTTCCGGCCGTCTCCTCGACCTCGCCTGCGGCACCGGCATCCTCACCCGGCGCCTCGCCGCCGCCCAGCTCAAGGTGCGCGCCGCCCGCACGCCGACCGGATCAGCGGCCGCTTCCACCTCGACGCTCCCGGCTGGTACCCGGACGCCGTCCAGGCCCCGTACCTCCCCGTGGTGGCCGCCGTCGTCCAGGTGATGACCTACCTGGTGGAGAACGAGCAGGCCGCCCTGGTGATCCCGGGGCGGCTGCTGGTCCAGGTCCATCCGCACTTCCGCGAGGTGCTCCAGCTGCTCGCGGTGCAGGCGGCCGACGAGGCCAGGCACGTGGAGGTCTTCACCAGGCGGGCGCTGCTGCGCGGCGGCGAGATGGGAACCTCCTCGGTGGGCGGCCGGGCCTCCCTGGCGAGCCTGCTGACCGAACCGGACTTCTCCGTCGCCTCCTTCCTGCTGTCGGTGCTCGGGGAGGGCAGCTTCCTGAACCTGCTGTCCTTCCTGGAGCGGCACGCCCCCGATCCGGTCACCCGCCGCATCAGCCGTCTGGTGCGCCAGGACGAGGCGCGGCACGTGGTGTTCGGTGTCGGGCACCTGGAGCACCGGGCCGCGGTCGACCCGCTGCTGCACGGCCGGCTGCGTGCCGCGGTGGAGCGGCGCCACGACGCCCTGACCGGCACCGCGGGACTCGACCAGGACGTCTCCGACTCCCTGGTGCTGCTCGCCGCCGGCTCCTGGGCGCCAGGGGACATCGCCCGCGGCTGGCAGGCGGTGCAGCGGCTGCGCAACGAGATGGACGAAGGACGCCGCCACCGCCTGGGACGCCTGGGCTTCCCCGACGACGAGGCGGCGGACCTGTCCGCACTGCACACCCGCAACTTCATGTGACGCTCCGGGGCGGCGCACGCACCCGCACCCGGGGCCCGGCTCCGTCCGCGACCGAACGAATGCGCAGGGACCATGACCGACACACCGGAGCCCCCGGGCCGGGGCGACGCTCCGATCTACCTGGACAACAACGCCACCACCCCCGTCGACCCCCGGGTGGTGCAGGCGATGCTCCCCTTCCTGACCGACTGCTTCGGCAACCCGTCCAGCGCACACGCCTACGCGCGGGAACCGCGCACCGCCCTGGCCCGGGCCCGGGAGCAGATCGCCGCGCTCGTCGGAGCCGACCCGCGGGAGGTCGTACTCACCGGCTCCGGATCCGAGGCGAACAACCTCGCGCTGCGCGGCGCCGTCCTCGCCTCCGCCGCCGGCAGACGGCGCGTGATCACGCAGGTCACCGAGCACCCGTCGGTGCTGGAGACCTGCCGTGCCCTGCACCGCCTGCACGGCGTGGACGTGACCTGCCTGCCCGTCGACGGGGAGGGCCTGGTCGATCCCGCCGACCTGGCCGCGACGCTCGACGAGCGGACGGCGGTGGTCTCGGTCATGGCCGCCAACAACGAGACCGGCACCCTGCAACCGGTCGCCGAACTGGCCCGGCTCGCCCACGACCACGGCGCGCTGTTCCACTGCGACGCCGCCCAGGCCGCCGGCAAGGTCCCGGTGGACGTACGGGCGCTCGGCGCCGACCTGCTGACCGTCGTGGGCCACAAGATGTACGCCCCGAAGGGCGTGGCCGCGCTGCGCGTACGGGCCGGCGTCCGCCTCGAACCTCTGGTGCACGGCGGCGGCCAGGAGGGCGGGCTCCGCGCCGGCACCGAGAACGTCGCCCTCGCCGTGGCGCTGGGCGCCGCCGCCGAACTAGCCGCCGCCGAACTCGCCGAGGGCGGTGCCCGGCGCGTCGAGGCACTCCGCGACCGCCTGCACCGGAGCCTCACCGAGGCGCTCCCCGGCCGGGTGCGCCTGAACGGGAGCGTCGTCCACCGCCTGCCCGGCACCCTGAACGTCAGCGTCGAGGGCACCACGGGCCACGACCTGCTCGCCGCCGTGCCGCAGCTCGCCGCCTCCACGGGCTCGGCATGCCACAGCGGGACGCACACGCCGTCACCGGTACTGCGCGCTATGGGCCTCGACGACCCCCGGGCACTGGCCGCCGTGCGGCTGTCGCCGGGCCGCTGGACGACACCGGCGGACGTGGACCGGGCGGCCGGGATACTGGCCGGCGCCGCACGCTCGCTCGCCACCGCGGGCCGGGCCGGGGCCGGGTCCGCGGCGCCCTGACTTGCCGCGGCCCACCCCGCGGGTAGTTTGGAGGGGAGGTCGGGGGCCCTGACGCGAAGGAGCGGGCGGATGGGCGTGAAGCGGTGGGCGGACCTGTGGCCCGTGTACCGGCAGATCACCGGAGCCGACCGGCTGGGCCGGGGCAGGGCCGTCGAGTCGAAGCGGTCCAGGAAGCTCGCGCCCCGCACCGAGGACGCCGACCGGGTCGTGCACTCGGTGTGCCCCTTCTGCGCCGTCGGCTGTGCCCAGAACGTCTACGTCCAGGACGAGCACGTCACCCAGATCGAGGGCAACCCGGACAGCCCGGTCTCCCGCGGCCGTCTGTGCCCCAAGGGCTCCTCCAGCAAGCAGCTGGTCACCGGACCGCAGCGCGAGGACAAGGTGCGCTACCGGGCCCCGTACGCCACCGAGTGGCAGGACCTGGACCTGGAGACGGCCCTCGACATGGTCGCCGACCGGGTTCTCGACGCCCGCCGCCGGGGCTGGCAGGACACCGACGAACAGGGCAACCCGCTCCGCCGCACCATGGGCTTCGCCAGTCTGGGCGGAGCGGCGCTGGACAACGAGGAGAACTACCTCATCAAGAAGCTGTTCACCGCCCTGGGCGCCCTGCAGATCGAGAACCAGGCGCGCATTTGACACTCCGCCACGGTTCCCGGTCTGGGAACCTCGCTCGGCCGTGGCGGTGCCACGGACACCCCGGAGAGCCTGACGGACGCCGACTGCATCGTCATCATGGGCTCCAACATGGCCGAGGCCCATCCGGTCGCCTTCCAGTGGGTCGTCGAGGCCAGGAAGCTCGGGGCCCGGGTGGTCCACATCGACCCCCGGTTCACCCGCACCAGCGCGCACGCCGACCAGCACGTGCGGATCAGGGTGGGCAGCGACATCGCCTTCCTCGGCGGAGTCGTCAACCACATCCTCTCCCACGACCTCCACTTCGAGGAGTACGTACGGGCCTACACCAACGCCACGTTCCTGGTCCGCGAGGACTTCCGGGACACCGAGGACCTGGACGGGCTGTTCAGCGGCTACAACCCGGAGACCGGCAAGTACGACAGCAGCAGCTGGGCGTACGAGTGCGTGGGCGGCGAGGGCGACGGCAGGCAGGGCAGCACCCTCATCTCCGCCACCCCCGCGCAGTCGGCGGGCGGCCACGAGGACCTGCCCGGTACCGCCGGCCGGATCGCCACGGACCCCACGATGCGGCACCCGCGCTGCGTGCTCCAGATCCTCAAACGGCACTTCTCCCGGTACACCCCGGAGATGGTGGAGCGGGTCTGCGGCATCCCCCGGCGGCAGTTCCTCGACGTGTGCCGCGCCTGGACCGAGAACTCCGGCCGGGAGCGCACCACTTCGCTCGTCTACAGCGTCGGCTGGACCCAGCACTCCGTCGGCGCCCAGTACATCAGGGCCGGCGCCATCGTCCAGCTGCTGCTGGGCAACATGGGGCGCCCCGGCGGAAGCATCCTGGCGCTGCGCGGTCACGCCAGCATCCAGGGCTCCACGGACATCCCGACCCTGTACAACCTGCTGCCCGGCTACCTGCCGATGCCCAACGTCACCCACACCAGCCTGACCAGGTTCGTGGACGACGTACGCCATGTGATGCGCAAGGGGTACTTCGCGAACGCCAGGACGTACATGGTCTCCCTGCTCAAGGAGTACTGGGGTGACGCGGCCACCGCGGAGAACGACTTCTGCTACGACTGGCTGCCGCGGATCAACGGCGACCACGGCACCTACCGCACCGCGATGGACATGATCGCCGGCACGGTCCACGGCTTCTTCCTGGTCGGGCAGAACCCGGCGGTGGGATCGGCCCACGGACGGCTCCAGCGGCTCGGCATCGCCAACCTGGAGTGGCTGGTCGTCCGCGACCTGGCGATGATCGAGAGCGCGACGGTGTGGAAGGACGCGCCCGAGATCGAGACGGGCGAGATCTCCACCGAGACCTGCAGGACCGAGGTGTTCTTCTTCCCCGCCGCCTCGCACGTCGAGAAGTGCGGCACGTTCACCCAGACCCAGCGCATGGTCCAGTGGCGCGACCAGGCGCTCGAACCGATCGGCGACCGCCGCTCCGACCTGTGGTTCTTCTACCACCTCGGGCGGCTCGTCCGGGAGAAGCTGGCGGGGTCCGAGGACGAACGCGACCGACCGGTCCTCGATCTGGCCTGGGACTACGCGCTGGAGCACGGGGACGAACCGTCCGCCGAGGACGTCCTGCGCCACATCAACGGCATCGACCTCACCACCGGACGGACCGTCAACTCCTACGAGGAGCTCAAGGACGACGGGACCACCGCGTGCGGCTGCTGGATCTACAGCGGCGTCTTCGCGGACGAGACGAACCAGGCCCGCCGCCGCACCTCGCGGTTCGAGCACCCGATCACGGACAACCAGTGGGCCTTCGTGTGGCCGCTCAACCGCAGGGTCCTCTACAACCGGGCGTCCGCCGACCCGGACGGACGGCCGTGGAGCGAGCGCAAGGCCCTGGTCTGGTGGGACGCGGACCGCGGTGAGTGGACCGGCAACGACGTGCCCGACTTCCAGCGCCACAAGCCGCCGCACCACCAGCCGCCGCCGCAGGCGACCGGTACGGACGCGCTGGCCGGGGACGACGCGTTCATCATGATGGGCGACGGGAAGGCGGCGCTGTTCACACCGACCGGCCTGGTCGACGGGCCGCTGCCCACCCACTACGAACCCGAAGAGTCCCCGGTGCGCAACGCCCTCTACACACAGCAGTCCAACCCGACCCGGCTCACCTACCCGCGCACCGACAACCCGTACAACCCCTCGCCCCCCGAGCCGCACACCGACGTGTTCCCGTACGTGTTCACCGCCTCCCGGTACACCGAGCACCACACGGCCGGCGCGATGAGCCGTCAGCTCCCCTGCCTCTCGGAACTCCAGCCGGGACTGACGGTGGAGGTCTCGCCGGAACTCGCCGCCGAGCGCGGGCTGCACCACATGGACTGGGCGCACGTGATCACCAGCCGGACCGCGGTGGAGGCCAAGGTGGTCGTCACCGACCGGCTGGCCCCGCTGCGGCTCGACGGCCACACGGTCCACCAGATCTGGATGCCCTACCACTGGGGCGGCCGCGGCATCACCACCGGCGACGTCGTCAACGACCTGATGGGCGTGGTGGCCGACGCCAACGTACTGATCCAGGAGAGCAAGGTGCTCACCTGCGACATCCGGCCCGGGCGGCGCCCGCGCGGCCCCGCGCTCCTCGCGTACGTCGAGGAGTACCGGCGCCGCGCGGGGATCACCACGAGGACCGGCACCAGCGAGGTGACGGCCCACGGCCACCGGACGGACGGACCGGACGAAGACGGCCGCCCGGCCACCACTGAAGGGCCGGAGGAACCCTGATGAGCGAGCACGAGAACAGCTTCTTCGGCCCGCTGGCGGACCCGGCCGGGGACGCCGGCCACCCCGAGGACCACCCGCCCCGGGTCGGTTTCTTCACCGACACCTCCGTCTGTATCGGCTGCAAGGCGTGCGAGGTGGCCTGCAAGGAGTGGAACGGTGTCCCGACGGACGGCTTCGACCTGCTCGGCATGTCCTACGACAACACCGGCTCGCTCGGCGCCAGCACCTGGCGGCACGTCGCCTTCATCGAGCAGGACCTGCGCCTCGGCGACCAGGACTCCGGCCTGGTCGGCCTGCCCACCGGACCGTCCGGGACGGAGACCACCCGCGAGGTGGTCGCGGAGGCGCTGCAGGACGCGGGCCACCGTGCCGGCGCCGAACTCGGCACGGAGCCGGTCGACCTGGGCTTCCCGAGCTTCGACCTGCCCGGCGCCGGGAGCGGCGCGGAGACCCGCACCGACTTCCGCTGGCTGATGTCGTCGGACGTGTGCAAGCACTGCACCCATGCCGGATGCCTGGACGTCTGCCCCACCGGGGCGCTCTTCCGGACCGAGTTCGGCACCGTCGTCGTCCAGCCCGACATCTGCAACGGCTGCGGCTATTGCGTCTCCGCCTGCCCCTACGGCGTCATCGACCGCCGCCCCGACGACGGCCGGGCCTGGAAGTGCACCCTGTGCTACGACCGGCTCAAGGGAGGTCTGGAACCGGCCTGCGCGAAGGCCTGCCCGACCGACTCCATCCAGTTCGGCGTCCTCGACGAACTGCGCGAGCGCGCCGACGCCCGCCTGGAACAGCTCCACGAGGCAGGCGTGCCCGAGGCCCGGCTCTACGGCCGTGACCCCGACGACGGGGTCGGCGGCGACGGCGCGTTCTTCCTGCTCCTCGACGAGCCGGAGGTCTACGGGCTGCCACCGGACCCGGTCGTCACCACCCGCGACCTGGGATCGATGTGGAAGCACGCGGCGGTTGCGGCGGGGATGATGATGGCCGCGTCCGCCTCGGTGTTCGTCAAGGCAGGCCGTCGATGACCGGACGCGGCGCGGGCGGGAAGCACCGCGGGGGCGGCGCCGGCGAGGAGCCGATGGTCCCGCGCGCGGAGTTCCGTTCCTACTACGGACGCCCGGTGCTGAAGCCGCCGGTCTGGGAGTGGAAGGTCCCCGCCTACCTCCTCGCCGGCGGCCTGTCGGCGGGCGCCGCCCTGCTGGCCGTCGGCGCCGACCTGACCGGGCGGCCCGAGACGCGCAGGTCCTGCCGGGTCGGCAGTTTCGGGGCCCTGCTCGCCAGCAGCTACTTCCTCATCGGTGACCTCGGCCGGCCACTGCGCTTCCACCACATGATGCGGGTGGCGAAGCCGAGTTCCCCGATGTCGATGGGCACCTGGATCCTGATGTCCTACGGCCCCGGCTGCTCCCTGGCCGGCATCGCCGAACTCGTGCCGAAGCCCTGGCTGGACCGAGCGGGGCTCACCACCGCCGTGAAGTGGGCCGCCCGGCTCGGCGGCGTCTCCGCGGCCGCGATCGCCCCCGCGCTCGCTTCGTACACGGCCGTGCTGCTCTCCCAGACGGCGGTGCCGGCCTGGCACGAGGCCTACCGGGAGCTGCCGTTCGTCTTCACGGGGTCCGCCGCGGCGAGCGGCGCCGGTCTGGCGATGATCTGCGCCCCGCCGGCGGAGGCGGCCCCGGCCCGCCGGCTGGCTCTCCTCGGGGCCGCGATCGAGATCGTGGCGGCCCACCGCATCGACCGCAGGCCGCAGTTCGAGACCTCGGCGTTCACCCACGGTGCCGCCCACCGGATGCGCAGGGCGTCGGAGTACCTGACCATCGGCGGGGCGTGCGCCGCCCTCACCTTCGCCCGCCGCAGCCGGGTCGCCGCCGCGCTCGGCGGCCTCGCGCTCCTGGCGGGCAGCGGGTTCCAGCGGTTCGGGACCTTCGAGGCGGGCGTCGCGTCCACGAAGGACCCGGCGTACGTGGTGAAACCACAACGCGAACGCCTCGACGCCCGCCAGGAGTCCGAGGGCGACGCCTGACCCCGTCACGATCAGCACCGGGCACCGATCCCGGCGGGGGCGTGGGCCGCTCGGGGTGCGGCGCGGTTTTTGGGCGCGGTCCGATCCGGGTCGGCGGGCCGGGTGCCGATCCTGGTGGGGGCATGAGCCGGGCAGGTCAGGGAGGGGACGCTCACGGTGCGGCGCGGGCCGCGGAAGCGGTCGCCGACCTAGCCTGGCCGGGTTGCCGTCAGCAGGGCCGGAGCGGAGGTGCACGGGATGGCGCGCGAGCAGGCGGACGCCGGGGCGCCCGTCGACGGGCGGCGCGGACTGCCGCGTACCGATGTGCTGCTGGCCGATCCCCGGCTGACCGCGGCGGCGCGGCGGCTCGGGCGGGAGCTGGTCAAGGACGTGGTCGCGGCAGTGCAGTCCCGGGCCCGGGCGGGCGAGGTACCCGTCGACGAGATCGCCGACCGTGCCGTGGCCGCCCTCCCCGCCACCGCCTGCGCCCTGCGCCCGGTCGTCAACGCCACCGGCGTACTGCTCCACACCAACCTGGGCCGGGCCGCCCTCTCGCCGGCCGCCCGGGACGCCGTACTGGCCGCGTCCGGCACCGCGGACGTCGAACTCGACCTCGTCACCGGGACCCGTTCCCGGCGGGGGCGAGCGGCACTCGACGCCCTGCTGCGCGCCGTGCCGGCCGCCGAGGCCGCCCACGTGGTCAACAACGGCGCGGCGGCGCTCGTCCTGGCCGCGACCGTGCTCGCCCAGGGCCGGGAGATCGTCGTCAGCCGGGGCGAGCTGGTGGAGATCGGGGACGGCTTCCGGCTGCCCGACCTGCTCGTCGCCACCGGCGCCCGGCTGCGCGAGGTCGGCACCACCAACCGCACCACACCCGCCGACTACGCGGCGGCCCTGGGTCCGGAGACCGGCTTCGTCCTGAAGGTCCACCCGTCCAACTTCCGGGTCACCGGTTTCACGCGGGAGACCTCCGTGGCCGAACTGGCCCCGCTCGGCGTGCCGGTGGTGGCCGACATCGGCTCCGGACTGCTCGCCCCGGAACCCGCGCTGCCGGGCGAGCCCGACGCGACGACCTGGCTGCGGGCCGGGGCGTCCCTGGTCACCGCCAGCGGCGACAAGCTGCTCGGCGGACCGCAGTGCGGGCTTGTGCTCGGCGACGCGGAACTGGTGCGGCGGCTGGTCCGGCACCCGCTGGCCCGTGCCCTGCGGGTGGACAAGCTGACCCTTGCCGCCCTGGAGGCGACCGTGCGCGGCCCCCTCCCCCCGACGGTCACCGCCCTGCGCGCCGACCCGGTACGGCTGCGGGAACGCGCCCGGGACCTCGCCGCGGGCCTGCGCGCGGACGGCTTCGACAGCCGTGCCGTCGACACCGAGGCGGTGGTCGGCGGCGGCGGCGCGCCGGGCGTGACGCTGCCGAGCGCCGCCGTCTCGCTGCCCGCCGCCTACGCGGCCCCGCTGCGCGCGACCGACCCCGCCGTCATGGGCCGCGTCGAGGACGGCCGCTGCCTGCTGGACCTGCGGGCGCTGCCGCCGGAGGCCGACGCGCTCGTGGCGCGGGCGGTGCGCCTGGCCGAGGTCCCGTCCGGGGCGGCGGGGCCGGGGACGGGGAGCTGACCCGTGCACGTCGTCGCCACCGCGGGACACGTCGACCACGGCAAGTCCGCGCTGCTGCGCGCCCTGACCGGGATGGAGCCCGACCGCTGGGCGGAGGAACGGCTCCGGGGCATGACACTGGACCTCGGGTTCGTGTGGACGCGCCTGCCCGGCGCGGGTGACATCGCCTTCGTGGACGTACCGGGGCACGAACGCCTCGTGGGCAACATGCTGGCCGGGGTCGGCCCGGTCCCCGCCGTCCTCTTCGTCGTCGCCGCCGACCAGGGCTGGCAACCGCAGTCCGAGGAGCACCTGTGCGTCCTGGACGCGCTCGGGGTACGGCACGGCGTCCTCGCCGTCACCCGCCGCGACCTGGCCGCACCGGACGCGGCCCGCGCCGGGGCGCTCGCCCGGATCGCCCGCTCGTCCCTCGGTGCCGTGCCGAGTGTGGCCGTCAGCGCGGTGACGGGTGCCGGCCTGGACGCGCTGCGCGCCGCCCTGGTCCGGATGACCGGCGGCCTGCCCGCCCCCGACCTCACCGCGGACGTACGGCTGTGGGTGGACCGGGCGTTCACGGTGCGCGGCCACGGCACGGTCGTCACCGGCACTCTCGGCGCGGGGACCGTGCGCGTCGGCGACCGGCTCCGGCTCGCCCGCGACGGGCGGACGCTGCGGGTACGCGGGCTGGAGTGCCTCAAGGAGCAGTGCCAGGAGGCCGGCGCGGTCGCGCGGGTGGCGGTCAACGTGACCGGGCCGGGCGCCGCGGACCTGCGTCGCGGGGACGCGCTGCTCACCCCGGACCGCTGGCTGATCACCGGCGTCACGGACGTACGCCTGCGCGGCGACGCGGCCCGCGACCTGCCCCGCGACCTCACGCTGCACGCGGGCTCCGCTGCGGTGCCGGTGATGGTCCGTCCGCTCGGCACGGACACCGCACGCCTGCGGCTGGCCGCACCGCTGCCGCTGCGCGTCGGCGACGTCGCGCTGCTGCGCGACCCCGGGCTGCACCGTGTCCCGGCCGGGGTCACCGTGCTCGACGTCCGCCCGCCGCGGCTTGCCCGGCGCGGTGCGGCGGCGGCCCGGGCCAGGGAACTGGGGGCGGTTGCCGAACACGCCGACGGCGCGGGAGAACTGCGCCGACGCGGTCTCATCCACCGCTCCGAGCTGCTCGCCATGGGCGTGCGGCCCCCCGTCGAACCGGTCGCGGGGGAGTGGCTGGCGGACCCGGCCCACTGGGCGGCGCTGCGCGAGCGCCTGGCCGAGGCGGTCGAGGAGTACGCCGTCCGCAACCCCCTCGAACCCGGCATGCCCCTGGAGGCGGCCCGCCGGACGCTCGCTCTGCCGGACCGCGGCCTCGTCGACGCGCTCCGGGCACACTGCCCCGCCCTGCGGTACCGCGACGGCCGGCTCTACGGCAGCCACGGCGGCCCCACCCTGCCGCCCGCGGCCGAGGCCGCGGTGGCAGCCGTACGCGCGGACCTCGCGCGTGCTCCGTTCCACGCCCCGGACGCCGGGCGGCTGCGCGAACTCGGCCTCACTCCCCAGCTGCTGGCGGCCGCCGAGGCCGCGGGAACCCTGCTGCGGATCGGCCCGGGGATCGTGCTGCTTCCGGACGCGGACGTACGGGCCGCGGCCGTCCTCGCCCGGCTGGCGCAGCCGTTCACCACCAGCCAGGCACGCCGGGCGCTGGACACCACGCGCCGGGTCGCCGTTCCGCTGCTGGAACACCTGGACCGGCACGGTCACACCGTGCGGGTGGACGCCGCGCTGCGCCGCTGCCCGGCACCGGGTCCGGACGGCCGGTGACGGGGCCCGAACGCGCCGGCCGGCGGAGACGGACGGGAATCGAACCCGCCTGCCCGAGTTGCTCGGACACCTCGGTTTTGAGGACCGGGAGGGCCACCAGGCACCCTTACGTCTCCCCGTCGGGCCATCGAACCGTCGCATTCCCGGGCAAGTCAACGCGCCACACGGCGCTCCCCCTCACCCGCAAGGACTGATGCACCCATGACCGACATCCGGACCGGTGTCCAGGAGCCACGGCAGCAGGGCCCCGCGCGGCTCACGCAGTACGCCCACGGCGGCGGTTGCGCCTGCAAGATTCCCCCCGGCGAACTCGAGGAGATCGTCGCCGCGCTGACGGTCCCGGGGACGCCCGGCGTCGCGAGGGGCGACCTGCTCGTGGGGCTCGAAGCCGGTGACGACGCGGCGGTCGTCCGGCTGCCGGGCACCTCCGGGGCGACCGCCGCCGTCGCCACGGCGGACTTCTTCACACCGGTGGTCGACGATCCCTACGACTGGGGCCGCATCGCCGCCGCCAACGCGCTCTCCGACGTCTACGCCATGGGCGGCACCCCGCTCGTGGCGGTCAACCTCCTGTGCTGGCCCCGGGACGTGCTGCCGTTCGACCTGGCACGAGAGGTGCTGCGCGGCGGACTGGACATCGCCGCGGCGGCGGGCTGTGTCGTGGCGGGCGGCCACAGCGTGGACGATCCGGAACCCAAGTACGGCATGGCGGTGACCGGCACCGTCGATCCGGACCGCCTCCTGCGCAACGACGCGGGACGGCCGGGGACGCCACTGTCGCTGACCAAGCCACTGGGGCTGGGAGTCCTCAACAACCTGCACAAGGCGACCGGCGAGGTCTTCCCGCAGGCGATCGAGACGATGGTGGCGCTCAACCGCGACGCGGCCCGCGCCGCGCTGGCCGCGGGGGCGGTCTGCGCCACCGACGTCACCGGCTTCGGCCTGCTGGGACACCTGTACAAGCTCGCCCGCGCATCGGACGTGACGGCCGTCGTCGACTCCGCCGCGGTGCCGTTCCTCGACGGTGCCCGGGAGGCCGCCCGCACCGGACACATCAGCGGCGGCACCCGCCGCAACCTCGCATGGGTCACCCCGTACACCGACTTCGGCGACACCGACGACCTGACCCGGCTCCTCCTCGCCGACGCCCAGACCTCCGGCGGCCTCCTCGTCGCCGGCGAGGTCCCGGGCGCCCCGGTCGTCGGCGAACTGGTCCCGCCGGGAGCGCACCGGCTGGTCGTACGCTGACCGGACCCGTCGAGCGGCGGGGGCCGTTCCGGTGTGAGCGGAAAGCGCCTTCCGGCCGGTGCGAGAGGTGCCGGGCCCCGTGCGAGGGGGCCCGGCAAGCAGGTGCGGCCGCAGCGCGCCCTCGCCAGGCTCGGTGCGATCCCGCACGTCTGCGACTATCTGGACGCCGGGCAGCACGGCCGGCTCGCCTGGGACGACAACTTCGCCCCCGCGACCGCCATCGTCAGGCAGGCGGCCACCAGCGCGGGCGCGACCGCCGACGACGTGGCCGGCTTCATCACCGACACGGCAAGCCACAGCGCCCTGAAGGAGACCAACTTCACCGCCAACGACACGGTGAACGGCACCTCCGTCCGCCAGTCGCTGGTCTCGGTCGGCTTCGACTCCGGCATCGGCATGCTGACCGACACCTCCCGCAACGGCCGGGGCGGCAGCGCCCGCCCGGCCGGACCCGGCGCGACGACCAGTGTGGACACCTATGTCTACGGCGGGCGCTACGACCGCCGGATCCACATCGGCAACTGGTGCAACCGGTCCGGAGCCGGTCTCGGCGAGCGTCCGCAGGCCAGCCCCGTCACCCGGATCGACGCCTACGTCTGGATCAAGCCTCCGGGCCAGTCCGACGGGTCCAGCACCGCCGTCGCCGACGAGGGCAAGGGCTTCGACCGGATGTGCGGCCCGACCTGCACGGGCAACGCCCGCAACGGCATCAACCCCTCGGGCGCGCTGCCCAACGGGCCGCTGTCCGGGCACTGGTTCTCCGCCCAGTTCCAGCAGCTGATGGCGAACGCCTGCCCGCCGCTGTCCTGGGACGGCGACCGTCCGCCGGGGTCAGCCCCGGGAGTCCAGGGCCAGGCCCCGGCGGACGGCGCGCTCGACCGGCGAGTGGTTCCCGTCGGGGCGGTCCAGCTCCAGGGGCGCGTTCAGGTACAGCGGCGGCTGGGCCAGGAAGCGCGGACGGGTGCCGTGGTTCGGCTGCGCGGCATGGACGAGGAAGGGGTGGCACAGGTAGACGTCGCCCGGCCGGCCGGTGGCGAGAGCGACCGGCCGGTGCGCGGAGGCCGCCGCCACCTGTGCGCCGAGCTCCCGCAGCGTGGCACCCCGGGCGCCGTAGGGCTGCAGGATCCGGGGCACGTCCAGGTGCGAGCCGACCCGGATCCGGGTCGGGGCGTCCTGGTCGGTCACCTCGCTGAACAGGAACAGCATCAGCAGGGCGCGCTCCCTGGACCACAGGTTGGCGTACCAGTCGGTGGCACCCTCCGGCATGAAGCTCGTGTCGATGTGCCAGCCCGCGTCGTCCGGCTCCTCACGGTGCGGGAACCTCAGCGGAAAGGCGCCCAGCGAGTAGCGCGGGTCCCAGCGCCGCTCACCGACCAGCAGGTCGAACGCCTCATGCAGCACATGGGAGTTGGGTGCGGCGGCGAACGGGCCGTCGGCCAGGCCGCCGACCCGGACCACCGGGTCCTTCCAGGTGGCAGGGTCCTCGGCGTCGTACCCCGTCTCCCGCCACAGCCGCCGGGCGCAGCCCTCGGCGACACGGGGTGCGACGGCGCCCTCGATCTTCACGAAGCCGTCGGTCACGAAGCGCTCGGCCAGTTCGTCGTCCATCCGGCCATCGTGGCCCGCCGGCCTTGCCGTCCGCATCCTGTTTTTTGCCGCCCCGGCAACAGGACTGGCCTTCGGGGGCACGTCGGCGCAGGCTGGCGGCACCCGGACGAGAGGCCGCTCCCATGGCGCACGATCACCACCACCAGCACACCGACAGCCGTGCCCACCCGCACTCCCACACGGACATCGACTGGGCCGAGATGGCCCCGCACCTGGAATCGCAGGCGGAGCTGTTCGCCCCGCTCTACGAGAACGCCCTGGGCTGGCTCGGCACGGAGGTCACCGAGCCGGGGCTGATCGTCGACGCGGGCAGCGGGCCCGGTGTGGTGTCGTGCCTGTTCGCCGAGGCCTTCCCGGGCGCCCGGGTGGTGGCCGTGGACGGCAGCGAACCGCTCCTGGACCGGGCCACGGCCCGCGCGGCGCGCCTGGGCGTCGCGGACCGCTTCGGCGTCCTCGCCGGTGAACTCCCCGGCGTGCTGGACAAGCTGGAGTACCCGGCGGACCTCCTGTGGGCCGGGCACAGCCTGCACCACCTCGGCGACCAGCGGGCGGCGCTCACCGCCTTCGGCGAGCGGCTGGCCCCGGGTGGCACCCTGGCCATCCTCGAAGGGGGGCTGCCCAGCCGCTTCCTGCCCCGTGACCTCGGCTTCGGACGGCCCGGGCTCCAGGCACGGCTGGACGCGCTCCAGGAGGAGTGGTTCGCGCGGATGCGCGCCGACCTGGCGGGAACCGTCGCCGAGCCCGAGGACTGGCCCGCGCTGCTCGGCTCCGCCGGTCTCAGGTACGCCCGCAGCCGCACCTTCCTCATCGACCTGCCCGCCCCTGCCTCCGGCAAGGCCCGCGCCTACGTGACCGAGATCCTCTCCCGGCTGCGGGACACGGTCGGCGAAGGGCTTGACGCCGATGACCGTGCCACCCTGGACCGCCTCCTCGACCCGGCGGACCCGGCGAGCGCGCACCGCAGGCCGGACGTGTTCGTCCTGGGCGCCCGCACCGTGCACACGGCGGTACGGCCCGTCCAGCGGCGGCGGGCCGCGTCGGCCCGGAGGCTTCGGGAAGCCGCGGTGCCGGATTGAGCAACGCCCGTGACGCGAACGGCGGTTGACATCGAGAGCACTCGAAGTGATGGACTCCGGGTCGATCGTCCAGTCACCAGGGGGAAACATCATGACCGACTCTCCGGTCGCGCTCGTCACCGGTGGCGGCAGCGGCATCGGCGCCGCCGTCGCACGGCAACTGCTCGACGCCGGTCACCGGGTGGCCGTCACCGGCCGCGGTGAGCGGCGGCTGCGCGCCTTCGCCCGCGAACTCGGCGACCCGGACGGCCTGTTGACCGTCGTGGGGGACACCGCCGAGTACGCCGACGTGCAGGCGGCGGTCGAGCGCACGCTCAAGACGTACGGCAGGCTCGACACGGTCGTCGCCAACGCAGGCTTCGCCACCCATGACACCGTGGTGGACGGCGACCCGGCGGGCTGGCCCGAGATGATCCTCACCAACGTCCTCGGCCCCGCCCTGCTGATCCGGGCCTCCGTCGACGCCCTGAAGGCGAGCCGGGGCCGGATCGTGCTGGTCGGCAGCGTCGCCGGGTTCGTGAACACGCCCGGCAACCTGTACGGCGCGACCAAGTGGGCGGTCACCGGGCTCGCGGAGAACACCCGCCGCCAGGTCACCGACTTCGGCATCGGCGTCACGCTGGTCGCGCCGGGCCGGGTGGAGACCCCGTTCTGGGAGGCCAACGGCAGCCTGCCGCCCGGTCTTCTGCTGACCGCCGACCAGATCGCCGACTCGGTGGTGTGGGCGATCCGGCAGCCGGCCGGCGTGGACGTCAACACCCTCGTCGTACGGCCGCTGGGGCAGCCCAACTGACCTGTCCAGGGCTGGTCCCGGCCTGTCCGGGACCAGCCCGCTCCCGGCCTGTCAGTTGGCGCTCAGGAACTGCTTCGCCAACTGGTCACCTAGAGACACCGCCGCGCTGTGGCTCTCGATGGGGGAGACCTTGGAGTTCTTGAACAGGATGTAGGTCACCCCGGAGTCGGCGCCGCCGGTCTCCGGGTCGGGGTCGATGCCCAGGGCCTTGGCGGTGGCGTAGGACGCCTCGCCGATGATCTGCGTGGGGCCGGTGTCGCCGACCACCGCGTACTCCACCTTGTTGTTGTAGATGACGGCCACCACGCCGCCGCCCTTGATGCCGGCGCTGGAGTAGTTCCATATGCTGCTGGAGCTGGGCACCACCACGTAGGGCAGGGTCTCCGCCTTCAGTGGGCTGCCGTCGGACTGGTGGAAGGCCGTGTCGTCCTGGTACCAGGGATCGCGGTCCTCGTTGCAGTTGGTGGTGCGCTGGCCGTCGCAGTCGATGTCCATGTCGGACTTCCAGAACACCGCGCCGTTCTTGCCGCACACGGGGACCGTGGCCGAGGTCTCGTCGTCGGTCCGGTACTTGCCGTTGGAGATCTGGGAGCAGGAGGTCACCTTGGCGAGCAGGTCGGCCGCGCTGACCGAGCCCTCCTGGGCGGACTTCGGGACGGTGGCGCCGGACGCGCTCGCGGGAAGCACTCCGGCGGCCAGCAGTGCGGCCCCGGAGGCCGCGGCGAGGGTCAGTGTTCGGATGCGCACTGTGGGGGTCCCCTTCTGTTAGGAAAGTTTCCTGACCGGGTGCCGTACAAGGTGGCCCCAGCTGCATGTCCGCGTCAACCCCTGAGTGTGAACTCGGGGAATTGTCATGCATTGCGAGCGAATGAGCCCCGGGGAACACTGGTGGTGCAGGACATTCCGAACATTTACGCAGGAGCCGCGCGCGGGTTGGGTGGTGGCTCCGGTGGCTCCTGGGAGACGAGGGGTCATGTTCGTACGTACCGTGTACGTCACCGGCGATCCGGCGCGGATCGACGCGGCCGTCCGGGCGCTGAACAGCGAGGGGCGCAGTCTGCTGGAGGAGCGCCCCGGGTACCGGGGTGCGGGCGTCTTCGTCGACCGGGAGCTGGGCAAGCTGCTGGCGGTGAGCTGGTGGGGCTCCGAGGAGGCACGGCGCAACAGCGACCAGGTGATGCGCGAGCGGCGCGGGCCGATGCTGGAGCCGTTCGCGGGCACCGTCACCGTCGAGAACTACGAGGTGGCCGTCTTCCGCTCGGCGCAGCCGCCGAGGGTGGGCGGCGGAGTGCGGACGACCAGGGTGGAGTTCGACCCGTCCGACGCGGACCTGTTCGTCGAGACGTTCCGCGCGTCGGCGATACCCCGCCTGGAGACGCTGCCCGGGTTCGCGCGGTGCGCCCTGTTCGTGGACCGGGAGCTGGGCCGGGGCCTGGCCGGTGTGCTCTTCGTCGACCGCGCCTCGATGGCCGCGTCCCGCGGCGGCCAGGCGGCCGCGCGGCGACAGGACGTGGCCAAGGCGCATGTGACCGTGATCGCCCTGGAGGAGTTCGAGGTCGTCCACGCGGACATGCACTCCGACTGACGGTCCCCGCACGGGCGTCGGGGAACGCGGACGGCCGTCCCGCCGTGAACACGGCGGGACGGCCGGTGCGCTGCGCGGCGGGCTGCGGATCAGCCCACGTCGAAGGTGGCCGGGTCGGGGCCGATGCGGCGGTCCTCGTTGAGCGCGCTGATCGCCGCGAGGTCCTCGGTGTCCAGGCTGAAGTCGAACACCTCGATGTTCTCCTTGATCCGGGACGGTGTGACCGACTTCGGGATCACCACGTTGCCCAGCTGGATGTGCCAGCGCAGCACGACCTGGGCCGGGGTGCGGTTGTGCTTCTGCGCGATGGCGACGATCGCGGGCACCTCCAGCAGGCCCTTGCCCTGGCCGAGCGGCGACCAGGCCTCGGTGGCGATGCCCTGCTCATCGTGGAACTCCCGGGCCGCGTGCTGCTGCAGGTGCGGGTGCAGTTCGATCTGGTTGACCGCCGGGATGACCGACGTCTGCTCGATCAGCCGCTCCAGGTGCTCCGGGAGGAAGTTCGAGACGCCGATCGCCCGGACCCGGCCGTCGGCCAGCAGCTTCTCGAACGCCCGGTAGGAGTCGACGTACTTGCCCCGGGTCGGCAGCGGCCAGTGGATGAGGTACAGGTCCAGGTGGTCCAGACCCAGCTTCGCCAGCGACGCGTCGAAGGCGCGCAGGGTGGCGTCGTACCCGTGGTCGGCGTTCCAGAGCTTGGTGGTGACGAAGATGTCCTCGCGAGGCACACCGGAGGCGGCGATGGCCTTGCCGGTGCCCTCCTCGTTGCCGTAGATCGCCGCTGTGTCGATGCTGCGGTACCCGGCCTCCAGTGCCGTGGCGACGGCCCGCTCGGCCTCGTCGTCGGGCACCTGCCACACACCGAAGCCCAGCTGGGGCATCTCGATGCCGTTGTTGAGGATTTTCGGGGGGACCTTGCTGCTCACGAGCTCTCGATCCTTAGGTTGTCGACAGGTGGTACCCCCATCGTCAACGATCACCGGCCGTGATGCATTCCTGAGCCCGGAATCCGCCGGAACCGTGCGCCGAGTCGGCCTCCCGAGACGGAGATTGGCCGGAAATGCATCCGACCTTACGGGTCCGGACCATTGACCGCGGCCCGTTCCTGCCGCTGTCTGCGCTCTGCGACCTCCGACCTCACGAAAGCAGGTACGTGCCCATGGGCGAGATGAGGCCCGAAGGCAAGCGGCCGGAACCCGCTGTCCGGCAGACATCCGATGAAAAGGTCGGGCGAAGCCCTGGTCACCAGGTCGTGGAGACGGCACTCGAAGTGACCGGTCACACCCTCGGCGGCGAGGACGCGCTCACCCTGGTCCTGCTCCGGGCCCGTACCCGAGCGCTCCACCGTGACCGAGGTGCCGGGCGGTCTGGCTGTGGCTGTCCACCACCGGCTGCGACAACAGGGGCGACGAGCCCGACGGATCCGACCAGGTCCTCCGGATCGACATCAGGTGCCGGCCGATGGTCCCTCAGGCCCGGTAGAGGGCCTCGACCTCGTTGGCGTAGGCGTTCTCGATCGCCTTGCGCTTGAGCTTCAACGACGGGGTCAGCAGGCCGTGTTCCTCGGTGAACGGCTGGGCGAGGATACGGAAGGTACGGATCGACTCGGCCTGTGAGACCAGGGTGTTGGCGGCCACCACCGCGCGCCGCACCTCGGTCTCCAGGTCGTCGTCGCGCACCAGCTGGGCCGCGGACATCGGCGGTTTGCCGCGCATCTGCAGCCAGTGCTCGACGGCCTCGGTGTCCAGGGTGATCAGAGCGGCGATGTAGGGGCGGTCGTTGCCCACCACGATGCACTGGTTGACCAGCGGATGGTCGCGCACCCGCTCCTCCAGGACACCGGGGGAGACGCTCTTGCCGCCGGAGGTCACGAGGATCTCCTTCTTGCGGCCGGTGATGGTCAGATAGCCGTCCTCGTCGAGAACGCCCAGGTCGCCGGTTGCCAGCCAGCCATCGTGCAGGGATGCGTCGGTGGCCTTCTGGTTGTTGAGGTAGCCCTGGAAGACGTTGTCGCCGTGCAGCCACACCTCGCCGTCGTCCGCGATGTGCACGGCGGTGCCCGGGATGGCCTGGCCGACCGTGCCGTAGCGGGTGCGCTCGGGCGGGTTGGCGGTGGCGGCCGCCGTCGACTCGGTCAGGCCGTAACCCTCGTAGATCTGCACGCCCGCGCCGGCGAAGAACAGGCCGAGCCTGCGGTCCATGGCCGAGCCGCCGGACATCGCGTTGCGGATCCGGCCGCCCATCGCCGCCCGCACCTTGGCGAAGACGAGCTTGTCGAAGACCTGGTGCTGCACCCGCAGTGACGCCGACGGGCCGGCTCCGGTGCCCCACGCCTTCGCCTCGACGGCGTCGGCGTACTTCACGGCGATCTCGACGGCCTTCCCGAACGGGCCGCCCTTGCCCTCCTTCTCCGCCTTGCGCCGGGCCGCGTTGAACACCTTCTCGAAGATGTACGGCACGGCAAGGATGAACGTCGGCCGGAACGCGGCCAGGTCGGGCAGCAGCGCGGCGGCGTTCAGCTGCGGCTGATGGCCGAAGCGGACGCCGTGCCGGATCGCGGCCACCTCGACCATGCGGCCGAAGACGTGCGCGAGCGGCAGGAAGAGCAGGGTGGAGACCTCCTCACCCTTCTTCGCACGGAACACCGACTCCCAGCGGCCGACGACCGTGTCCGCCTCGTACATGAAGTTGCCGTGCGAGAGGACACAGCCCTTCGGCCGGCCGGTGGTGCCCGAGGTGTAGATGATCGTGGCGACCGAGTCCGGGGTGACCGCCTGCCGGTGCCGGTGCACGACCTCGTCCTCCAGGTGTGCGCCCGCGTCGTACAGCTCCTGCACCGCGCCGGAGTCCAGCTGCCACAGCTGGCGCAGCTGCGGCAGCCGGTCGATGACGGTGGCGATCGTCATCGCGTGGTCCTCGTGCTCCACGATCGCGGCCGTGCACTCGGCGTCGTACAGCATCCAGAAGCACTGTTCGGCCGACGACGTGGGGTAGACCGGCACGACCTGGGCGCCGATCGTCCACAGGGCGAAGTCGAACAGCGTCCACTCGTAGCGGGTGCGGGACATGATCGCGACCCGGTCGCCGAACCGGATGCCGCGTGCCAGCAGGCCCTTGGCGAGGGCCAGGACCTCGTCGCGGAACTCGGCGGAGGTCACATCACGCCAGTTTCCGAGGTCGTCCTTGCGGCCCAGGGCGATGTGCAGCGGGTCCGTCAGGGCATGCTCGAACACGCAGTCGGCCAGACCGCCCACCGGCGGCGTCGACGCCAACGGCGGGTTGGTGAACTCGCGCAAACCCCGCTCCCGCTTCTCGCTCCCCAGTCACGCTCCGCACAGCGCCGTGAAAGCTACCCCACCGGAGAACCGTTCGGGAGGGGGTGCGAAATCGAGCATTGCGCTCGTATGCGCCCGTCAGGGCCTGGAAAATGCGCTCACATGGGGAAGGGTCGGACAGAATACCTACGGCAGAGTAAGTTCCGCCTCCGTAATCTCCACTGAATCTGTACGACCCGGTTACCGCCCCTGGCCGGTTACCGGCCGGTCGGCCCCGCGGCAGGGCCGTGTCCTCCGGCGACTGCCTGACCGGGTCCGTTGTCGGCCCCCGCGCCGCCCGCGCACGGGTCATCCGTGCCCTCACCACGGTTCCCGGAGACGGCGACCCCGAGCGCGTACCCCAGCCGCCGGACGGTGTTCGCCGCACCACCCGCCGTCGGCGCCGCGCCCGCGACCGTCGGTGACACGCGGCCGGTGCCGACACCCACCAGCGCGAACCCCGGTGTCGGGGCGGCCCATCAGGAGCCGCCTCGTCGTGCCTCGCCAGCGCCTGGCCCACGGCGTGCATCGCGGCCGGTGTGGTGGTGATCCACAGCACCGCGGACTTCGAGAATCCCAGCACCTCGGACCGGTGCCCGACGTCGATGCAGGCCGCCCCGGAGGCGAGCAGCCCGGCCGGCCGGCGCCGGTGCGGGCGACCTCGGCCAGGCGGTGCTCGGCGCCCGTGCCGCGTGATACCGCGCATCTGTGCGCATGCCCGAGCGGGGCGCCGGGACGGCTGGAGTGGGTGCCGGCCACGGAGGGCCCGGGGCGCCGCCGGTCAGGGGCGCCTGAGGTGGGTGCCACTGGCCAGGATCGCGGCGGCCAGCGCGTCCGCCGCGGACTGGGCCGGTGACCGCCTGGGGCCGTGCACCAGGACGAAGTCGACCTTGCCCAGATCCGGGAGGTCCGCCCGGTCGGGGACGCGGAACAGGCCCGGGGGGATCAGGCCCCTCGAGTGGGCCATCACGCCCAGGCCCGCCCTGGCCGCCGCGATCAGCCCGTTCAGGCTGCCGCTCGTGCAGACGATGCGCCACGGGCGGCCCTGGCGTTCCAGGGCCTCCAGGGCCAGGGTGCGGGTGATGCCCGGCGGGGGATAGACGATCAGCGGGACCGGGCGGTCGGGGTCCACGCGGAGCCGTTCCGCGCCGATCCACACCAGGTCGTCGTGCCAGACCAGCTCGCCCAGCGGATCCTCCGCGCGCCGCTTCGCCAGTACCAGGTCCAGCTTCCCGGCGGCCAGCTGCTCGTGCAGGGTGCCCGACAGCTCCACCGTCAGCTCCAGGTCCACCTCGGGGTGGTCGTGGCGGAACCCCTCCAGAATCTCCGGCAGGCGGGTGAGGACGAAATCCTCCGACGCGCCGAAGCGGAGCCGGCCGCCGACCCGGGTACCCGTGAAGAAGGCCGCCGCCTGCTCGTGCACCTCCAGGAGCCGGCGGGCGAAGCCGAGCATCGCCTCGCCGTCCTCGGTCAGTTCCACCGAGTGCGTGTCCCGGGAGAACAGCTGGCGGCCGGCCGCGTCCTCCAGACGGCGGACGTGCTGGCTGACCGTCGACTGGCGCAGTCCCAGCCGGCGGGCCGCCTGGGTGAAGCTGAGGGTCTGGGCCACCGCGAGGAAGGTCCGCAGCTGCGAAGGTTCGTACACTCCGACATGCTATCGCGGAACGCGATGGCAGTCAGAGTGGTATACCGGATTCCCGATCACCTTTCGGAGGAGGACGATGGGGAGGGGCCTTCCGGCCTCCAGCGACAGCCCGGCGCACGCGCCGGCCGACACCGTGGACCGACCGCAAGTGGAGCACCGTGAAACGCCTGAGCTGGCCCCGTTGGATGCCGATCGACCCGTACGTCCTGCTGCTGCTCGGGACGGTGGGCCTCGCGGCGCTCCTCCCGGCCCGGGACACGGCCGCCGACGTGGCCTCCGGCGCCTCCACGGCCGCGATCGCCTTTCTGTTCTTCCTCTACGGCGCCCGGCTGTCCACCCGGGAGGCCGTCGACGGACTGCGGCACTGGCGGCTCCACGTCACGGTCCTGGTCTGCACCTTCGTGGTCTTCCCGGTGCTCGGACTGGCCGCCCGCGGCCTGGTGCCCGTGCTGCTCACCCATCCGCTCTACCAGGGGCTCCTTTTTCTCACCCTGGTGCCCTCGACCATCCAGTCGTCGATCGCCTTCACCTCGATCGCCCGGGGCAACGTGCCCGCCGCGATATGCGCCGGGTCCTTCTCCTCGCTGATCGGGATCGTCCTGACCCCGCTGCTCGCCGCCGCACTGCTCGGCAGCGGCGGAGGCGGCTTCTCCGCCGACTCGATCGTCAAGATCGTCCTCCAGCTGCTGGTGCCGTTCCTCGCCGGACAGCTGCTGCGCCCGTGGGCCGGGAAGTTCATCGCCCGGCACAAGAAGATCCTCGGCCTGGTCGACCGCGGGTCGATCCTGCTCGTCGTCTACACCGCGTTCAGCGAGGGCATGGTCCGCGGCATCTGGCACCAGGTCAGCGCCGTCCGGCTGGCCGGGCTGCTCGCCGTCGAGGCCGTACTGCTCGCCGTGATGCTCCTGCTGACCTGGTACGGCGCCAGGGCGCTCGGCTTCGGCCGCGGGGACCGGATCGCCATCCAGTTCGCGGGGTCCAAGAAGTCCCTCGCGTCCGGGCTGCCCATGGCCAGTGTCCTGTTCGGCGCCCACGCCTCGCTGGCCGTGCTGCCGCTGATGCTGTTCCACCAGATGCAGCTCATGGTGTGCGCGGTCATCGCCAAGCGCCGCGCCCATGACCCGGAGGCCCAGGAGGCGGAGGCCGCGCCCCCTGCCGCCCCCGTGGCGACGCCACGGCCGCCGGTGCGCACCGGGACCTCCGGCCGCTGAGCGGACACGTCGGCGGACGCGACCAGGTCATGGGCCTGTTGATCCGGATTTCCGGTACGGACGGCTGATGACGGCTAACGTTCCGTCATGACCGCACCCCTGGCGCTCGACCCGGCGCGCACCGCTCTCGTCCTCGTCGACCTGATGGACCGCATCGTCGCGCTGCCCCTGGAGCCCCGCAAGGGCACCGACGTCCTGCGCACCGCCGAGGAACTGGCCCACTCCTTCCGGGCGGCCGGCGCACCCGTCGTGCTGCTCCGCGTGGAACGGCCCGCGCTCGCCGACCAGCCGCCGGGCAGCGGGCTGGTGGCCGGACTCCGCAGAGAAGGGGACCTGGAGATCGTCAAGCACACCATCGGCGGCTTCCAGGGCACGGAACTCGACGCCCGGCTGCGCCGGCTCGGCGTCACCCGTCTGGTGTTCGGCGGCATCGCCACCAACCTCGGCGTCGAGTCCACCGCCCGTGCCGCCGCCGACCTCGGCTACGACCTCGTCTTCGTGGCGGACGCCATGGCCGCCCTCACCGCCGCCGAGCACGACGCCTCCGTCCGGCTCGACTTCCCGCGCCTGGGCACGGTCGTGACCGCGGCCGACGTACGCCTCACCCCCGCCTGACCGCTCAGACCAGCGACCCGCCTCCGTCCACGACCACCACCGACCCGGTGCTGTATCCCCCCCGCATCAGGTACAGGTACGCCTCCGCCACATCCGCCGGCTCGCCCATCCGCCCCACCGGCAGCGACTCGGCGGACGACCGGTACAGCTCCTGGCGCGTCGCCTCCGGCAGCGTCCGCCACAGCTCGGTGCGCACCACTCCCGGCGAGACCACGTTGACCCGCACCGGCGCCAGCTCCACGGCCAGCGCCCGCGTCAGCGACTCCATCGCCCCGCACAGCGCCGACGCGACACTCGACCCCGGCAGCGGCCGCTGCCCCGCCGTCCCGGTCGTCAGCACCACCGAACCGCCCGGACGGATCGACCCGACGCCCTGCTTCACCACCGTGTACGCACCGAACAGCCGGGTGTCCAGGAAACGCCGGGCCGCCTCGACACTCGTCCCGGCCACCGTCTCCAGCAGCAGCGCGTCACCCGCCGTGAACACCAGGTGGTCGTAGCCGCCGACCGCGGCGAAGAAGCCGCGCACCGCCTCCTCGTCCGTGGCGTCCAGCACCCGCCCCTCGACCCCCTCGGGCAGCACCTTCAGCGCCGCGTCCACGTTCTCCTGACGGCGCGAGGCGACCACCACGTGAGCGCCTTCCCGCGCCGCGCCCTGCGCGACCGCGAGCCCGATGCCCGACGTACCCCCGACGACAACCACGCGCTGACCCTGCAGATCCATGACCGGCCCCTTCCGAGCTGCTGTTCCGTCCCGTTCGGACGCTTCCAGCCTGCGACCTTTCGGCAGCCGCCGTCCAAGACCTCTTTCGTCGGTGGCGATACCCTGAAGACATCGTCGTCACCGGCCGGGAGGCGTGGGCATGGACCTGGATCTGCGCAAGGTCCGTTACTTCGTGGCGGTCGCCGACCTCCTCCACTTCGGCCGGGCGGCCGAGCGCCTGCACATCGCCCAGCCGGTGCTCAGCCGCCAGATCCGCGCGCTGGAGAAGGACCTGGGCGCCGAGCTGTTCGTCCGCGACAGCCACGGTGTGACCCTGACCGACGCCGGGCGTCAGCTGCTCGACGACGCCAGGCAGCTGCTGGCGGTCGCCGCCGGCACCCGGCGCCGCGTCCTCCAGGCCGCCCGCGGCCGGCGCCGTCTGGTCGTCGGGTTCCGCGCCGGTGTCGTCGTCACCCGGGCCCTGCGTGCCTTCACCGCGGCCCACCCGGACGTCGAGACCAAGGCCTGCCGGGTCGAGTGGGACGACCAGGAGGAACTGATCCTCCAGGGCACCGTCGACATCGCCTGCGTACGGCAGCCGGTCCGGCCGGACGGACTCGAACTGCGCCCGCTGTACAGCGAGCCCCGGGTGGCCATGCTCCCGGACCGGCACCGGCTGGCCGGGAAGCAGGAGATCTCACTGGCCGACCTCCAGGGCGAGCAGTGGGTGCGCTACAACGACCCGCTCCCCGGCGACCTGCCGCTGCGCACCATCGAGGAGAAGTTCGAGTGCGTGGCCGCCGGCACCGCCATCACGATGGTGCCGCGCTCGGTCGCCCAGCAGTACTCCCGTCCCGACATCGCCTACGTCCCGGTCACCGACGCCGAACCCGACCAGGTGCTGCTGGCGTGGGCGGCCGGCCGCCGCTCCCCGCTGATCGCCGCGTTCGCCGAGGCCGCGGCGGGCGTCGCGGAACCAGGCTGAGGCGGGGCCCCTGCGGCGCAGGGGGCGCTCCCCGCCGGTCGGGGCCCCGCCGCCGTGCCGCGGGGAACCGGTTCAGCCCTGGGAGGTCGCGGCCCGCAGGGCGATGCGGTCCTCGCCCGCGTACACGTTCATGTTCGGACCCCGCAGGAAGCCGACCAGGGTCAGACCGGTCTCCGCCGCCAGGTCCACCGCCAGCGAGGACGGCGCGGAGACCGCCGCCAGCATCGGGATGCCCGCCATCACCGCCTTCTGCGCAAGTTCGAAGGAGGCCCGGCCGGAGACCAGCAGGATCGCCCGGGAGAGCGGCAGGCCGCCGTTCTGCAGGGCCCGTCCGACCAGTTTGTCGACCGCGTTGTGCCGGCCGACGTCCTCACGGACGTCCACCAGCTCCCCGTCCTCGGTGAACAGGGCCGCCGCGTGCAGCCCCCCGGTCCGGTCGAACACCTGCTGGGCCGCGCGGAGCCGGTCGGGGAGGCTCGCGAGCAGCCGGGGTTCCACCCGGACCGGGGGAGTGTCGGCGATCGGCCAGCGGGCCGTCGTACGCACCGCGTCGAGGCTCGCCTTGCCGCACAGGCCGCAGGACGAGGAGGTGTAGACGTTCCGCTCCAGGGTGAAGTCGGGGAGCTCGACCCCGGGCGTGGTCCGTACGTCGACCACGTTGTAGGTGTTGGAGCCGTCCACCGTCGCCCCCGCGCAGTAGACGATGTTCTGCAGGTCGTCGGCGGTCGCCAGGACGCCTTCGCTCACCAGGAACCCGGCCGCGAGCGCGAAGTCGTCGCCGGGCGTGCGCATCGTGACGGCCAGCGGTTTCCCGTTGAGCCTGATCTCCAGCGGTTCCTCGGCGACGAGCGTGTCCGGCCGGGCGGAGACCGCTCCGTCCCGGATCCGGAGGACCTTGCGTCGTTCCGTGACTCGTCCCATGGTCTGATCAGCCCCGGTTCTGTACGTGCTGGTAGCCGAAACGGCCCTTGATGCAGAGATTGCCGTGGGTCACCGGGTTGTCGTGCGGCGAGGTGACCTTGACTATCTCATTGTCCTGCACATGGAGCGTGAGGTTGCAGCCCACACCGCAGTACGCGCACACCGTGGTCGTCTCCGTCTGCCGCGACTCGTCCCAGGTGCCCGCCGCCCGCATGTCGAACTCCGACTTGAACGACAGCGCCCCGGTGGGACACACCTCCACGCAGTTCCCGCAGTACACACAGGCCGAGTCGGTCAGCGGGGCGTCCTGCTCCACGGCGATCCGGGCGTCGAAGCCGCGCCCGGCGACCGAGATCGCGAAGCTGTTCTGCCACTGGTCGCCGCAGGCGTCCACGCACTTGTAGCAGAGGATGCACTTGCCGTAGTCGCGTACGTACAGATCGTTGTCGACCCGGGGCTCCTCGTCCAGCCGGGCCGCGCCGGGGCCGAAGCGGTCCGGTCTCGCCTCGTACTCCTTGATCCACTCGGCTGCCCGTGGGGTCGTCGACAGGTCCACGGAGGAGGCCAGCAGCTCCAGGACGATCCTGCGGCTGTGCCGGACGCGCTCGGTGCCGGTGCGCACCACCATCCCCGGCTCGGCCTTCCGCGAACAGGCCGGCACCAGGGTCCGGGCGCCCTCCACCTCGACCACGCACGCCCGGCAGGCGTTCTTCGGGCGCAGGGTGTCGCCCTCGCAGAGCGTCGGGACGTCCGTGCCGGCCGCCCGGCAGGCCTCCAGGATCGTCGAGCCCTCCGGGGCCCGGACCTGATCGCCGTCGATCGTGAACTCGAGGAGCCGGCGCGGGATCCCCAGCGGTGTGACGGTCATCGGTACGCTCCCAGACGGTCGATGGCGGATTCCACGGCGTTCCAGGCGGTCTGGCCCAGACCGCAGATCGAGGCGTCCCGCATCGCCCGGCCGACCTCGCGCAGCAGCGCGATGTCGTCGGCCGCCCCGGCGCCGGTGCGCGCGACGATCCGGTGCAGTGCCTCCTCCTGCCGGACCGTGCCCACCCGGCACGGCACGCACTGACCGCAGGACTCGTCCCGGAAGAACTGGGCGATCCGGAGCAGGAGCCGGGGGAGCGGCACGGTGCCGTCGAAGGCCATCACCACACCGGAGCCGAG
Organism: Streptomyces sp. NPDC026515; assembly: GCF_055567595.1. Lineage (NCBI taxonomy): Bacteria > Bacillati > Actinomycetota > Actinomycetes > Kitasatosporales > Streptomycetaceae > Streptomyces > Streptomyces sp. NPDC026515. The sequence continues at coordinate 85,869 of NZ_JBVHQD010000004.1, forward strand.
TGTGGTGCCCGCCTGTGCGGTGCCCTCGAAGGTGAGCGGGATGCCCAGTTCGTCGGGCCGTACGAAGCCGCCGGCCGCCCCGCCGAGCAGCACCGCCCGCAGGTCCTCCCGGACTCCGGCGAGCCGGAGCAGCTCGCCGAGCGTGGCGCCGAACGGCAGCTCGTAGACCCCGGGGCGGGCCACGCTCCCCGACACGCAGAAGAGCTTCGGGCCGGTGGACTTCGCGGTGCCGATCGCCGCGTACGCCGGGGCGCCCATGGTCAGGATCGGCAGCACGTTGACCAGCGTCTCCACGTTGTTCTCGACCGTCGGCTTCCCGAACAGCCCCTTCTCCACCGGGAACGGCGGCTTCGAGCGGGGCTCGCCCCGGTACCCCTCGATGGAGTTGAACAGGGCCGTCTCCTCACCGCAGATGTACGCCCCGGCACCGCGCCGGATCTCGATGTCGAAGGCGAAGCCCTGGCCGAGGACGTCGTCGCCGAGGAAGCCCCGGGCGCGCGCCTGGCCGATCGCGTGCCGCAGACGCCGGGTCGCTCGCGGGTACTCGCCGCGGACGTAGACGAAGCCCCGGTGCGCGCCGATCGCGTACGCCGCGACGGTCATCGCCTCCACCAGCGCGTACGGGTCGCCCTCCAGGAGCACGCGGTCCTTGAAGGTGCCCGGCTCGGATTCGTCGGCGTTGCAGACGAGGTGGTGCGGCCGGTCCGGCTGGGACGCCGTGGCCTGCCACTTGCGGCCGGTGGGGAAGGCGGCGCCGCCGCGCCCGACCAGGCCGGAGTCGGTGACCTCGCGGATGACGCCGGCGGGACCGAGCGCGAAGGCCCGGCGCAGGGCGGTGTAGCCGCCGTGCGCACGGTAGTCGTCCAGGGACGCCGGGTCGACCACGCCGACCCGCCGGAGCAGGACGAGGCCTTCCTGGCCCGCCTGCGGCACGGCCGACGCGGCCGGTGGCTCCTGCGGTGCCGAGTCGGGCGTGGTGGCCGCGAGGACGGCCGTGGCCACGGTCGCCGGCGCCGCCACCGCCGTACGCACCGTTTCCCCGGCCCGGATGGCGAGGGCGGCCGGGGCCCGCTCGCACAGCCCCAGACAGGGGCCGCGCTCGACGTGCACGCCAGCGCCCAGCTTCTCCTCCGCCCCGGCGCACAGCGCGGACGCCCCGGCCGCCGTGCACGCCAGGTCCGTGCAGACGTGCAGGACGGTCGCAGGGCGGGGGGTGACGGAGAACATCGCGTAGAAGGTGGCCACGCCGTAGGCCTCGGCCGGCGGGACCGTCAGGCGGCGGCACAGGTAGTCGAGGGCGCCCGCGCTGATCCAGCCGACCCGGTCGTTGATCGCGTGCAGCCCCGGCAGCAGCAGGTCGCGGCGGTCCCGGGCCTCCCGGCCGCCGCGCGCCCACCTCAGGTCCGCGTCGCAACGGTCGGCGCCCTCCCAGGAGGATTCCGGGGGGCCCAGCAGGGCGTCGACGGCCGCCCGTTCCTCGTCCGTCGGTTTGCTGTCGCCGAAGTGCAGGTCCACTGGGTCACCTCACGATGGTCGCGACCGGGAGCTTCTCGATGCGGATCGCCGACGCCTTGAACTCCGCCGTCCCCGCGATCGGGCAGTTGGCCTCGATCGTCAGCTGGTTGGTGTCCACCTCGTCGGGAAAGTGCATGGTCATGAAGGCGAGGCCGGGGCGCAGCGCGGTGTCGACCCAGACCGGGGCCACCACCGAGCCCCGCCGCGAGGACACCCGGACCTCCTCGCCGACCGCGACCCCGTACCGTTCGGCGTCCTCGGGGCACAGTTCGATGTACTCGCCGCGCCGCAGCGGGGAGGCGTAACCACCGCTCTGCACCCCGGTGTTGTAGGAGTCGAGCCGGCGTCCGGTGGTGAGCCGGACCGGGTACTCCTCGTCGGTGAGGTCGACCGGCGGATCGTGCCGGACCAGCCCGAAGGGGGCCGGTGCCCCGCGCCGTGCCGGATCCTTCTCCCACAACCTGCCGTGCAGATAGGCCGGTTCGAGGCGCTCGGTGCTCGGGCACGGCCACTGGATGCCCTGGTGCTCGACGAGCCGGTCGTAGGTCATCCCGTAGTGGTCCGGGGAGACCGACCTCAGCTCGTTCCAGACGGTCTCCGCGTCGGCGTACTTCCAGTCGTGGCCGAGCCGGGCGGCGAGGTCGCAGATGATGTCGATGTCCTCGCGGGCCTCGCCGGGCGGCGTCACGGCCCGGCGCACCCGCTGCACCCGGCGTTCGCTGTTGGTGGTGGTGCCCTCGGTCTCCGCCCAGCCGGCGGTCGCGGGCAGCACCACGTCCGCCAGCTCGGCGGTCCTGGTGAGGAAGATGTCCTGCACGACCAGGAAGTCCAGGGCCTTCAGCCGGCGGATCGCCTGCTCACTGTCGGCCTCCGACTGCGCGGGGTTCTCGCCGATGCAGTAGACCGCCTTGAGCGTGCCCTCCTCCATGGCCTCGAACATCTCGGTGAGGGTCAGCCCGTAGTGCGGCTGGATGACCGTGTCCCAGGCCGACTCGAACTTCAGCCGGGCGTCCGGGTCGAGGATGTCCTGGAAGCCGGGCAGCCGGTTGGGGATCGCGCCCATGTCGCCGCCGCCCTGCACGTTGTTCTGGCCCCGCAGCGGCTGCAACCCGGCGCCGTAGCGTCCCACTTGACCGGTGAGCAGGGAGAGGTTGATCAGCGCGCGGACGTTGTCGGTGCCGTTGTGGTGCTCGGTGATGCCGAGGGTCCAGCACAGCTGGGCGCGCTCGGCACGGGCGTAGGCGTGCGCCAGGTCCCGGATCGCGGCGGCCGGAACGCCGGTCACCTTCTCCGCCAGCGACAGCGTCCACGGTTCGACGAGCGCCCGGTACTCCTCGAAGCCGGTGGTCGCCCGCTCGACGAACGCCTCGTTGGCCAGCCCGGCGTGGATGATCTCGCGGCCGATCGCGTGCGCCATCGGGATGTCCGTGCCGACGTTCAGCCCGAGCCAGCTCTCCGCCCACTCGGCGGTCGAGGTGCGGCGCGGGTCGACGGCGTACATCCGGGCGCCGTTCCTGATGCCCCTGAGCACGTGCTGGAAGAAGATCGGGTGCGCGAAGCGGGCGTTGGAGCCCCACATCACGATGACGTCGGTGTGCTCGATCTCCTCGTACGAGGAGGTGCCCCCGCCGGAGCCGAAGGCCGCGCTCAGACCGGCCACGCTCGGGGCGTGACACGTCCGGTTGCAGGAGTCGACGTTGTTGGTGGCCATCACCACGCGGGCGAACTTCTGGGCCACGTAGTTCATCTCGTTGGTGGCGCGGGCGCAGGAGAACATCCCGAACGCCCCGCGGTTGCGGTCCAGGCCGCGGGCCGCGCGGTCCAGGGCCTCCTGCCAGCTCGCCCGCCGGAACGGCCCGTCACGGGAGTCCCGTACCAGGGGGTGGGTGAGCCGGGTGTAGGTCTTCTGCTGCCGTTTCCTCATGCGGCGCTCCTCAGCGCGAGCAGGTCCGAGATGGCGTGCACGGTGCGCAGGGTGGGCACCTCCACACCGGTGATCTCCGCCAGCTCGACGACGGCCGCGAGGAGCACGTCGAGTTCCAGCGGCTTGCCGCGCTCCAGGTCCTGGAGCGTGGAGGTGCGGTGGTCACCGACCTTCTCGGCACCCGCGAGCCGGCGTTCGATGGAGACGCCGACCTCGCAGCCGAGGGCCTCGGCGACCGAGAGCGTCTCGCGCATCATGATCTCGATGACCCGGCGGGTGCCGCCGTGCAGGCACATCTGCCGCATGGTGGCGCGGGCCAGCGCGCTGATCGGGTTGAAGGAGATGTTGCCGAGCAGCTTGAGCCAGATGTCGTTGCGCAGATCCGGCTCGACCGGGCACTTCAGGCCGCCAATCTGCATGGCCTCGCTGAATCGCAGACAGCGTGCGGACACACTGCGGTCGGGCTCGCCGACCGAGAACCGTGTGCCCTCCAAGTGCCGTACCACGCCCGGGGCTTCGAGCTCGGTGGCGGCGTAGACCACGCAGCCGACGGCGCGTTCGGGGGCGAGTACGGCGCTGACCGCGCCGCCCGGGTCGACGCTCTCGACGCGGTGTCCGTCGTGGGGGCCGCCGTGCCGGTGGAAGTACCACCAGGGGATGCCGTTCTGAGCCGCGACCACCGCCGTGCGCTCGTGCAGCAGCGGCTCGATCAGCGGCCCGCACGCCGCGTACGAGTTGGCCTTCAGCCCCAGGAAGACGTAGTCGGCCGGGCCGACCTCGGCCGGGTCGTCGGTGGCGTGCGCGTGCGCGGTGAAGTCGCCGCGCGGGCTCAGCACCCGTACTCCGTACCGCCTCATGGCCGCCAGATGGGGTCCACGGGCGACGAGATGCACATCGGCACCCGCGCGGTGGAGCGCGGCACCGACGTAGGCGCCGATCGCACCGGCGCCGAGGACTGCGACTTTCACGGAACACTCCGTTCGGTTTGAGGGATACCGCGGAGGTGGCCCGTAGGGGCCGGAAGATGTCGACGAAATATTGTCTACAGTATGGACTTGAGGTGGGCAAGGGTTCCGGCCATGACCGTTCGGCGCATTCTGGATACCGCTCATCGCATACGATCCGGCCGTCGGGTTCTCAACCACCCGGGCCCGGCCCTACCGTTCGGGACTCATGAGCAGCCCCCCTGTAGCACCGCCGGGCTGGAGCCGCTGGCTCGTCCCGCCCGCCGCCCTCGCCGTCCATCTCTCCATCGGCCAGGCCTACGCCTGGAGCGTCTTCAAACCGCCGCTCGAATCCGCGCTGCACCTCAGCGGCACCCAGAGCGCGCTGCCCTTCCAGCTCGCGATCGTGATGCTCGGGCTGTCGGCCGCGTTCGGCGGCACCCTCGTCGAACGCAACGGGCCGCGCTGGGCCATGACGGTCGCCCTGGTCTGCTTCTCCACCGGCTTCCTGATCTCCGCGCTCGGCGCCGAGACGAAGCAGTACTGGCTGATCGTCCTCGGCTACGGCTTCGTCGGCGGCATCGGCCTCGGCATCGGCTACATCTCGCCCGTCTCCACCCTGATCAAGTGGTTCCCGGACCGTCCCGGCATGGCCACCGGCATCGCCATCATGGGCTTCGGCGGCGGCGCGCTGATCGCCTCGCCGTGGTCCGCGCAGATGCTCTCGTCCTTCGGCGGCGACAACGATGGCATAGCCCTCGCCTTCCTGGTGCACGGGCTGTCCTACGCCGTCTTCATGACGCTGGGCGTGCTGCTGATCCGGGTGCCGCGCAGCGAGAAGCCGGTCGCGGACGCGCCCAGCGCCTTCGAGGGCGCGCAGGTCTCGGCGAACACCGCGATCCGCACTCCGCAGTTCTGGTTCCTGTGGGTCGTGCTCTGCACGAACGTGACCGCGGGCATCGGCATCCTGGAGAAGGCCGCCCCGATGATCACGGACTTCTTCGCCGACAGCTCCACCCCGGTCACGGTGTCCGCGGCGGCCGGGTTCGTCGCCCTGCTGTCCGCCGCCAACATGGCGGGCCGCATCGGCTGGTCGTCCACCTCCGACCTGGTCGGCCGCAAGAACATCTACCGCCTCTACCTCGGCGTCGGCGCGCTGATGTACCTGCTCATCACGTTGTTCGGAGACTCCTCCAAGCCGCTGTTCATCCTCTGCGCGCTCGTGATCCTCTCCTTCTACGGCGGTGGCTTCGCTACCGTCCCCGCCTATCTGAAGGACCTCTTCGGCACCTATCAGGTCGGTGCGATCCACGGCCGGCTGCTCACCGCCTGGTCCCTCGCCGGTGTGCTCGGGCCGCTGATCGTCAACTGGATCGCCGACCACCAGAAGGACGCCGGCAAACACGGCTCCGACCTGTACACCCTGTCCTTCGGCATCATGATCGGACTGCTCGTCGTCGGCTTCGTCGCCAACGAGCTGATCCGGCCCGTCAACACCCGCCACCACATCCCCGCACCCAGGGAGGCCGTCGATGTCGAACGACAGCAGCCGGCGTGAGCCCGACCGCCGCTGGCTGATCGCCGTCGCCTGGCTCTGGGTCGGCGCGCCCTTCGCCTACGGCGTGTACGAACTCGTACAGAAGGCCACACAGCTGTTCAACGGATGAACCAGGACGGCGGCCGGGCGTCCGAGGGTCTGCAAGAAGCCGACAACTCGGGCGCCCGTTTCCTGTGGCCTTACATGCCGTCGTACCCGTGAGTCACTGAACAGACTGGTGGGCCCACACCGAGGCAACGAGGGGGACCCACCACTCATGAACGGCTCGCGCATCGCCGCCGTCGGCCACTACCAGCCCGCCAAGGTGCTCACCAACGAGGACCTGGCGAGCATGGTCGACACCAGTGACGAGTGGATCCGCAGCCGGGTGGGCATCCGCACCCGGCACATCGCGGGCCCCGACGAACCCGTCGACGAACTCGCCGCGCACGCGGCGGCCAAGGCCCTGGCCGCCGCCGGGCTCACCCCCGGTGACATCGACCTGGTACTGGTCGCCACCTCCACCGCGATCGACCGCTCTCCGAACATGGCCGCCCGCGTCGCCGCCCGGCTCGGCGTCCCGCAGCCCGCCGCGATGGACATCAACGTCGTGTGCGCCGGCTTCACCCACGCCCTCGCCACCGCCGACCACACCGTACGGGCCGGGGCCGCCACCCGTGCCCTCGTCATCGGCGCCGACAAGATGTCCGAGGTGACGGACTGGACCGACCGGACGACGTGCGTGCTCGTCGGCGACGGGGCGGGCGCGGCCGTGGTCGAGGCCTGCGGGCCGGGCGAGGAGCCCGGGATCGGCCCGGTGCTGTGGGGCTCCGTCCCCGAGATGAGCAACGCGGTACGCATCGAGGGCACCCCGCCTCGGTTCGCGCAGGAGGGGCAGAGCGTCTACCGCTGGGCCACCACCCAGCTGCCGCCCATCGCCCGGCGCGCCTGCGAGAAGGCCGGGGTGGACCCCCTCGACCTCGCCGCCGTCGTCCTGCACCAGGCCAACCTGCGGATCATCGAGCCGCTCGCCCAGAAGATCGGCGCGGCCAACGCGGTGGTCGCCAGGGACGTCACCGAATCGGGCAACACCTCGGCCGCGAGCATCCCGCTCGCGCTGTCCAAGCTGGTCGAGCAGGGGCGCGTCTCCAGCGGCGACGCGGTCCTGCTGTTCGGCTTCGGCGGCAACCTGTCGTACGCGGGGCAGGTCGTGCGGTGTCCCTGAGGCGCGCGCTCCGCGGTGTGACGTGGTCAACTCCCGCTTCCGCTGGCGGTTGTGCGCCGTAGACTGTAGACGAAAGACAATCGATACTGAGTCTACGCACTGAGTGTCCGCTCGTGACGGGTGTCTGCCGAAGGGGGACCCGATGTTGTCAGCCGGACTGCCGCAGGGCGCGGTGCCCAAGCTCGAACGCCCCGGACCGCTCCGCGACCGTGTGTACGAGGCGCTGCTGGAACTCATCACCACCCGGTCCCTCCAGCCCGGCCAGCATCTCGTGGAGAGCGAACTCGCCGGGCACCTCGGTGTCTCCCGGCAGCCGGTGCGCGAGGCGCTCCAGCGGCTGAACACCGAGGGCTGGGTGGATCTGCGGCCCGCCCAGGGCGCGTTCGTGCACGAACCCACGGAGGACGAGGCCGACCAGCTCCTCACGGTCCGCACGCTGCTGGAGGCCGAGGCGGCGCGGCTGGCGGCGGCGGCCGCGGGCAGCGCGGGAGTGGCCGCGCTGGAGTCCCTGTGCGCCGAGGGCGAGAAGGCCGTCGCCGCGGACGACGTGGACGCGGCCGTCGCCCTGAACGCCGCGTTCCACGCCAAGGTGATGGACCTGGCCGGCAACGCGGTGCTCGCCGAACTCGCGGCCCAGGTCGACCGCCGGGTCCGCTGGTACTACACGCCGGTGGCACGGCAGCGCGGCCGCCAGTCCTGGATCGAACACCGCGAGCTGATAGCGGCGATCACGGCCCGCGACGAACAGCTGGCGACCACCCTGATGCGCGAACACACCGAGCACACGCGTCGGTCGTACCACGAGCGGGCGACGTCCTGAACCGGGTCTGGCTCACGACGGTGTGACGCGGGCTCACGGCAGCGTGACGAGGGCGATCCCGTCCGGCTGCGTGACGGCCAGCCGGATGCCGTCGGGGTGGAGGGCGGCCACCGGGCTCGGGACGCGGCGGTGCCCGAAGCACCCGGCTTTGAGGGGCACGCTCACCTCGGGCCATTCCGCGACGACGACCCCGGTGGCCGTGTCGAGCAGGCGCGGGTGGCCGGAGAACGAGATCACCTGGTCGCCGCGGGGCAGCAGCAGGACACCCGGCTCGGCGTCGGCGATCGGGCTGCGGTGGAGCCAGCGTCCTTCGGACACCGACCACACCCCGAGGTGGTTCGGCGGCAGACCGGCCGGCTCCTCGTCGCTGCCCTCCTCCGCCCCCGTCGCCAGGACCAGCCGGTCGGCGTCGGGCCAGCAGCCTGCCGTCACCTCGCCGCACGTGACCACCTCCGTCGCCGGCACACCCGGTCCGTCGAGCGTGCCGGGGTCGGCGAGCGCGAGCGCGGTGTCGTAGACCATGGCCGTGCCGAAGGGATGCCAGTACCAGCCGACCGAGAGCAAGTACCGGCCGTCCGGGCTCAGGCTCAGCCTGGAGTGGAAGACGTCCTCCGGCTCCCGCCCGCCGGCGGTCAGCCGCTCGCCGCTCGCCGCGTCCTCGATCTGGAGCACGTTGTACTCGTCGGGACAGTGCACGACGACCTCGCGCCCGTCGCCCAGCCGGCCGAGCGCGAGGGGGTAGTCGTAGTCCGCCGCGCGGTAGTAGCTGCGGTTCAGCTCCCGTACGGCCTGCTCGCCTTCGAGCAGAACCGCCTTGGTACCGCGCTCCTGGTACACGGCGGAGAACGCCCCCGATGCGGAAGCGGTCCCGGCGTCGAACGGAAAACCCCACGCGAACGGCGCCCTGCGCTCCACGCCGTCGAGGCCCCAACGCCGCCCGCCCCCGACCACGGAGACCAGCTCGTCCCCCTGCCACACCAGCGACTTCGGCACCGACTTCACCGGTATGGACTCCACGGTCATCGATGTCCCCCTCGGAAGAATCGGAGCGCCGCGAGCGGGCCTCCCGCCCGGAATCTACGGGCCGTCGGGCAGTCCGCGCCCACGAATTTCGCGGGGCCCTGCTCCCGCTCGCGTTGCTGCCCGCGGCCGCGTCAGGGGCAGAAAGGGCGACCGGCGGGACCTCGCCACATCCCGCCTCTCCGGGATCGCACGGCCGGAACCGTCCCGGCACGAAGCACACCGCGAGCGACGGGCACCGGGTGACCGGCGTGCCCGGGCCCACGGCGAACGCCTTCTCCGTCAGACCTCGTCGACGGGCCGGTCCAGGTGTTCCGGGTTTGCCGCCGAGGCCGGTCGGTTCGCGGACGGGGCACGGTGTCGTCCGGGAGGGCGGGGGGAACGCCCCCTGTCCCGGCAGCGGCTGAGTCCCGGACGTGGGTCCGGGACTCGGCACGCCGACGGTCAGCCAGCCGTCTGTGGCCGGACCACCCCCACCTTCGTCCTCGTGCCCGGGTCCCGGCCCGGCTGCCGGAGCAGCAGGGCCACCGCCGCCGCCAGCATCGAGATGCCGCCGGCCAGGGCGTAGGCGCCGTTGTAGCCCCAGGCGCCGACCACCATGGAGCCGAGGCCGCCGCCGAACAGGCCGCTGATCAGCTTGCCGCTGTAGACCAGGCCGTAGTTGGTGGCGTTGTAGTTCTCGCCGAAGTAGTCCGGGGTGAGGGCGGCGAAGAGCGGGTAGAAGGCGCCGCCGCCGAAGCCGGAGAGGAAGGCGAAGAACAGGAACAGCCACTCGCTCTTGATGTCGCCGGCCCAGATCACGCCGAACTGGGCGAGGCCCAGGACGACGATCACGAAGACCAGGGTCGGCTTGCGGCCGAGGCGGTCGGAGAGCCAGCCGACCACACCGCGGCCGATGCCGTTGATGACCGCCATCACGCCCATGGACGAGGCCGCGACCAGCGGGCCGAAGCCGACGTCCTTGGCGAAGTCCACCTGGAACGAGATACCGAAGATCGAGACACCGGCCGTCATCACGATCGCGATCCACATCAGCGGGAGCATGCCGGTGCGTATCGCCTCCTTCGGCGTGAACTGCCGCACCGCGGGCGGGTTCTTGGCGAGCGCCGTGGCGCTCTTGGCGTCGCCCGTCTGGGAGAGCGGGTCGATGTCGGCCGGCCACCAGTTCTTCGGCGGGTCCTTGAAGAAGAACGCGGTGACCAGGACCACGACCATCACGTAGGCGCCGATGAGGTCCAGGACCCGGTGGTAGTTGGCCGTGTCGAAGGCGTAGTTGAAGATGAAGATGAAGGGGAGCGAGCCGTAGGCGAAGCCGCCGTTCACGAACCCCGTGCGGGCGCCCCGGCGTTCGGGGAACCACTTGCCGACCATGTTGATGCAGGTCGCGTAGACCAGGCCGGAGCCGAGGCCGCCGATCACACCGAAGCCGATGATCGCCAGCCAGATCTCGCTGATGTGCGACAGGGCGAGGAACCCGATCAGGCACATCACGGACCCGGTGTACATGGCCCGGCGTGCGGTCAGGACGCCCTTCTCGCGCAGCCAGCCCGCCGGGAAGGCGATACCGGCCTGGAAGAACACCCAGATGCTCAGGATCCAGAAGGTGTTGGACTGCGTCCAGCCGTGCGCGTGCGACAGGGTGTCCTCCGCCGAGCCGTACGCGTACTCGAAGACGCTGATGGCCATCATGGCCACCCACGGGAGGTACACCATGAGGTTGCGGGAGTGGCCGAGGATGTCCCGGTCGGTCTCCCCGATCCGGTACACCCGGCCGCGGGCGTCCGTCACCTCGCGGTACGGGCGCCGCTGGGCGCCGGTGCTGTTCGTGGCCACAGGGTCAGCCGTCATGTCACGCCATCTCCTCGCCGAGCGGATGCGGGTTGGGGACGATGCGCCGGGCGCTGGGCCTGCCCGGTGCCTTGAGGAAGAGGGCCAGTACCGCGGAGGCCAGGCCCACGGAACCCGCCAGGACGAACGCGCCGTGGTAATCCCACTCACCCACGACGACCGCACCCAGACCGGAGCCCACCAGGCCGGAGATCAGCTTGGAGCTGTAGACCATCCCGTAGTTGGTGGCGTTGTTGTTCTCACCGAAGTAGTCCGCCGTCATGGCCGCGAACAGCGGGAAGATCGCCCCGCCGCCGAATCCCGAGACCATGGAGCAGAACAGGAAGAACGGCATGCTGCCCATCTGGCCGGAGACCAGCACGCCGAACTGCGCGCTGCCGAGCACGATGCACACGATGATGAGCGTGTTGCGGCGGCCGTAGCGGTCGGAGATCCAGCCGATGACCCCGCGGCCGGTGCCGTTGACGATCGCCTTCAGGGACATGGCCGTGGCCACGATCCCGCCGGCGAACCCCATGTCCTTGCCGAACGGCACCTGGAAGGCGATGCCGAAGATGTTGATCCCGGCCGTGCACAGCAGGCAGAACCACATCATCCACAGGACGGGCGTACGGGCCGCCTCCTTGGGGGTGTACTGCTTGACCGCGGGCGGGTTCTTCTCCAACGCCCGCCGTATGCGCGGATCCTGGGTTGCCTTCAGGGGATCGACGTGCGGCGGCCACCAGTTCTTCGGCGGGTCCTTGAAGAACCAGCCGGCCGACGCCACCACCAGACAGAGCCCGACGCCGACCGAGGTGAGCAGGACCTTGTAGTTGCCCAGGTCCAGAACTGAGGTGAACAGGAACACGAACGGCACCGACCCGTAGGCGAAACCGCCGTTCACGAAGCCCGTCTTGCCGCCCTTGCGCTCCGGATACCACTTGCCGACCATGTTCACGCAGGTCGCGTAGACGAGACCGGCACCGATGCCGCTGCACATGCCGAAGCCGAGATAGGCGACGACCACGTTCGGCGCGAACGCCAGTGCCACATAGCCGAGGAGCGTGCCCACCGCGCCGATCAGCATGGCGGTACGCGCGGGGAGCCGTCCGCTCTCCCTCAGTTGCCCGGCCGGGAAGGCCACGGCCGCCTGGAAGAAAACCCAGACGCCCATCAGCCAGAAGATGTGCCCGCTGCTCCACAGATGCGCCTCGTGCAGAGTGTCCTCCGCCGACGTGAACGCGTACTCGGCGGAACTGATGCCCATCATGCCCACCCAGGGCAGGATGACCATCCACTTGCGTGTCCGGCCCATCAGATCGACGTCACTCTCGCCGATCCGGTACGTGCGGCCGTTGCGGTCCGTCACCTCCCTGAAGGGGACGGACGCCGTGAGATCGATGGATGACATGTTCGTTCAGCACCCCTTGCGTCGAAAGCTCTGGCCAGCGCCCCCTGTCCAATGCCTTTCGTGCGCGCACGGGTCCCGGGGCCGGCCGCAGCGCACCGCCGGCCGGCCCCCTCCTCGGCTAGGTCATGACCCGCCCCCCAGCAGTCCGGCCGCCCGCGCCCAGCGGTACTTGGCGCCGAGCACGGCCACCGGCCGTTCGGTCGTGTACGGGTAGGCCACGACGCCCCGCTCGTACAGGTACTGGCAGGCCTCCTCGACCTCGACGTCCCCCGCGAGCGAGGCGACGACCGGCTTCTCGATGCCCCGCTCCCGGAACTCCGCGACCACCCGCGCGGTGAGCTCGGCGAACACCATCGGCGGGGTGACGATGGTGTGCCAGTAGCCGAGGACCAGGGCGTGGATGCGCGGGTCCTCGAGGCCGAGCCGGATCGTCGCCTCGTACGTCGACGGCGGCTCGCCGCCCGTGATGTCCACCGGGTTGCCCGCGGCTCCGAAGGGCGGGATGAAGCGGCGGAACGCCTCGTCCAGGTCCGGCGGTATCTCCATCAGGGACAGGCCGTTGTCGGTGACGGCGTCGGACAGGAGCACACCGCTGCCGCCCGCGCCGGTGATGATCACGACGTTGTCGCCCTGCGGGGCCGGCAGCACCGGCAGGCCCCGCGCGTACTCCAGCATGTCGTTCAGGCCCGGCGCGCGGATCACCCCGGCCTGCCGGAGGATGTCGTCGTACACCGCGTCGTCCCCCGCGAGGGCCCCGGTGTGCGAACCGGCCGCCCTGGCACCGGCCGCCGTACGGCCCGCCTTGAGGACCACGACCGGCTTCTTCGGTACGGTGGCCCGCGCCGCCTCGACGAAGGCGCGGCCGTCCTTGAGGTCCTCCAGGTGCATCGCGATGCAGTCGGTGTGCGGGTCCTCGCCGAACCAGGTCAGCAGGTCGTCCTCGTCCAGGTCCGACTTGTTGCCGAGGCCGACGATCGCCGACACACCCGTCCTGGTGGTCCGGGCGAAGCCGAGGATCGCCATCCCGATGCCGCCCGACTGGGACGTCAGCGCCACCCCGCCCTTCACGTCGTACGGCGTGCAGAACGTCGCGCACAGGTCCTGCCAGGTGGAGTAGTAGCCGTAGATGTTCGGCCCGAGGAGGCGGACGCCGTGGCGCTCGCCGATCGCGGCGATCTCCTCCTGGAGCGCGTGCTCGCCGGTCTCCGCGAAACCGGAGGGGATCAGGACGGCGTTGGGGATCCTCTTCCGGCCCACCTCCTCCAGCGCCGCCGCCACGAACCTGGCCGGAATGGCGAAGACTGCCACGTCCACCTCACCGGGAACGTCCGTGACACTCTTGTACGCCTTGCGGCCCAGAATGTCATCGGCCCTGGGGTTCACCGGATGGATCTCCCCGGCGAAGCCGCCGTCGACGAGGTTGCGCATCACCGAGTTGCCGATCTTGCCGGGCTCGTTGGAAGCGCCGATCACGGCGACCGAGCGGGGCTGCATCAGCCGGCGCATGGAGGTGAGGATCTCCTCGCGTCCGTACCTCCGGCGCGGCGGCGGCTGCTTCTCGGCGAGGATGACCCGGATGTCGGCGGCGACCGCGCCCTGCGGGGTGGCGATCACCGGGTTGAGGTCCACCTCGGCTATCTCCGGGAAGTCCGCGACCAGTTGGGAGACCCGCCGGATCTGCTCGGCGAGGGCCCACCGGTCCACGCCGGCCTGCCCGCGCACCCCGCGCAGCACCTCGGCCGCCTTGACGGAGTCCAGCATGGACAGCGCCTCGTCGGCGGAGACGGGCGCCAGCCGGAACGTCACGTCCTTCAGCACCTCGACCAGCACCCCGCCGAGCCCGAAGGCGACCACCTTCCCGAAGGTGGGGTCGGTGACCGCGCCGACGATCACCTCCGTGCCCTTCGGCACCAGCTCCTGCACCTGGACGCCCTCGATCTTCGCCGCGGCGTCGTAGGCCCGCGCGTTCTCGACGATCCGGTGGAAGGCCGCCCGTACGTCCGCCGCGCCCTCGACCCCGACCACCACCCCGCCCGCGTCGGTCTTGTGCAGGATGTCCGGCGAGACGATCTTCATCACCACCGGCCCGGCGAAGCGCGCCGCGCACGCCACCGCCTCGTCGACGTCCCTCGCCAGCTCCTCGCCCGGTACGGCGATCCCGTACGCGTCGGCGATCACCTTGCCCTCGGGTGCGGTGAGCGCGTTGCGGCCCTCCGCGCGCACGGAGTCGAGGAGCTCGCGGACCCGCGGCTCCCGGTCCTCTGCCATCACGTCAGATCACTCCGTTCGACTTGAGCAGGCGCAGCTCTTCGTCACCGAGGCCGAGTTCGCCGATGTAGACCTCGGCGTTGTGCTCGCCCAGCAGTGGTGAACCGGTCACGTCCACGGGGGAGTCGGAGAGCTTGAGCGGGCTGCCGACGGTGACGAACTCACCGCGCTCGGGGTGCGGGACGGTGACCACCATCTCGTTGGCGACCAGCGACTCGTCCTCGATGATCTCCTTGGTGGACAGGATGGGCCCGCACGGGATGTTGTGGGCGTTGAGCCGCTCCAGCACCTCCCACTTGGGGAGCGTCGAGGACCACTCCTCGATCAGCTGGAACATCTTGTTGAGCTTGGGGAGCCGGGCCTGCGGGGTGGCCCACTCCGGGTCGTCCGCCAGCTCCGGGCGGCCGATCAGCCCCGTGATCGGCCGCCAGCCGACGGGCTGCACGATGACGTACACGTAGTCGTTCGGGCCGCCCGGCGCGCACTGGACCGCCCAGCCGGGCTGACCGCCCCCGGAGGCGTTGCCGGAGCGGGGCACCTCGGTGCCGAAGTCCTCGTTGGGGTACTCGGCGAGCGGTCCGTGCGCCAGCCGCTGCTGGTCGCGGAGCTTGACCCGGCAGAGGTTGAGCACGGCGTGCTGCATGGCGACGTTGACCCGCTGGCCGCGTCCGGTCCGCTCGCGCTGGAAGAGCGCCGCCAGTATCCCGGCCACCGCGTGCACCCCGGTGCCGGAGTCACCGATCTGGGCGCCCGTGGCCAGCGGCGGCCCGTCCTCGAAGCCGGTGGTGGCCATCGAGCCGCCCATCGCCTGAGCGACGACCTCGTACGCCTTGAAGTTGGTGTACGGGCCGTCCCCGAACCCCTTGATGGAGGCGTAGACGATCCGGGGGTTGATCTCCTTGATGCGGTCCCAGGTGAACCCCATACGGTCGACCGCGCCGGGCCCGAAGTTCTCCACCATCACGTCCGAGCGGCGGATCAGCTCGGTGAGGAGCTCCTTGCCGCGCTCGGTCTTGGTGTTGAGGGTGATGCTCCGCTTGTTGCAGTTGAGCATCGTGAAGTAGAGGGAGTCGACGTCCGGAAGGTCGCGCAGCTGCCCCCGCGTGATGTCCCCGGTCGGCGCCTCCAGTTTGACGACGTCCGCGCCGAGCCAGGCGAGCAGCTGGGTCGCGGAGGGGCCCGACTGGACGTGGGTCATGTCGAGGACGCGTATGCCCTCAAGTGCTCTGGTGGTCATGGGCGTTCCACCTCACTTGTACATGGTCTGGTTCATGGTTCCGGGGGCGTACGCGTCCGGGTCGACCCAGACGTTGATCAGCGACGGCTTGCCCGACTCGCGGGCCCGGCGCAGCGCGGGGCCGATGTCGGCGGGGTCGCGGACCTCCTCGCCGTGACCGCCCAGCATCTGGGCGAACTTGTCGTAGTGGACGTCCCCGAGGGTGTTGCCGACCCGCTCGCGCTCCTTGCCGTACTTGGCGGCCTGGCCGTAACGGATCTGGTTCATCGAGGAGTTGTTGCCGACGATCCCGACGAAGGGGAGGTCGTAGCGGACCAGCGTCTCGAAGTCCCAGCCGGTGAGGGAGAAGGCACCGTCGCCGAAGAGGGCGACCACCTCCTTGTCGGGGCGGGCCTGCTTGGCGGCGAGCACGAAGGGGACGCCGACGCCGAGAGTGCCGAGCGGGCCGGGGTCCATCCAGTGCCCGGGCGACTTCGGCTGCACGACCTGACCGGAGAAGGTGACGATGTCGCCGCCGTCGCCGATGTAGATCGAGTCCTCGGTGAGGAAGTCGTTGATCTCGCTGACCAGGCGGTAGGGGTGGATGGGCGAGGCGTCCGACTTCAGGCTCGGCAACCGCTTCTCCAGCGCGGTCTGTTCGGCGGCCCGCAGCTCGTCGAGCCACTCCTTGCGCCGGGCGGCACCGCCGTCGATCCGGCCCGAGGCCGCCTCGGTCACCGACTTGAGGACCAGCCCCGCGTCGCCGACGATCCCGAGGCCGATGTCCCGGTTCTTGCCGACCGTGCGGTAGTCGAGGTCGATCTGGACGACGGTCGCGGCGGGGGAGAGGCGCTTGCCGTAGCCCATCCGGAAGTCGAAGGGCGTGCCGACGATCACGATGACGTCGGCGTTGGAGAACGCGTACCGGCGGGAGAGCTGGAAGTGGTGCGGGTCGCCGGGCGGCAGGGTGCCGCGTCCGGCGCCGTTCATGTACGCCGGGACGTTCAGGGTGCGGACCAGCTCGATGGCGGCCTCGGTGCCCCGGGTCGTCCAGACCTGGCTGCCCAGCAGGACGGCAGGCTTCTCCGCGTGCACGAGGAGGTCGGCGAGCTTCTCGATCGCCTCGGGGTCGCCGGCCGAGCGGGTGGAGGCCCGGTAGGCGCCGGACCGGGGCACGCGCGCCTTCGCCGCCGGTACCTTGGCGTCCAGCACGTCACGCGGTATCTCCAGGAAGGAGGGGCCGGGTGCGCCGTGGTAGCACTCGCGGAACGCCATGGAGACCATGTCGGCGGCGCGGGCGGTGTCCGGGACGGTCGCCGCGAACTTGGTGATCGGCGCCATCATGTCGACGTGCGGGAGGTCCTGGAGGGACCCCATCTTGTGCTGGGTGAGGGCCCCTTGGC
Source organism: Streptomyces sp. NPDC026515 (assembly GCF_055567595.1). NCBI lineage: Bacteria > Bacillati > Actinomycetota > Actinomycetes > Kitasatosporales > Streptomycetaceae > Streptomyces > Streptomyces sp. NPDC026515. Next base: position 102,979 of record NZ_JBVHQD010000004.1, read on the forward strand.
CGCCGATCAGCAGCATCGGGGACTCCGCGCGGAAGGCGTTGGCGACCCCGGTGACGGCGTCGGTCGTCCCCGGTCCCGCGGTGACGACCGCGCATCCCGGCTTCCCGGTGATGCGTGCGTAGCCGTCGGCGGCGTGCGCGGCCACCTGCTCGTGGCGGACGTCGACGACTTCTATGCCCTCGTCCACGCAGCCGTCGTAGATGTCGATGATGTGGCCGCCGCAGAGGGTGTAGACGCGGTCGACCCCCTCGGCCTTCAGCGCCTTGGCAACGAGGTGACCACCGGAGATTGCGTCCTGGGTGTCGTCGGGCATGGCGAAGTCCTGTCCCTTCGTAGGGGGTGGGGATGCCGTCTTCGTACATTGCATACAGTCGACGAATACTGTATGAAGCTTGTTATCCCGCATCCGGTGGGTGGTGTCCAGGGGGCGTGCGGCACTTTCCAGTCATCGGAGTTCGGCCTCGCGATGACATCTGGATGACTTCGCAGACAGGAGCCGGAATGGACCTGTACGAACACCAGGCAAGAGAACTCTTCGAGGAACACGGCATCGTGGTGCCGAGGGCCGAGGTCACCGACTCGCCCAAGGAGGCCCGCGGGATCGCCCGCCGACTCGGCGGCCCGGTCGTAGTGAAGGCACAGGTCAAGACGGGTGGCCGGGGCAAGGCGGGGGGAGTGAAGATCGCCGCGGACCCGGCCGCCGCCGAACTGACGGCCCGGCAGATCCTGGGGACGGACATCAAGGGACACACCGTCGGCAAGGTGATGCTGGCCCAACCCGTGGACATCGAGAGCGAGTTCTACGTCTCCTACGTCCTCGACCGGGCGGCCGGCGGCTTCCTGGCGATCGCCTCCGCCGAGGGCGGCATGGAGATCGAGGAGGTGGCCGCCACCCGGCCGGAGGCGGTGGCCCGCATCCCGGTCGACCCCGCGGCCGGCGTCACCTCGGCCAAGGCCCAGGAGATCGCCCGGGCCGCGGGCCTGCCGCCCCAGAGCGTCGACGTCCTGGTACGCCTCTGGCAGGTACTGGTGCGGGAGGACGCCCTGCTCGTCGAGGTGAACCCGCTCGTGCGCACCACAGAGGGCCGGATCCTGGCGCTCGACGGCAAGGTCACCCTCGACGACAACGCCGCGTTCCGGCAATCCCGTTGGGGCGCGGACCAGGCCGAGCACCACGACCCGCTGGAGGCCACGGCCGCCGCGCGCGGCCTCAACTACGTCAAGCTGGACGGCGAGGTCGGCATCATCGGCAACGGCGCCGGCCTGGTGATGTCCACCCTGGACGTGGTGGCGGGCTGTGGCGCCAGGCCCGCCAACTTCCTCGACATCGGCGGCGGAGCCTCCGCCCAGATCATGGCCGACGGACTCTCGGTGATCCTCTCCGATCCCGCCGTGAAGTCGGTCTTCGTCAACGTCTTCGGAGGCATCACGGCATGCGACACGGTCGCCGACGGAATCGTGCAGGCCCTGGAGACCGTACGGCTGACCAGACCGCTGGTGGTCCGCCTCGACGGCAACAACGCGGCACGCGGCCGGGCGATCCTCGACGGCCGCGCACACCCCCTGGTCGAACAGGCCACCACCATGGACGGCGCCGCCCGCCGCGCGGCGCGGCTCGCCACCACAGCCTGAGGAGACGGGACGACATGGCGATCTACCTCACCAAGGAGAGCAAGGTCCTCGTCCAGGGCATGACCGGCGGCGAGGGCATGAAGCACACCCGGCGGATGCTCGCCGCCGGGACGGACGTCGTCGGCGGGGTCAACCCGCGCAAGGCCGGGCAGAGCGTCGACTTCGACGAACGCTCCGTCCCGGTCTTCGGGACGGTCGCCGAGGCCATGGCCGCCACCGGCGCCGATGTCACGGTCGTCTTCGTGCCGCCCGCGTTCGCCAGGGCGGCGGTCCTGGAGGCCGTCGACGCCGGCATCGGCCTCGCGGTGGTGATCACGGAGGGCATCCCGGTCCACGACTCCGTCGCCTTCACCTCGTACGCCCGCGCCAGGGGCACCCGGATCATCGGGCCCAACTGCCCCGGCCTGATCACTCCCGGTCAGTCCGGCGCGGGCATCATCCCCGCCGACATCACCAAGGCCGGCCGGATCGGACTCGTCTCCAAGTCGGGCACCCTCACCTACCAACTCATGTACGAGCTGCGGGACATCGGCTTCTCCACCTGCGTGGGCATCGGCGGCGACCCGGTCGTCGGCACCAGCCACATCGACTGCCTGGCCGCCTTCCAGGAGGATCCCGACACCGAACTCGTCGTTCTCATAGGCGAGATCGGCGGTGACGCGGAGGAGCGGGCCGCCGCCTACATCCGGGAGCACGTCACCAAGCCGGTCGTCGGCTACATCGCCGGGTTCACCGCACCCGAGGGCCGGACCATGGGCCACGCCGGCGCGATCGTCTCCGGTTCGGCCGGCACCGCGCGGGCCAAGCAGGAGGCGCTGGAGGCGGCCGGGGTGCGGGTGGGGAGCACACCGACCGAGACCGCCCGGCTGGTCATGGACCTTCTGGAAGCGAGGGGCTGACCATGGTCCTGGTCCGCAAGCCCGGCACCGGGTGGAACGATGCCTGGGCACGCTGTGTCGCCCTCGCCCCCGAGGCCTTCCGGGACGACCGTGTCCTCAACCTGCACGCCGGCACCTGGCAGCCCGACGGCCGGCCGCTGCCGGCGACCAGTCCCGTCGACGGCAGCCCCATCGCCGGTGCCCCGCGGCTGGACCGCGGCACCGCCCAGCGGGCCGTCCGCGCCTGCCTCGACCAGCACCGCGCCTGGCGGCATGTCCCGCTGGCGGAGCGCCGGGCCAGGGTGGCCGCCACCCTGGACGCCCTGACCGAACACCGCGAACTGCTCGCCCTGCTCCTGGTCTGGGAGATCGGCAAGCCCTGGCGGCTGGCCCAGGCGGACGTGGACCGGGCGATCGACGGGGTGCGCTGGTACGTCGACGGCATCGAGCCGATGCTCGCCGGGCGTGCCCCGCTGGACGGGCCGGTGTCCAACATCGCCAGCTGGAACTACCCGATGAGCGTGCTCGTCCACGCGGTACTGGTCCAGGCCCTGGCGGGCAACGCGGTGGTGGCGAAGACCCCGACCGACGGCGGTGTCGCCTGCCTCACCCTGGCCTGCGCACTGGCCGCCCGGGAGGGCCTGCCGGTCACGCTGGTGAGCGGCAGCGGGGGCGAGCTGTCCGAGGTGCTGGTGCGGGCGCCGGAGATCGGCTGCGTCTCCTTCGTCGGCGGCCGGGACACCGGGGCCGAGGTCGCCACCGCCGTCGCCGACCTCGGCAAGCGGCACGTCCTGGAACAGGAGGGGCTCAACACCTGGGGCATCTGGAACTTCACCGACTGGGAGGCGTTCACCGCCGTCGTTCCCGGGCTCTTCGACTACGGCAAGCAGCGCTGCACCGCCTACCCGCGGTTCGTCGTCCAGCGCGAGCTGTTCGACGAGTTCCTGACCGCCTACCTTCCGGCCGTCCGGCGCCTGCGGATCGGCCATCCGCTGGCCGTGTCCGACCCCGCCGACCCGTTGCCCGAGCTGGACTTCGGGCCGGTGATCAACGCGACCAAGGCCAAGGACCTGACCGACCAGGTGGCCGAGGCCGTCGACCGCGGCGCCGTACCCCTGCACCGCGGCCGCCCGGCCGACGCGCGCTTCCTGCCCGGCCAGGACACGTCGTCGTACGTCCACCCGGTCACCCTCCTGAACCCGCCCCGGTCCTCCCCGCTGCACCACGCGGAGCCGTTCGGCCCGGTCGACACGATCGTCCTGGCCGACACGGAGGCCGAACTGCTGGCCGCCATGAACGCGTCCAACGGCGCGCTGGTCGCCACGCTCTCCACCGACGACGAGGCCACCTTCGCGCGGCTGGCCCCGCAGATCCGCGCCTTCAAGGTCGGCCACGGCAAGCCGCGCTCGCGCGGTGACCGGGACGAACTGTTCGGCGGCTTCGGCGCCTCCTGGCGGGGGGCCTTCGTCGGCGGGGAGCTGCTGGTGCGGGCGGTCACGAAGGGTCCGACGGGGGAGCGGCTGCCGGGGAACTTCCCGGAGTACCAGCTGATGCCGTGACGCGACCCGCAGGCCGCGGCACGGCACGGTGCCGCGGCCCGCGCGGATTCCCCGCACGGCGGGCGCCCGCGAGCGGGTAGCGGGGCGACCACGCACGGTGAGCCCGTGCCGACCTGCGGATATGGCGACGGAAACGCAGGTGAAGGGCGCTCCGAAAGCTTGGTATTGTTGTCCGTGTCGCCGCGGGGAACACCCTCGGTCAGGTGACAGACACCTAGTCCGGGTGGCGGAATGGCAGACGCGCTAGCTTGAGGTGCTAGTGCCCTTTATCGGGCGTGGGGGTTCAAGTCCCCCCTCGGACACTCGCCATAGCGATACGCGGATGAGGGCCTCGACCTGACGGTCGCGGCCCTGCCTGCGTTTTCGTAACTGATCGTGATCCCGAGGGCTTCGTAGAGCGGGCTCTTCTTCTCTGCGTCGACGGTCTGCACGCGTTGTGCGATGTCTCCGAATCTCTCAGTGATCTCCCGGATCTGGTCGGCGCCGACTCGCACTCCTCGACCACTTTGCGGGCCTGAGTCTGCTGCGGGGTGAGCGTCTCGGCCGCGTTCGGTGCCGTGCTGGCTTGGGCGAGGGCGGCGAGGGCGGCGAGGGTGGCGCCGAGCCGGTCGGGGGCGAAGGCTTTCGCGATCCACCGGTCCAGAGCCCGGCAGACCACGTCCTCCCGGAGGTAGACGGTCCGGGGGTGGTTCGGTCCGGGGTGGAGGGACTGTTCCTGTTCCTTGAACTCGCGGCCGCACCCGCATCTTTCGGTCCTTGCGACTTCCGTACTGGCCCATACGAATGATTCACCGGCGCCGCAGGGTGAACGATGGCACTGTGTGCCCCAAGTCGGCGGCCGGGCAGCCGCTCGCGACCATACGTTGACTCACGTGCCGCTGAGCTACGCCTTTGTGAACCTGAAGCCCGGAGTGGGAAAGACGACCAGCGCGGTCTGGTTGGCCCACGCACTTCACGAGTCGGGCTTCCCACCGCTACTGGTCGACAGCGACCCCGCCTCCTCCGCGCTGCGCTGGAGCGAGTTGGCAGGTGGCTTTCCGTTTCCTGTGGTCGCTCTTCCGGTGGGCGATGTGCACCGGCGCGTGAACGACTTCCTGGGCGACCGGCAGGCCGTCGTGTTCGACGCTCCGCAACTGGAGGACCACGCGCACATCGCCCGCAGCATCATGAGGTACGCAAGCGAATGGATCGTGCCGGTGACTCCAGCTCCCATCGAACTGGATCGCATGGCGCCCATCGGTGGTGAGATGGGCGACGTACAGTCCCTGCGCGTCGAGCCGGCCCGCGCTGCCGTTCTGCTGAACCGAACGAATCGTGCCGACGCCACGCGTACCGGTCCCGATGCCGACGCCCGCGAAGCCCTCACCGAGCGGGGATTCGACGTGTTGTCCACGCACATTCCGCGGCTCGACTTGTACGCCCAGTCATTCGGAAGTCCAGTGGAGGTCAAAGCCTCGGCCTACATGGACCTCGCAGACGAACTCATCAAGCGACAGGACAAGGCATGAATCAGCGGAAGGACACCTACCGAGCCGCATTGCAGCGCGGACCGGACGCCGTCGTACCGCGTCCCGTCACAGTCACTCAGCTGCACACCCGGTACGTGCGGGTGACCATCGAGCTCGACTCCGGCTTGCCGCGTGACCTCGTGCGATGGGCAGGGTCAACGGTGTCCGTGATGATGCGGGCCGGCGCCGCTGCCCTGCGGCCCCCGAGAAGCGCCCCGTAAGCCGGGTGACGCAGGCGTGCACCGGCCTCCGCCCGCCCACTGGCTTGACTGCGCCGGGTGATCTCGCTGGATTGCGGAGGCCCGGAAATTTGCGCCCGCCGGATGCCGGTTCTCATGGGGAGACAGCGAGGGCACCCGGCGGATCTTGGAGCTTGAGCCGCCCCTGCGCGAGTACGAGCGTATCGGCAGCGATCAACTCCCCCGGCGAAGTCGCCACGAGGCGATTCCGTTCTGTGTCCAAGGGGCGAGGCAGGGGATCGCAACCCGCTGACGGCCTTCGGCCAGGGCGGGTGTCCGTGGTTTCGGCGCCTTCGTGTGCCCTCGGGATCGCCCGCACCGTGCTCGGCACCCACCCCGGAAATTGACGCGACGTGCCGGGCCGGTGCCTGGGAGCATGACCGGATCTCACCCGCACCGAAGGGAATCGCCGTGGTCCGGGCCGTCACCCTGATTCGTTCCAGCTCCTTGTCCGACGTCGCCGAGTACGCGTACGCGGCCACCGCACCCGCCGCGGCACGGCTGGTCTTCCTCGCCGGGGCGTGCCCGCTGAACGAGGACGGGTCCACGGCGGCGGTCGGGGACTACGCGGGGCAGGCGGCGAAGGCCTTCGAGAACATGCGGACCGCGCTGAGCGAGGCCGGCGCATCGGTCGAGGACGTCATCAGCACCCGCGTGCTCGTCGCGTCGAGCAGCCAGCCCGATCTGGTGGCCGCCTGGAAGGTGGTCCGGGACGGGTTCGGCGATCATGATGTCCCCAGCACCCTGTTCGGCGTCACCGTGCTCGGCTACGACGACCAGCTCGTCGAGATCGAAGCGGTCGCCGCCGTGCTCGACCCGCCCGCCTCCGAAAACCGGTGGCCCACGAACGAGGGGCGCGGTTAGCCGCGCGGCCGTGGACATCAGAGAACTGGACCGCCACGCCCTCGCCACCATGGCAGCGGTGACCGCGCGGATCGGCCCGGATCAACTCCGTCTTCCGACGCCGTGTGCCGACTGGACGCTGCACGGCCTGCTCCGTCACCAGGTGAGCGAGAACCTCGGCTTCGCGGCCGCCGCGGGCGGCGTCACCGGTGACCCGCGGGCCTGGGACCAGGGCACCCTGGGCGAGGATCCGCACCAGGCGTTCCTCGACTCGGCCGCCGCCATGACGAGCGCGTTCACCGAGGACGTCCTGGACCGACCGCTCCAGATCAGGGAGTTCGGGTTCTTCCCCGGCCGGGTCGCGCTCGGTATGCACGTGCTCGACTGCGTGGTCCACGGCTGGGACGTCGCCCAGGCCATCGGTGTCGCCTACGATCCGGACGCCGACCTGGTCCAGCACTCACTCAAGGTCGCGGCGCTGATCCCGGCCGGTGCGCCGTCCGACGACCGGCCGAGGACCGCGTTCGCCCCGGTGGTCGAGATCGCCGTGGGCTCCTCCGGCCTGGAGCGGCTGCTCGGACTCGTCGGCCGTCGTCAGGCCTGGCGGGCGTAGGACGCGAGGCGGTCGGCGAACTCGGCGATCAGGCGGCGGAGTTCGTCCGGGCTCTCGACCACGAACGGCCGGTCGAGGGAGGCGAGTGCCGGAGGCAGCCAGTCGAGCCGCTCCGCCCGCACCTCGACACGCCGCCAGCGCTCGGCCGCCCGGTCCTGGTCCGCCGCCGGCTCGTCCTCCCGAAGGACCGCGACGCCGGCGGGGAGGCGGGCGCGGATCTGCTCGACGGTTCCGTGGATCCGCAGGGTCACCTCGTGCCGGTAGCCGGCCGTGGCGAACCCGGACAGCAGGCGCTGTGCCGGACCGGGGCCCGTGGGCGCCTCGAAGGAACCGGGCAGGATCCTCGCGTCCGCGATGCGGTCCAGCCGGAAGGTCCGGTCCTCGCCGATCCCCGGGTCGTGGCCCGTGACGTACCACCGGCCCGAGTGGGCGACGATCCCGTACGCGTGCAGCGTGCGGTCGCCCCGCCGTCCGTCGCGGGCGGTGTAGCGCAGCGCGACCGGCCGGCGGTGGCGCACCGCGTCGGCGAGGGTGAGCAGGACGGCGGCGTCCGGGGTGTCGAAGTCGCCGGGCCGCTCCGTGAACGCGACTGCCTCCAGGAGGTCGTCGAGCCGACGGGCGAGGTGCCTGGGCAGCACCCGCCGGATCTTCGCCGACGCCGTCTCGTTCGCCGTGCGCTCCGCCGTCGCCAACCCCGCTCGGCGGCGGAGGAGCAGGCCGAGCAGTACGGCCAGCGCCTCGTCGTCGCTGAGCATGAGCGGCGGCAGGCGGTACCCGGGGGCGAGCCGGTACCCGCCGTAGCGGCCGCGCACCGATTCCACCGGCACGTCCAGGTCGGTCAGCTGGCCGACGTACCGCCGCACGGTGCGTCCTTCGACGCCGAGCCGGTCGGCGAGTTCGGCCACGGTGCGGGTGCCGCCCGACTGCAGCAGCTCCAGGAGGGTCAGCACGCGGCCGGTGGGGCGAGACATGGTCCCAACCTAACGCGAATACCGGACCGATTCTGTCCGCTATCTCTCCTAGCCTGCGCAGTGCCCTTCTGGAACACAGCCAAGGAGATGTCCCATGGACTTCGTCTCGATCCGCATCATCACCGGCGACGTCGCGCGCCTCGTCGAGTTCTACGAGCGGGCCACGGGGGTGCGGGCCACGTGGGCCACCGAGGACTTCGCCGAACTCACGACCGCGGGCGCGACCCTCGCGATCGCCGGCACCCGCACGGTCCCGCTGTTCGCCCCCGGCTCCGCCCGCCCGGCGGACAACCACAGCGTGATCACCGAGTTCCTCGTCGACGACGTGGACCGCGTCCACCGCGACCTCACCGCCTTCGTCGCCGACTTCGTCAGCGAGCCGACCACCATGCCCTGGGGCAACCGTTCGCTGCTGTTCCGCGATCCCGACGGGAACCTCGTCAACTTCTTCACCCCCGTCACCCCGGCTGCCAGGGAGAAGTTCGCGCGCTGACGTCACCCGCCGCGGCGGGCCGCGTCCGAAGTGCTCCCAGGGTTGTCGCAATGTCCCCTCTGGTGGTCTCCGGCATGCTCCTGGCCGCCCTGGGGCCGGCCGGCTGGGCCGCGGCGCGAGCCGACCCCGGCTACCCGCTGCTGATCGCCCCGATGAAGGCCGCGGGATTCGGCACCTCCTTCGCCCTCACCGGTTCGACCGCCACCGTGATGGGCGCCGCGCCTCCGGCGTACTCGGGTGCCGCCTCCGCCCTGTTCAACACCGCCCGCCAGATCGGCAGCGCCACCGGCGTCGAGCTCGGCGGCAGCCTGCTCGCCACGGCCACCGGCTACGGCACCGGGCTGCGCACCAGCATGGCCGCCGCGGCCCTCGCCTGGCGGTGCGTACCGGTGCCGCCGAGACAGGCCTGAGAGCCGGATCTCCTGAGCGCCCTCACACTCGGGGGAGGCGCACCATCCGTTATTTGCGGGCTTCTACCAGAATATTGCGGTCCTCTGTGCCGAGGACCGCCGACGGCAGTACCGACTGCGCCACCTTCACTGCCGGCCGGTGACACCTGGCCTGCGGGCCAGGTGTCCGAGTTCCAGATCTGGAACGCCTGACCCCGCCGATGCGGGGGCGCCGCCGGGGGCCTCGTCCGGCGGCGCTGCGGCCTGCCCTGACGCGCTGCGGCACATGGGATCTTGCGAGCTTCATTTTTATTGTTGCAAAGTTCTGTCGAGTTATTGCGCGATGATATCGGCGATATTACGGTCCCCCTTGCGCCCTCACCACCCCCCACCGTCCCCCACCAACCCCCGCGTCCCCCGTGTCCCGCTGTGTGCCGGACCGCGCCGTTCGCCTGCGCTCCCGAGTCCGGCATGCCGCGTGAAAGGAGTGGTAAATGTTCCATTCCATCCGATATCTGAGACGAGCCCTCGTCTGGGCGGTCGGCACCGCGATGGTGGCCGCCGTGTCCGTCGTCGTCCTGGCCGTCCAACCGGCCTGGGCGGCCTCCACCGCCACCGGCGGCAGCGGCGCGAGCCTGCCGTACGTCGAGGTGCAGGCGGAGAACTCCGCGACCAACGGCACGAACATCGGCCCCAGTTACACCCAGGGCCAGCTGGCCGACGAGGCGTCGTACCGCAAGGCGACGACACTCCAGGGCACCGGCAAGTACGTCACGTTCACCACGCCGGTGGCGACCAACTCGATCAACTTCCGGTACAGCATCCCGGACACCTCGGGCGGTTCGGTCTACACCGCCGCGCTGTCCCTGTACATCGACGGCGTCAAGCAGCCCGACTTCACCCTGACCAACGCCTACAGCTGGTACTACGGCAGCTACCCGTTCACCAACACGCCGGGCAGCAACCCGCACCACTTCTACGACGAGGCCCACCGGCTCTTCACCACCACCTATCCGGCGGGCACCACCTTCAAGCTGCAGGTCGACGCGGGGGACACCGCCTCCTCGTACACCATCGACTTCGCCGACTTCGAGCAGGTCGGTGCCGCCCTGACCGCGCCCTCGGGGGCGGTGTCGGTGACCAGCAAGGGCGCCGACGCGACCGGTGCGGCCGACGCGACCAGCGCGTTCAACGCGGCGATCAGCGCAGCCGGCCCCGGCGGCACCGTGTGGATCCCGCCGGGCACCTACAACATCCCCGGCCACATCAGCGTCAACAACGTCACGATCGCCGGCGCCGGCATGTGGTACTCGACCGTCACGGGCACGGCCCCCGGCTTCTACGGCAACTCCGCGCCCTCGGCCAGCACGGGCGTACGCCTGCAGAACTTCGCGATCTTCGGCAACGTGCAGGAGCGCGACGACAGCGCCCAGGTCAACGGCATCGGCGGCGCGATGAGCGATTCGACCGTCTCCAACCTGTGGATCGACCACATGAAGGTCGGCGCCTGGATGGACGGGCCGATGGACGGGCTGACCTTCACCGGCCTGCGCATCCGGGACACCACCGCCGACGGCATCAACTTCCACGGCGGTGTCACCAACTCGAAGGTGACCAACAGCGACATCCGCAACACCGGTGACGACGGCATCGCCACCTGGGCGGACTCCGCCCTCGGCGCCGACGCCAACGACACCGTCTCCAACAACACCGTCTCCCTGCAGATCCTCGCCAACGGCATCGCGATCTACGGCGGTCACGACAACACCGTCAGCGGCAACCGGGTGGTGGACTCCGGCATCGCGCAGGGCGGCGGGATCCACGTGGGGCAGCGCTTCACGTCGACGCCGGTCGGCACCACCACCATCTCCGACAACACCCTGATCCGGGACGGCAGCCTCGACCCGAACTGGCAGTTCGGTGTGGGCGCCCTCTGGTTCGACGGCAGCCAGGGCGCGATCAACGGCCCGATCAACGTGACCAACGCGCTGATCCAGCAGAGTCCCTACGAGGCCGTCCAGTGGGTCGAGGGCACCATCAGCGGGGTCAACCTGAACAACGTGACCATCGCCGGTACCGGAACCTTCGCTCTCCAGGAGCAGACCGGCGGCGCCGCCAAGTTCACCAACGTCACGGCCACCGGTGTCGGTTACTCGTCCCCGGTGTACAACTGCTCCGGCGGCAACTTCGTCGTCACCGACGGCGGCGGCAACTCCGGCATCAGCGGCACCCCGTACTGCGGCGGCTGGCCCGCCCCGGTCTTCCCGCCCTACCCGTCCGAAGGCGTGACGGCCACCCCCGGCGCGCTGAACTTCGGAGCGGTGGCGACCGGTTCGACCAGCGCGGCACAGACCGTGACGGTCTCGAACCCGACCAACAGCGCCGCGTCCGTCTCCTCGATCTCGGCCTCCGGCGACTACTCCCAGACCAACACCTGCGGCTCGTCGATCGCGGCGAACGGCTCGTGCACCGTCAGCGTCAAGTTCACGCCGACGGCGACCGGCAGCCGTACCGGATCCCTGACCGTCACCGCGGGCGGGACCACCAACACGGTCAGCCTCTCCGGCACCGGCACCGCGCCGGGCCCGGTCCTGAACACCGACCCGGCGAGCCTGTCCTTCGAGGGCACGGTGGTCGGCTCCTCGGCCACCGCGCAGACGGTGAAGGTGACCAACTCGGGCACCGCGTCGGCGACCGTCTCGGGAGTCTCGGCCTCCGGCGACTTCAGCCAGACCAACAACTGCGCCACCCTCGCGGTCGGCGCCTCCTGCACGGTCAACGTCGGGTTCAAGCCCACCAGCGGCGGCACCCGCAACGGCAGCCTGACCGTCACCAGCAACGCCAACAACAGCCCGACCACCGTCTCCCTGACCGGCAGCGGCATCGACAGCACCACGAACATCGCCGCCGGGCGCCCCGCGACGGCCAGTTCCAGCAGCAGCCCCTACGTCGCCTCGAACCTGACCGACCCGGACGCCTCCACGTACTGGGAGGGCACGAACGGTTCGTTCCCGCAGTGGGCCCAGGTCGACCTCGGCCAGAACTACGGCGTCGGCAAGGTCGTGCTCAAGCTCCCGCCGGCGACGGCGTGGTCGGCCCGCACGCAGACCCTGTCGGTGCAGGGATCCACGGACGGGACGAGCTTCGCCACGATCAAGGCGTCGGCCGGGTACACCTTCGACCCGAACACCAACAGCAACACGGCCACCATCACGTTCAACGCCGCCACGGCGAGATACGTGCGGGTGAACATCACCGCCAACACCGGCTGGAACGCCGCCCAGTTGTCGGACTTCGAGGTGTTCCCCAGCAGTGGCGGCTCCTCGCCGGCGACCCTGTCGGCCGACCCGACGTCACTGACGTATCCCACCCAGGCGCTCAACACCTCCAGCAGCGCGCAGACGGTCACGGTGACCAACACCGGAACCGCGGCCGCCACCGTCTCCGGCATCACCGCCACGGGTGACTTCTCGCAGACCAACACCTGCGGGACGTCGATCGCGGCGAACGCCTCCTGCACGGTGAACGTCACCTTCCGGCCCACCGCGTCCGGCACCCGTACCGGCGAACTCAGCATCGCCAGCAACGCGTCGAACGGCACGACCACGGTCGCGCTGACCGGCACCGGCGCCGGCACGGTGAGCAGGAACCTGGCGGCGGGCGCGGCCACCACGGAGTCCAGCCACACCGACGTGTACCCGTCGTCGAACGTGACGGACGGCAACCAGGGCACCTACTGGGAGAGCGCCAACAACGCCTTCCCCCAGTGGGTGCAGGTGGACCTCGGCTCCGCGCAGAGTGCGAGCCGCGTCGTCCTCCAGCTCCCCGCGGGCTGGGGCGCGCGCAACCAGACGCTGTCCCTGTCGGGCAGCACCGACGGCTCCTCCTTCGCCACCATCAAGTCGTCGGCCACCTACGCCTTCGACCCCGCCACCAACAACACGGTGACCATCACGTTCACCGCGACCACCCAGCGGTACGTCCGGGTGAACATCACGGCGAACAACGGCTGGCCGGCCGGTCAGCTGTCCGAGGTCCAGGTCTGGAACACCTGACAGCCAGACCTGACGGTGCCGCCGGACGCGGACAGGCCCGCGCCCGGCGGCACCGACCACCGGCGGCCACCCGACCTGCGCCGGCGACGGCGCGCCCATCAACGGCTGGTGGCACTGGACGCCACCGGCGGTGAGGGCCCCACCCGCGACGCCATGGCGGCCAGGGGGCGCGCCGCCGCCGAGTCGTACGGCCGGAAGTTCTACCTCATGTACGACGTCTCCAACTGGACGGACATGCGGTCCGGGATCAGGACGGACAAGATGTCCGCGCACACCGCGAGTGCGGCCTACGCGAAGCAGAACGGCAAGCCGGTCGTCTGCATCTGGGGCTTCGGCTTCAACGACCCCAACCACCCCTTCACCGCAGACGACTGCCTCGACGTCGTCAACTGGTTCAAGGGGCAGGGGTGTTACGTCGTCGGTGGCGTGCCGTGCGAATGGCGGACGGGGACCGGGGGCTCGCGGCCCGGCTTCCTCGGCGTCTACCACGCCTTCAACATGATCTCGCCATGGATGGTCGGCGCCGTCGGCAACGTGCCGGAAGCCGACAACGCCTACACCGTCGGCGACCAGGCCGAATGCAACGCCAACGACATCGACCACCGCCCTGCGTGCTGCCCGGAGACGTCTGCGGACGGCAGCGCGCGCACGGCGACTTCATGTGGCGGCAGCTCCACAACATGGTCCGGGCCGGGGTGCAGGGCATCTGCATCTCGATGTTCGACGAGTACAACGAGGGCAACCAGATCGCCAAGACCGCCGAGACCCAGCGTGGGTGCCCACCGACTCCGGATTCCTCGCCCTCGACGAGGACGGCACCGCCTGCTCCTCCGACTACTGCCTCCGGCTGACCGGTGACGGCGGCCGCATGCTCAAGGGCCGGATCGCGGTGACCGCCACCCGCCCCACCCAGCCGACCGTCGCCACCGGCGACACCACCCCGCCGGACGCGCCGGGCGGCCTGACCGTCACCGCGCACACCAGTCACGCCGTCTCGCTGGCCTGGAGCCCGTCGGCCGACAACGCCGGTGTCACCGGCTACCGCGTCCTGCGGGTGACCGGAACGACCAGCACCCAGACCGGCGCCACGTCGTTCACCGTCACCGGACTCGAGGCGTCCACCGCGTACACCTTCGACGTCGTCGCCCTGGACGCGGCGGGCAACGTGCCGCAGCCCTCCCACCAGGTCACCGTCACCACCGACGCCCCGTCCGGCACCACCGGCCTCGCCCTGCACCGGCCCACCTCGGAGAGCAGTCACATCCAGACGTACGCCTCGGGCAACGCGACCGACGGCGACACCGGCACCTACTGGGAGTCCGCCGGCAACGCCTTCCCGCAGTGGATCCAGCTCGGCCTGGGCGCCGCCACCGGCGTCCGGCGGATCGTCCTGCACCTTCCCCCGGCGACCGCCTGGGCCGCCCGGACCCAGACGCTCTCCGTCCAGGGCAGCAGCGACGGCACCACCTTCACCCAACTGCTCGCCCCGGCGGGCTGCACCTTCGACCCGGCGACCGGCAACACCGCCACCCTCACCCTCCCCGCCGCCGTCACCACCCGCTACGTACGGCTCACCATCACCGCCAACAACGGCCGGCCCGCCGGGCAGGTCTCGGAGTTCCAGGTCTTCGGCGCCTGATGCCCCGGCCACCCCGTCCTATAGTTCCTCGCATGAGTCGCTGGCACGAACTGACCGGGGGCGCGTCGGGGCACGACTACGCCGCGCGGTTCGCCGCACTGGCCCGCGGCGGAGCGGACGTGCACGGGGAGGCACGGTTCTGCGCGGCGCTGGTGCCCGCCGGAGCGCGGGTACTGGACGCCGGGTGCGGCACCGGACGGGTCATGATCCGGCTCGCCGAACTCGGCTACGACTGCGTCGGGGTGGACCTCGACGCGTCGATGCTGGCCGTGGCCCGGCAGCAGGCGCCCGGACTGGCCTGGCACCAGGCCGACCTGGCCGGGTTCGAGCCCCGCCGGCTCGGCATCGCGGCCGACTTCGATCTGGTGGTCGCGGCGGGCAACATCTTCCCGTTGCTGGCCGCGGGCACCGAGGCCACCGTGGTCACGCGGCTGGCCTCGGCCCTGCGCCCCGGCGGCCTGCTGGTCGCCGGGTTCGGCCTGGACGAGGCCCATCTGCCCGTGCCGCCCGGCATCACCCTGGCCGAGTACGACGACTGCTGCGCCGCGGCCGGCCTGACCCTCACCGACCGCTTCGCCACCTGGGACGCCGACCCCTACGACGGCGGCGGCTACGCCGTCAGCGTGCACCGCCGCCGAACCCTCCGGCAGCCGTGAGCCACCGCTGAAAACCCTGTGGAACCGATGTCGGTGGAGCCGCCTATGCTGCACTCCGATGATCACGCGGATCCTGGGGAGGGCGCGGCATGTTCGGCAAGCTGTTCGGCAGGGGCGGGGAGAGACCGGCGACGGATCCGCACGCCCTTCCCGGCCCGCGCAGGCTGATGAACGGGATGTACACGCTGCGCGCCCTCGGCGACACACGGGTGCTCGCGCTGGTGGAGGCCGCCGGCGCCGGCGACTGGACGGCGGTCAGGACGGCGCTGGCCCCCTTCGACCTCGGCCGCGACGACCGGGTCCTCGGTGAACTGGCCGACCTGGACGGTGTGCAGGACTGGATCGGCCGCGCCGTGGAGGAGGACAAGGAGCACCGGGCGACCGCGCTGCTGATATCCGGCGCGCGCCACGTCAGCTGGGGCTGGGAGGCCCGTACCCGGGCCAGTGCCGTGGACGTCACGCCCGAGCAGTGGCGGGTCTTCCGGGAGCGGCTCGACATCGCCGAGGACCAGCTGCTGGAAGCGGCGGAGCTGCGGCCGGAGTGGGTCACCCCGTGGCGGCGCCTGCTCACCTCCGGCCGTGGCATCTCGCTCGGCCGCGCGGTCAACGAGACCCGCCTCGACGCCGCCCTGCGCCGCGACCCGCTGAACCTGGAGACCCACGTCGAGTGGGTGTCCTACCTCCAGCCCCGGTGGAGCGGCGAGCCCGGCGAGGCCCTGGCCTTCGCCCGCGCGGCCTTCGCCGGAGCGCCCGACGGCCATCGCCTCGGCTGTGTGGTCGCCCTCGCGCACATCGAGGACTGGGTCGAGTCCAGCCGCAAGAACTGCCTCATCACCCCGGAGATCCAGGACGAGTTGATGGACGCGGCCGAGCGCAGCATCCTCCACCCCGACTACGAGCGCCGCCCCGGCTGGCAGCACGACTTCAACGTCTTCGCCATGGCCCTGTCCCTGGCATCGGAGCGGATCGCTCTGCCCTACGTCTTCCGCGAGCTGGGCGGCGCCTACACCACCTGGCCCTGGAGGTACATGGCGGAGCCGGAAAAGATGTACGCCCGCGCCCGGCGCAACGCCTGACCCCGCCACCCCGCCCGCCGCTCATCTCACCCCGGACTGCCCGATGACTGTGTCCCACACCCCTTCGAGCCCGGCCGCCGGCGCCGACCGCACCTTCCAGGTGGATCTGCGCGGCCTCGTCGATCTCCTCTCCCACCACCTCTACTCCAGCCCTCGCGTCTACCTGCGGGAACTCCTGCAGAACGCGGTGGACGCGCTGACCGCGCGGCACGCCCTCGAACCGGGTGCCCCCGCCGACGCGTTCGGTATCCGCCTGTACGCCGACGGTTCGGTGGTCCGGGTGGAGGACGACGGCGTCGGTCTCACCGAGGCCGACGTCCACACCTTCCTCGCCACCATCGGCCGCAGCAGCAAGCGGGCCGACAAGATCGCCGAGCAACGCGCCGACTTCATCGGCCAGTTCGGCATCGGCCTGCTCTCCTGCTTCCTGGTCGCGGACGAGATCCTCGTCCTGAGCAGGTCCGCCCGCACCCCCGACGCCCCCGCCGTGGAATGGCGGGGACGCGGCGACGGCAGCTACTCCGTCCGTGCCCTGCCCGCCTCCGCCCGACCGCGGCCCGGCACCACCGTCACCCTGACGCCCCGCGCCGACACCGGCGAGTGGACCCGGCCGGTTCAGGTGCACGCGCTGGCCCGGCACTTCGGCTCCCTGCTGCGCCACCCGGTGACCTTCGACGACGGCACCGGCGGCCCCGGCGCGCCCGTCAATCCCGAACCCGCACCCTGGGCGCGCACCTACCCCACCCCGGGGGCACGCTCCCGTGCGCTGGCCGCCTACGGCGAGGAGACCTTCGGGTTCACCCCGCTGGACACCGTCGAGCTGGACCTGCCGGCCGTGGGTCTCAAGGGCATCGCGTGCGTACTGCCCGACGCGGTGCCGGCCGGACGCCGCCACGGCCACCGTGTGCACGTCAAGGGCATGCTGCTGTCCGAGCAGGCCGAGGAGATCCTGCCCGAGTGGGCCTTCTTCGTCCGCTGCGTCCTCGACGCCGAGAGCCTGCGCCCGACCGCGTCCCGTGAGTCCCTGTACGAGGACGACACCCTCGCCGCGGTCCGTGACGCGCTGGCCGAACGGCTGCGCGCGTGGATCGCCCGGACCGCCGCCAGCGATCCCGACCTCCTCGGCCGCTTCCTCCAGGCCCACCACCTGGCCGTGAAGTCCCTCGCCGTGCACGACGACGAGATCCTGCGGATGCTGCTGCCCTGGCTGCCGTTCGAGACCACGGCCGGGCACGCCACCCTCGACGAGTTCGCCCGCACCCACCGCACCGTCCTGGTCACCTCCAGTGTGGAGGAGTTCCGGCAGGTCGCGGCGATCGCCTCGGCCGCCGGGCTCGGCGTCGTCAACGGCGGCTACACCTACGACCGTGAACTGGTCCACCGGCTGCCGGAGATCAGGCCGGAGGTCAGCGTCGCCGACCTCGACCCGGCGACCCTCACCGCCCACCTCGACCCCGTCGACCGGGAGACGGAACTCGCCGCCGCGGCCTACCTCGCCCAGGCCCGCGACGCGCTCGCCGTCTTCGACTGCGACGTCGCGCTGCGCACCTTCCAGCCCGCCTCGGCGCCGGCGCTCCTCCTCGACAGCCGTGAGGCCCGGCACGAACGCACCCGCTCCCAGCTCGCCCGTGAACAGCAGGGCGGGGTGTGGGGCGACATCCTCGGCCACCTGCGCCAGGAGGCCCCGCGGGCCCAGCTGATCCTCAACCAGCTCAACCCGCTGGTCCGCACCGCGGTCGCCATCGAGGAACCGGAGCTGGCCCGCACCAGCGCCGAAGCCCTCTACGGGCAGGCCGCGATGCTCTCCCGGCGCCCGCTCAGGCCCGCCGAGTCGAGCCTCATCAACCGCTCCTTCCTCGACCTCCTCGCCCACGCCCTCCGCAAGGACAGCTGACGATGCCGACCGCACCCCATCCGCAGAACACGGACGAGCTGTACCGGGCGCTCCAGGAGAACGACCGGCGCCCCCACGGCCGTTCCCGCACCGTCAGGGCCGAGGAACTGGTCGAGACCGCCGAGCAGTTCGCGGAGCCGCGTCCGCTGGTCCAGGCGCTCTTCGCACTGCAGAATGCCTACAACTACGGCGCCGAGCCCAGGAAGTCGCCCGTCGTCTTCGCCCGTGTCCTCACCCTCTTCGACGAGCAGCCCGACGTCTTCGACGAGCGGCTGCGGCACACGCTGTTCTGGCGGTTCAAGTGGGTCGCCAACGCCCTTGTCGCGCTGCCCGAGATACCGCTGGCCAGCCTGCGCCAGTGGCTGACCGAGATGCGCGACCGGTACGAGAAGGCCGGTCTCGGACTCCAGCCCTACTACGGACAGGCGTACCACCTCGCCGCCCACGTCGGCGAGGACACCGACCTGGCCTTCGAACTGTGGGCGGGACGGGCCCGTACCCGGCTCAGCGACTGCGAGGCCTGCGAGATCTGCGACCGCGCGCTCCACCACCTCGCGGCGGACGACGACGAACGGGCCCTGCGCACCTGGGAACCCGTGCTGGCCGGGAAGGAGTCCTGCCAGGAGGAACCCGCCCGCTCCGTCTCCCACGCGCTGCTTCCGCTGCTGCGCCTCGGCCGTACCGACCAGGCCCGCGAACTGCACCTCGTCGGCTACCGGGCCTGCCGCCGCAACCCCTCGATGTCCGGCGAGGTCGCCCGGCACCTGGAGTTCTGCGCGCTGACCGGCAACGAGGCGCGCGGCCTGGAGCTGCTCGCGGAGAACCGGAACCTGTTCGACGACGTCGACTCGCCGCTGGACCAGCTGGCCTTCCTCACCGGCGTCGAGGTCCTCCTGCAGCGCGTCGAACTCCTCGGCCACGGCGAACTGCCCGCCGCCGGCTACCCGGGCCGCACCTGGACGGTGGCCGGCCTGCGGGCCGAGGTACACCGCCGGGCCGACGACCTCGCCGCCCGCTTCGACGCCCGCAACGGCACCACGGCCCACACCGACCGGCGTGCCGCCCGGCTCGGCCGTGCCCCCCTGCTGGACGCGCTGGAACTGACCCTGCGTACCCGCGTCCTCGACGACGTGGCCCCGGCCGCCCCGCCCGCCGTCCGCCCGGCCGCCACCGCCCTGCCCGAGTCGCTGCCCGAACTCGTCGTCCGGGCACGGGAGCTGGATGAGCGGGGACACCCGGACGCGGTGGCCTGCTGGGCTCGGTTGCGCACGCTCGTCGCCGACCCCGGCTACGTCCACCCGGACGACCCGGACGTGCGGCCGCTCGCCCATCTGCGCGCGGACCTGCTGGCCGACGAGGCGGGCCGGGCGGGCCAGAAGGACGAGTTCGACCGGGCGGTCGCCCTGTGGGAGGCGGCCGCCGGCCTGTACGACGAGGCCGGCGCGCCCGGTCACGCGGCGCTCGCCCGCGCCTGCGGCCTGCTGCCCACGGCGGACATCCCCGCGGCGGACGGCGACGGAGCCGAGGCGAAGGCCGCCGCGCTGACCGCCGTCCACGACGCCCTCGTCCGGCTGAACGAGGAGACGACCGGCCTCGCCCCGTACCAGGAGGCCCGGGTGCTGCGGCTGCGGGCGAGCGCGCTCGGCCTGCGGCTGCAGGCGACGGGGAACGACGAACACCTCGCGCCGGTGCTCGCCGAGGTGGACCTGCTGCTCGACTTCGCCACCCGGCACGAGATCGCCTCGCAGATCTCCGGCGGCCGTCTGCTGCGGGCCACCACGCGGGCCCTGTCCGGCGACCTCCCCGCCGCGGTCACGGAGGTCGACGCGCTCCTCGACCGGCTGCGGGCACAGGGCCCCGCCTGGCACCTGCCCCGCACGCTCGGGCTGCGCGGCCGGCTCCGGCTCGGCCTCAGGGACGCGCAGGCCGCGCACACGGACCTGACCGAGGGCCTGCGGCTGGCCGCCGACTGGCCCTCCGATTCGGCCGACACGGCCCGCCTGCACGCTGACCTGGCGCTGGCCTGCATGCGCCTGGGCCGTCCCGAGGAGGCGCTACGGCACCTGACACGCTCCGCGGAGCGGGAGCTGCGCCACGGCAGCCGGACGGAGGCGCTCTGCACCTATGGCAACGTGGCCCGGCTCAGTCTCGAACTCGGACGCGTCGAGGACTGCATCGCGCTGCTCGACTCGCTCCTGGCCGAACCGGACGTCGTCGCCGGTGAGGTGGACGACCGTCTCGTCGCCCAGCTGCGCCTGTACCGCGCCCGCGCGTTGCACGCGGGGGAGGACCTCAAGGCCGCCACGGCCGAGTTCGTCGCCCTCGCGGCCGAGTCGGCCGGCTGGGACGACGATCCCGGGAGCCACGCCGGCATCGCCGCGGAGACCGCCGTACTCCTCGCCGAGTCCGGTGAGTTCGGCCGGGCCCGTGCGGCCGCGGACCAGGCCCTCGCCGCGCACTCCCTGGCCCCGCGCTACGAGCAGCTCAGCAGCAGCCTGCGTGAGATCGCCCGCCTCCAGGCCCAGCGGCAGGGTGCCGAGGGACTGGCGGACGCCCTCGCCCTCCTCGCGGATGCGGGCAGGGTCGCCGACGAGGCCAGGGCCGCGGAGTACGAGTCCCCCGACCGCTCCCTGGACAGTGCCCTCGCCTACGAACACGGCCGGGTCAACGCCTACGCCGGCGAGTACGAGACCTCTCTGGCCGCACTGGACAAGGCTCTCACCCTGCTCGGCGAACCGGGACCCGACGACGGCCACGCCGGAGAGTGGGCCGAGTGCGTCCGGCTCGCGTCCGTCGTGGAAGGCCTCTACCTGGAACGCCCCGCCCCCGCCCTCACCCGCCTCGACGCGGCGGTCGCCCGTCTCACCGCCCAGGGCAGGACCGAGGAGACCGAGTCGCTGACCTCCCTGGCGGCCCAGCTGCGCGACGAGAGGTGAGGACGAGGGACGAGGCCAGGGGCGCGGACCAGGGGCGGGAGGGCCGCGCACAGCCCTTCCGCCCCGCTGCGCACCGACCGTGACCTGCTGCTCCAGGGGTACCGCGTCCTTCCTGCCGAGGCCTGTCCGCGCCGGACGGGAAGCCTTTGCTGAGGAGTCGTCACTCCCGCAAGGAATCCGGCGGTTCGCCGCCGCCTCCGGTCCCTCCCGCGCGGGGGCGGGTCCGCGTCCGGCACGGCACCGACCCGCGAGGACGCCGCGGCCGCCGTGCGACGGCCGCGGCCGGGTGCCCGCCCCGCCGTGAACTTCGCGCTCAGAAAGTCTTGTTGGCCTCGTTGACACGCCACAAGCACAGGCGTTTCACTCGACACTCGTGCATGGCAACGTTGTCAGGCCGTGGGAGCGACCCGAACTGTTGCCTGTCGCCGGCATTCCGGTGTTTTTCGGCGCGCCGACACCTGATGTGCGAAGCACGAACCGCTGCGGAGGCAACCGATGGTGAGACCCCGACGTCCAGCTGCACCAGCCGACCGAGCAAGATTCCGCCGACGCCTAGTCGCCGTGTGCGTCCTTGGCATGGCGGCCCTTCCGCTGCAGGCGCTCGGCAGCGCCCAGGCCGCGGGCAACGCGACACCGCCCCTCGTGAAGGACCCCGCGTCCCTCGTCAACCCCCTCATCGGCACCTCCGGTGCGGTGGACACCTTCCCCGGCCCCGACATGCCGGCCGGCATGGTGCAGTGGGGCCCCGACACCACCCCGCACCGCCCCGACGGCGGCGGCTACGAGTACGCCGACAGCAAGATCTCCGGCTTCAGCCTCACCCATGTCTCGGGGCCCGGCTGCCCTGTCGCGGGCGACCTGCCGATCCTGCCGGTGACCGGTGCGCTGTCGGGCGACCTCGGCGGCACGTCCGTCGGCTTCGGCCACGACAAGGAACAAGCCGCCGTCGGCTCCTACAAGGTCACCGACGCGAACGGGGTCGCCACCGAGCTGACCGACACCACCCGTGCCGGCATCGGCACCTTCACCTTCCCCTCGGACCGGCAGGCGAACCTGCTGTTCAAGCTCAGCGGGGGCGCCACCCAGGTGGACGGAACCCGCGTCCAGGTGGTGAACAGCAAGGAGATCAGCGGCGCGATCGACAGCGGCCACTTCTGCGGCGCCGCCAACCGGTACACGCTGCACTTCGACGTCAAGTTCGACCGCCCGTTCACCGCGAGCGGCACCTGGGTCGGCGGCACCATCACCCCCGACGCCACGTCGCTGAAGGCCGGCAAGGTGGTGCAGACCCCGAAGAAGTCCACGTCGGCACCGCTGAAGGAGAAGCACTTCACCGTCCCGGCGAAGCCGGCCCCGACGGTCCACAGGAACGGCGGCGAGACCGCCGCCGCGTCCGCCCAGCCGCCCACGACCGGCGCGAACGGCATGTACCTCACCTTCGACACCTCCTCGAACCCCAAGGTGACGGCGAAGGTCGGTATCTCGTACACGAGTGACGCGAACGCGGCGGCCAACCTCGGCGCCGAGATCGGCAGCCGGAACGTCGGCGCCGTCGAGAAGGCCAACCACGACGCCTGGAACACGGTGCTGAAGAACATCCAGGTCGGCGGCGGATCCACCGACCAGCAGACGCAGTTCTACACCGCGCTCTACCACGCCCTGCTGCACCCGAACGTCTACTCCGACACCAACGGCCAGTACATGGGCATGGACAACCAGGTCCACAAGCTGGCCAAGGGGCAGCAGGCCCAGTACGCCAACTACTCGGGCTGGGACACCTACCGCTCCCAGACCCAGCTGATGGCGCTGGTCGAGCC
The DNA here is from genome assembly GCF_055567595.1 of Streptomyces sp. NPDC026515. NCBI lineage: Bacteria > Bacillati > Actinomycetota > Actinomycetes > Kitasatosporales > Streptomycetaceae > Streptomyces > Streptomyces sp. NPDC026515. Next base: position 126,177 of record NZ_JBVHQD010000004.1, read on the forward strand.
CAAGGTGGCGAGCGACGTCGTCACCTCGATGCTCAACGGCTACGACCAGACCGGCCTGCTGCCCAAGTGGGCCTCGAACAACGGCGAGAGCTACGTGATGGTCGGTGACCCGGCCGCCGGCATCATCGCCGACGCGTACGCCTTCGGCGCGACCGGCTTCGACACGGACAAGGCCCTCGCGGCCCTCCAGCACGAGGCCACCGTCCCGAACAACGACCGCCCCGGCGAGTCGGTGCGGGACGCCAAGGGCTACCTCCCGCTCGACGAGAGCTACGGCTGCTGCAACTTCTACGGCCCGGTCTCCACCCAGCTGGAGTACGACTCCGCCGACTACGCTCTCGCCGCCTTCGCCAAGTCGCTCGGCAAGACGTCGGTCTACGAGAAGTTCGCCACCCGCGCCCAGGACTGGATGAACGTCTTCAACCCGCAGTCCGGCTACCTCCAGGCCAAGAACAAGGACGGCCAGTTCGCGAGCGGTTTCACCCCCGGCACCTCCAACGGCTTCGTGGAGGGCACCTCGGCCCAGTACACCCCCATGGTCCCCTTCAACCTGAAGCAGCTCATCCAGGCCCGGGGCGGCACCAAGGCGTACTCGTCCTACCTGGACAGCCTGCTCGACGACATCACCCGTCCCGGCAGCACCGACGCCGACCTGAGCAACGAGCCCAGCGTGGAGATCCCCTGGGAGTACAACTACACCGGCGAGCCCTGGAAGACCCAGGCGGCCGTCCGTGACGCCCAGCAGGACCTGTACTTCAACGCCCCGGTCGGCTCCTTCGGCAACGACGACCTCGGCGCCATGAGCTCCTGGTACGTCTGGTCCGAGCTGGGCATGTACCCGGAGACCCCGGGCGCGGACACCCTGGTGCTCGGCAGCCCGGTGTTCCCGGTGGCCCAGGTGACCCTGGGCGGCGGAAAGACGGTGCGGATCAACGCACCGCAGGCCGCGACCGACGCGCCGTACGTACAGTCGCTGAACGTCAAGGGCAAGGCGTGGAACGCCTCCTGGCTCACGTACCAGCAGTTCAAGGGCGCGGGCACGCTCGACTACACGCTCGGCACCCGGCCGAACACCTCCTGGGCGTCCGGCCCGTCGGCGGTGCCGCCGTCGGACACCACGGGCGGCGGCCGGGTGCTGGCGGCGACCGGTCCCGGCAACGGCCTGGTCCTCCAGCCGGGCACGAGCGACGACAGCACCCTGGACCTGACCAACCTCGGCGACAAGGCCGTCACGGTCGACTGGACGGCGGCGGCGCCCGCCGGCGTCACCCTGGGCAGCGCGTCCGGCTCGCTGACCGTGCCCGCCTCGGGCAGTGCCGAGGCGAAGGTCCACGTGACGGCGGGTCCGGACGAAGGCACGTTCCCGGTCACGTTCGCCCTGACCGACCACGACACCGGTGCGGCGCTGTCCGGGGCGGCGCTCCGGGTCGCCGTGGCCAAGGCCGGTGCCCTGTGGCCGTACGACACCAACGAGGGCATCTACCCCGACGGCACCGGCTACTCGGGCGGCTTCGACGGCGGCGGCTGGGCCTACTCGCAGAACGCGCTGTCGGCGGCCGGTGTCACCAGCGGCTCCACCCTCACCGTGGACGGTGTCTCCTACACCTGGCCGACGGTGAAGTCCGGGCAGCCCGACAACCTGGAGATGGCCGGCCAGACCATCCCCATGCCGGCCGGCACCTCGGGCGCCTCGCTGGGTCTGCTGGGCTCGGCGACCAACGCGCCCACCGACGGCAGCGGGGTCTCCGGCACACTGACCGTCACCTACACCGACGGCACCACCTCGCAGGCGACGGTCGGCTTCTCCGACTGGACGCTGAACGGCGGGCCGAGCAAACCGCTGCCGGGTGACACGACGGCCGTCAGCACGGGCTACCGGAACACCGGGAGCGGCGGCCGGGACAACGTGAAGACGTTCGTCTTCGCCACGAAGGTACCGCTGGACGCGAGCAAGCAGGTGGCGTCGGTGACGCTGCCGGTGACCGGCTCGACCGGCACCGACCACCTGTTCGCCTACGGCTTCGGCCAGTAGGCCTGGCCCGGCACGGACGAGGGGGCCGGTTCCCCTGGGCGCGCGCCCAGGGGAACCGGCCCCCTCGTGCCGATGTGCCGCGCTCAGCTCAGGGTGAAGTCGTCCGCGTTCACCGCGGCCTGGCCGTACCAGCCGTGGACGTAGACGGTGACCGTTCCGCTGCCGCCGGTGGTGAAGGTGACCTTGAGCTGGTTCCAGCTCGTACCGTTCGACCAGGTGCTGGCGGTGGCGCCGCCGCTGACACCGACGTAGGCGTACGGGCCCTGCACCCAGCCGGAGAGCGTGTAGGTGTGGTTGGGGGAGAGTGTGACGGTCTGGTCGCATTCACCGGTGGCACTGGCGCTCGGGGTCACCTGGAGGCTGTGGCTGCCGCTGTGGACCGGGCTGGAGACCACCGTGCTGCCGCCGGTGCAGGTCCACGGACTCGGACTGCCGCTCTCGAAGCCCGCGTTGACCAGTGAGCCCCCGCCGCCACCTCCGCCGGAGGAGGTGACCGTGAGCGTGTAGGTCGCGCTGTGGCTGCCGCTCGCGGCGGTGCCGGTGACCGTGATCGGGTAGCTGCCCGCGGCCACCGACGAGCCGACCGTCGCCGTCAGCGTCGAACTGCCGCCGGAGGTCACGGAACCCGGGCTGAAGGAGACGCCGACACCGGAGGGCGCGCCGGAGGCGGAGAGGCTGACGGACTCGGCGCTCCTGGAGGTGACGGCCGTGCCGACGGTCGCGGTCGCCGAACCGCCCTGGGCGACCGAGGCGGAACCGGGCGACAGGGAGAGGGAGAAGTCGGTGGTGGTGCCTCCTCCTCCGCCCGAACCGCCCTCGTAGGGTACGAACGCGTCGGTGAAGGCGAGCGGGTTCTGGCTGATCTCACTGCACGTGGACAGGGAGTTGGCGCTCCCGCCGCACGGCTGGTCCCGGTTGGCCGACCAGAACGCCAGCCGGCCGACGCCGTTCTGCGCGGCGAAGCTCTCCACCGTCTGGGCGTCGGCGAGGGTGAAGGTGGACCCGTCGTCGTTCTTGCCGATCATCGGGGTGATGCCGAGGTTGGCGTAGCCGTAGCCGGAGTCGACGGACTGCATCTGCGCGAGGGTGGCCCGGGCCGCGGAGAGGGCGGCCTGGCCCATCTCGGTGCCGGTACCGGCGTAGTAGTCCATGGTCATGACGTTGACGACGTCGATCTTGACGCCGGCGTTCTTGGCGGCCTTGAGGATGTTGACGCCGTCGCCGGTCAGCCCGCTCGTCAGGACGGGCAGGGTCATGGAGAACTGGAGGCCCGGGTTGGACGCCTTGAGGTCCTTCATCGCCTGCATCTGACGGGCCACGGCCGCGGTGTCGGCCACGGCGGCGCCCTCGACGTCGAAGTCGAGCTGGGTGACGCCGTAGTCGTTGATGACGGCCTGGTACCCGGCGTCGATGCTGCTCTGGTTCGAGCAGGTCCAGGCGAGCGGCTCGCCGCTCGCCCCGCCCGAGGAGATGATCACGGACGCGCCCTCGGCCTTCGCCCTGGCGATCTCCGGGTCGGTGTAGGAGTCGTTGCCGACGGGGAGGGTGTCGCCCCAGATCTGGTTGCAGCCCACGCCGAGGACGAAGGCCGCGGTGTACGCCTTGAGGTGGTGGCCGGTGATGGCGGTGTCGAGCAGGCCTTCCTGACCGTTCGACATGTCGACGTAGGGAGCCACGGAGTAGACGCTGCCCGCCGCGGCGCTGCCGGCGGGGGCCAGCGCGACGGCGGCGCCGGTGGCCGCGAGGGCCAGGGCGCACGCGGAAGCCGCAAGTCTTGCCAGGTACATGACAGTGGCCCTTTCGGGATGCCCAAGGAGGGTGGAGGGGTGAGGACGGGGCCGCAGAAGTATTGGTACATACCAAACTCCCCGAGGTCTCCGCCGTCAAGAGGACTAGACCAAAGCCTCCGTCAAGACGAGCGTCCCCTCTCTGTCCTCTCCTGCGGAGGGCCCGTTCGGCGGAGCCTCCGTCCCGGTGGTCGGATACGAGCCGTACGGCGGGTGCCGGGCCGTGTGACGGGGCCCGGCCGTGCGGCGGGTGCGGGCGTCGGCGAAGGTCAGGCCGGCATGCGCGGGCCGGTCGGGGTGGCGGTCGTATCGGACCACGTCCGCGCGTCCGCGTCGGTGCTTGGCGGGGGCACCACCGCCGGGTCGTCGTGCTTGCCGGACAGGTCGGGCACGGTCCGGCCCGCGGTGAGCGCGGTGCCGGGCGCGCCCGGCATGTCGAGGCGGCGGTACGCCGGCGTGCCCTTCACCAGCTCCCGGGCGGCCGGCCGGGCCGGCCGCGGTCCTGCCCGGCTGCTGTCCGACCGGCCGGTCGGACGCTCAGGCCGAGGGCTCCGTCACGGTGCGCTCGCCGCGCCGGGCGAAGACCAGGCCCGCCCACGCCATGGCGGCCAGCGGGATGACGCCGGAGACGATCACCTGACCCTGGCTGGAGACCACGCTGTTCGGAGTGCCCAGCAGGTAACCGACGCCGATGCAGCTGCGGGACAGGGCCTGGAAGCAGGCCCAGGCGCTGCCGTGCACCTCGGCCGGCACCCGCGAGTGCACCGCGTTGCGCAGACCGACGTTGCACGCGCCGTTGCCGAAACCCGCGACCAGGAACAGCGGGAAGATCACCGCGGCGACCGGGATCAGACCGGTGAGGAGCAGGCCCAGGCCGATGCCCATGACGCCGCCGACGATCAGCAGGGTGTGCCGGTCCGCCCAGCCGGCGCGGCCCGCGAGCAGGGCGCCGGGCACGGACCCCAGGGCCCAGGTGGCCAGGAAGAGACCGAAGACGGTGTCGTTGCCGTTGACGACGTCGCGCAGGTAGAAGACGCCCGCGACGTTCTCGATGCTGGTGGCCAGCATCGCCGCCGCCAGGGCCGGCATCAGGGTGCCCACCACCGGGGCGTCGCGCAGTGCCCGGTAGCCGTCCGCGAGCTTGGTGGCGGGGCGGCGGCCGATCGCCACGTCCACGGTGCTCGGCACCGCCAGCATGGTGCACCCCGCCAGCACGAGGAAGGAGGCGGCGTCCACGCCGAGGAGCACGCCGGTGCCCCACCGGGAGTTGAGGAAGCCGGCCAGTGGAGGTCCGAGCAGCCCCGCCACGGAGAGTCCGGCCGTCAGCAAGCTGTTCGCCCGGCCGGTGTGCTGGTCACCGGCGACGGCGGGCAGCATCTTGAACCCGGCGGCCACCGAGGCCACTCCGGCCAGGGCGGACAGCGCGATCAGCGCGACCTTCACGTGGAAACCGCCGACGGCGGTGGCCGCGCCCAGGGCCAGCGACTGGGCGAGCAGCGCCCACAGGCAGACCGCGCGAGCGCTGAACCGGTCCACCAGTGAGCCGATCAGCGGCGCCGCGAGCACCGTCGGGATGAGTTCGGCGAGCATCACCTCGGTCACCCCGAACCGGATGTCCCGGTCCGCCGCGTGCAGCACCAGTCCCAGCGAGGCGAGGGTGTCGCCGAGACGGGAGAACAGCGTTCCCGCGATGAGCACCTGCGCGGCCACCGGCATCGCCGTGGTCCGGCGCAGCGCGGCGAATGGCGCTCTCCGCGTCTTTTGCGTATCCAATCCAGTCCAATCCGTCCACTTGCCGTGCCTGTTCAGTCTGCTCGCCGATCAGATTAGGCCTGCTCGCAGAGTGGTGGTGCGTCCACCGGCCACCGGGACGGGCTGCGTTCCGGCCTTTGCGTGCCCTGCCGGAACCCGGTGTGCGATGCCAATTTCTCAGCCACGAACGGCGCTTCACCGAATATCCACACATGTTCCACATCAACTCCGGGTGGAGCGGAACGGACCGGCGCGTTCCGTGTGCCACCCGCGACGATGTGCATCCGGGGCGTTCCGGACGTCCTTTCCCGAGCGGGCCGGACCGTGGCGGGGGATGCGCGTCCCGATGTCCTGCTGGGGGCTGGAAAGCCTGCTTTTCGGCCAATCGCTGGAGTTGCGGCGGTCTCTTCCGGCCGACCTGCTCCCGCGCCGTTCGCCGACCCGGAAAGCGCCTTCCGCGACGGCGGGGTTATCGAGGCCGGCCGGATGAATGTCCGGAAAATGTCGGGACAACAAGTCGCCCCATTCCCCGAGGTGCGACGAAATGGGAACGAACCGGTATCTCCGGGAAGCGCAAGTCCCCTGGTCGGAAAAGTGCGTGCCGCCTCCGGCATCTCCTGCCTACACTCGATCGGTATCACGCACGGTAGCCGCGGAAGGCGGCCGCTCCACTTCGGCGTGACGAGTCCGGACGATTGAGGGGAGAGGGTCATGCGCGATCGCGCGACTGCCGTCTCTTCCCGTTCCCGGTACGAGGTGATCCTCGTGTCCCCGTCCCTCCGGTACCCGCCGCGCGGCCGGTACCGGACTCCGTGACGCCCGGCCGGGTTCTTCAACTTCAGTCATATGCCTGAACATTGACGTGTCATCAGACACGTCCCGGTGAACTTCGCGACACGGAAATTGCGCGCCCATTCCAGGATTCGTCCGGGAACCGCATTCGAAAGGCAACGGGCCATGCGCGCCGAACTCCACCCGAACTCCGTCACCTCCCCAGCGGCCGTTCGCAACCTGGGCGTCCTCGCCCACGTCGACGCCGGAAAGACGACCGTCACCGAACGCATCCTCTTCGCGACCGGCACCATCCACAAACGCGGCGAGGTGCACGACGGCACCACCGTCACCGACTTCGACCCCCAGGAACGCGACCGTGGCATCACCATCTTCGCCGCGGCCGTCAGCTGCGCCTGGGCCGGCCACCGCGTCAACCTCATCGACACGCCCGGCCACGTCGACTTCGCCGACGAGGTCGAACGCTCCCTGCGCGTCCTCGACGGCGCGATCGCCGTGTTCGACGCGGTGGCCGGCGTGGAGCCGCAGAGCGAGTCGGTGTGGCGTCAGGCCGACCGGCACGGAGTCCCCAGGATCGCCTTCGTCAACAAGCTGGACCGCGCGGGCGCCAGCCTCGACGCGGCCGTCGAATCGATCCGCACCCGGCTGCACCCGGCCCCGCTCGTCGTCCAGCTGCCCATCGGCGCGGAGGACTGCTTCACCGGCGTCGTCGACCTCGTCGGCATGCGGGCGCTGGTGTGGCCGGACGACGGCGCCACGGCGGTCACCGGACCGGTCCCCGACGGGCTGCGCGCGGAGGCGGAGCGCCGACGGCGCGTGCTGGAGGAGACGGTGGCCGCCCTGCACCCGGCGGCGCTGGAGGAGTTCTGCGGGCCGGCCGGCCGGCTGTCCGACGGCACGCTGCGCGCCGTCCTGCGCGACCTCACCCTGACCGGTGGGGGCGTCGTCGTCCTGTGCGGCTCCGCCTACCGCAACCGGGGCATCGAACCGCTGCTGGACGCGGCCGTCGCCTATCTGCCATCCCCGCTCGACGTACCCGCCGTACGCGGCACCCATGAGGGCGCCGAACGGCGGCGGGCCGCCGACCCCGAAGGGCCGTTCGCGGCGCTCGCGTTCAAGGTGACCGCGACGCCCACCGGACGCCTCACCCATGTCCGCGTCTACTCCGGCACGATCGAGAAGGGAGACACCGTGTGGGACCCCGCGACCGGCCGCGGCGAACGTGTCGCCCGTATCCTCCGCGTCATGGCGGGGCGCCACGAGCCCCTCGACCGGGCGGTTGCCGGTGACATCGTCGCCGTCGTCGGGCCGAAGTCGGCCCGGCCCGGCTCCACGCTGTGCACACCGGACGCCCCGCTGCTCCTGGAACCGCCCCTCGCCCCGGAACCGGTGGTGTCCGTCGCCGTCGAGGCCCGTCTCCGCACCGACACCGGGCGGCTGGCCCAGACGCTGGCCCGGCTGACCGAGGAGGACCCCTCGCTGGTGGTGCGCACCGACTCGGAGACCGGGCAGACCGTGCTGTCCGGGATGGGTGAACTGCATCTGGAGGTCGCGGTGGAGAAGATCCGCGGGGCCGGCGGCCCCGAGGTCGCGGTGGGCCGGCCGCGGGTCGCCCTCCGGGAGACCGTGGTGCGCGGGGTGACCGGCTTCGTCCACCGGCACGTCCATCAGACCGGTGGTGCCGGGCAGTTCGCGCACGTCGTCCTGGACGTCGAACCGCTGGAGCACGAGGCGGGCTTCGTGTTCCGGTCGGCGGTCACCGGCGGCCGGGTGCCCCAGGAGTACGTCCGCGCGGTCGAGGCCGGCTGCCGGGACGCGCTCGCCGAGGGCCCCCTCGGCGGACACCCGGTCACCGGGCTGCGGGTCACCCTCACCGACGGTTCGACGCACGTGAAGGACTCCTCCGACACGGCGTTCCGTACGGCGGGCAGGCTCGGTCTCCGGGAGGCGCTGCGGGAGTGCGCGATGGACCTGCTGGAGCCGGTCGCCGAGGTCGTGGTGACCGTGCCGCAGGAGGCGGTCGGCGGGGTGCTGGGCGACCTGGCCGCCCGGCGCGGCCGGGTCACCGGCACCGTCGCCCGGGGCGGGGCGGCGGTGCTGACCGCCACCGTGCCGCTGGCCGAACTCTTCGGCTACGCGACCCGGCTGCGCGGCCGCACCCGGGGCCGGGGCACCTTCACCACCCGCCCGACCGGCTACACCCCGACCCCACCGCCCACCGCCTGACACCGGCAGGTACCGGGGACAACCTCCTCGCCTCCCGCCCCGGCGTCAGGTCGGCCGCCCTCACCGCGCCCGGTGCCCGCCGGGGTCCGGTGCCCCGGAGGGACCTCGCCCGCTCCCGCAACGGGCTACGCCCCGACGGGGCCGGGCGCGGCACCCCGTCCCCGGCACCGGGTGGGGAGCGGGGGCACCGCCCCGGGTCCCACCGCGGCGTCCGGCCAGCGATTCTCGCCGTGTCCGGTGTCCGGTGTCCGGTGTCCGGTGGTCGGGGTCCGCCGGGTCCGGTGCCGGTGCTGACGCTCGGGTGGCGGGCACAGGGAGGGGACCGGGGGTACCGCCCTCGGTCCCCACCACGGCGGCCGGTCGGTGACGTTCGCGGTGTCTGCAGCCCGCTGTCCGCCGCGTCCGGCAGTAGGACCCGCTACCCGCATCGGGCTGGGGTCCGGTGCCCACGCCCGGGTCGGGACCCCCTCCCGCCCGCGGCGGAGTTCGCCCCGGCGGGGCCGGGCGCGGCAGGCGGTCACCGGCACCGGGAGAGGGTGGGGGACCGTCCTCGGTCGCCGCCGCGGCGTCCGACTGCACCACGCCCGCCGGGTCCGGTGATCGGTGCCCGGCGGTCGGGCCCCGCCGGTGCCCGCTAACCGCCACGGGCCGGGGTCCGCCACCCGCCCCGGACCGGAGCCCGGCGCCCGCGCTCGGGTCGGAGGCACCCCAGTCCGCGACGGGCACCGCCCCGGTGTTCCCGGCGGTCGGGCCCCGCTGGGGACTGGTGCGCGCCCCCCGACCCGGAGGTACGTCACGTCCCCGGCGCGGCGGGCTGCGCCCGGTCGTGCGGCCACGGGACCCCCTGGCGTCGCCGGGAAGGGGAGAACGAGGACACCTCACCGGTCCCCGTGACCGCGCGCGGGGGCCCGGTGCCCGCCGCGCCGCAACCCCGTCGAAACACAACCGTTGTGGAACGCCCCGTAAGCGCTCTCCGCCCAGGTCACCCGGCTTCCGTGCAGGTCACGCCGCCTGGCGTGCGGACACCGCCCGGACGGAACCGGCTGTTCCCCGCCCCGCCTGGGCGGATACCCGTGCCGGATCCCTTGACGAGTCACTGTTCGGGGGATTAACTCACGTCCTAAATTAAGCCATGAGGGGGCTTCGGAAGCCGAACGATGGTCTCGGCCTTCGCACTTGCGGGCGCCGGCCGTCGCGAAGTCCTCTCGGGGTTCTCGACTCCCGGAAAGGCACAGCTGGAGCCATGCGCAGCATCCGAGCCGCGGCCGTAGGCGCCGTCACCATGTCTCTCGCCCTCGCGGCCACGGCCTGCGGTGGCGGTTCGTCCACCGGGGGCGGGTCCAACGACTCCCCGAAGACGCTCACCTACTGGGCCTCCAACCAGGGCGCCAGCATCGAGATCGACAAGAAGACACTCCAGCCGGAGCTCGACAAGTTCCAGAAGCAGACCGGCATCAAGGTCAAGCTGGAGGTCGTGCCCTGGTCCGACCTGCTCAACCGCATCCTGACCGCGACCACCTCCGGCCAGGGCCCCGACGTGCTGAACATCGGCAACACCTGGAGCGCCTCGCTGCAGGCGACCGGCGCCCTGCTGCCCTGGGACGCCAAGAACTTCGACAAGATCGGCGGCAAGGACCGCTTCGTCGACTCCGCGCTCGGCTCCACGGGTGCCGAGGGCAAGGACCCGGCGGCCGTCCCGCTGTACTCGATGGCCTACGCCCTCTACTACAACAAGAAGATCTTCGCCGACGCGGGCATCGCCAAGCCCCCGGTCACCTGGGACGAGTTGATCGCAGACGGCAAGAAGATCCAGGCGAAGGGCAAGTCGGTCCTCGGCGCCGAGGGCGGCAACGTCTCGGAGAACATCCACCACGTCTTCGTCTTCGCCAAGCAGCACGGCGCCGACTTCTTCACCGCCGACGGCAAGCCGAACTTCACCGACGACAACGTCGTGGCCGCCGTGAAGCAGTACGTCGACCTGATGGCCAAGGACAAGGTCATCCCGACCGGCGACGCCGAGTACGCGCAGAACCAGTCGGTCAGCGACTTCGCCAAGGGCAAGCAGGCGATGCTGCTGTGGCAGTCGGCGTCCGCCAACCTCAAGTCGCAGGGCATGAGCGAGAGCGACTACGGCATCGCCCCGGTGCCCGTGCAGTCCGGCACCCCCGGCACCGGCGCCCAGGTCAACTCGATGGTGGCCGGCATCAACATGGCCGTCTTCAAGAACACCAAGAACCTCGACGGCGCCACGAAGTTCGTGAAGTTCATGACCAGCGACGACGAGCAGAAGATCCTCAACACCGCCTACAGCTCCATCCCGCCGGTCAAGGCGGCCCAGGCGGACGCGGCCTTCAACTCGCCCGCCAACGCCGTCCTGAAGAACACCCTCGCCACCAGCGCCTCGGCCCTGCCCCAGGTGGCCGCCGAGTCGCAGTTCGAGACGACCGTCGGTACCGCCGTGAAGAACCTGTTCGCCGCCGCGGCCGCCGGTCACGCCGTCACCACCGAATCGGTCAAGGCCGAGCTGGAGAAGGCCCAGCAGCAGATGCCGGCGGCCTGAACGCGATGACGACCACCACCACCGCCGTAACCGAGCCGGTGCGTGCGAACTCCCCCGGGACGGCGGGCGGCTCGGGCCGCCGTCCCGGGCGGATCCGCCGGATCGGACTGCCCTACCTGCTGCTCCTGCCCGCCCTGCTGCTCGAACTCCTCGTCCATCTCGTCCCGATGGTCATCGGCGTCGTGATGAGCTTCAAGGAGCTCACCCAGTTCTACATCCGGGACTGGACCACCGCCCCCTGGGCCGCGTTCGACAACTACAAGATGTCGGTCGACTTCGACGCCCCGGTCGGCAAGGCCCTGCTGCACTCCTTCTTCGTCACCGTCGGCTTCACGCTGCTCTCGGTCGGCCTGTGCTGGCTGATCGGCACCGCGGCCGCGGTGTTCATGCAGGACACCTTCAAGGGCCGGGGCCTGCTGCGGGCCCTCTTCCTGGTGCCGTACGCGCTGCCGGTCTACGCGGCCGTCATCACCTGGGTGTTCATGTTCCAGCACGACAACGGCCTGGTGAACCACGTCCTGCACGACCAGCTGCACCTCACCGACAAGCCCTCGTTCTGGCTGATCGGCGACAACAGCTTCTGGGCGCTGCTGACCGTGTCGGTCTGGAAGGGCTGGCCGTTCGCCTTCCTGATCGTGATGGCCGGACTCCAGAACATCCCGAGGGAGCTGTACGAGGCGGCCGCCCTGGACGGCGCCGGCATGTGGCAGCAGATCCGCCGCATCACCATGCCCTCGCTGCGCCCGGTCAACCAGGTGCTGATCCTGGTCCTGTTCCTGTGGACGTTCAACGACTTCAACACGCCGTACGTGCTGTTCGGCAAGTCCGCGCCGGAGGCCGCCGACCTCATCTCGGTCCACATCTACCAGGCCTCCTTCGTCACCTGGAACTTCGGCACCGGCTCGGCCATGTCCGTGCTCCTGCTGCTGTTCCTGCTGGTCGTGACCGGCGTCTATCTCGCGCTCACCTCACGCGGACGGAGGACCGCCGATGTCTAGCCCCAGTTCGCCGATGGCGCCGCCGCGCTCCTTCCTGTGGGCCCGGGGGATCTTCCTCACGCTGCTCACCGGGTTCGTACTGATCCCCGTGTACGTGATGATCTCCAGCTCGCTGAAGCCGCTCGCGGACGTCACCGGCAAGTTCCGCTGGGTGCCCAGCGGCCTGACCATCCGCCCGTACATCGACATCTGGTCCACGGTCCCGCTCGCGCGGTACTTCGTGAACTCCTTGATCGTGTCGGTCGCGGCGACCGTCTGCTCGGTCGTGGTCGCGGTGTTCGCCGCCTACGCGGTGAGCCGCTACGAGTTCCGCGGCAAGCGGGTCTTCACGGTCACCGTGCTGTCCACGCAGATGTTCCCGGGCATCCTCTTCCTGCTGCCGCTGTTCCTCCTGTACGTCAACATCGGCAACGCCACCGGGATCGCCCTCTTCGGCTCCCGCGGCGGCCTGATCCTCACCTACCTGACGTTCTCGCTGCCGTTCTCGATCTGGATGCTGATCGGGTACTTCGACTCGGTGCCGAGAGACCTGGACGAGGCCGCACTGGTGGACGGCTGCGGGCCGCTCGGCGCGCTGCTGCGGATCGTCGTACCCGCCGCGATCCCCGGGATCGTCGCGGTGGCCGTCTACGCCTTCATGACCGCGTGGGGCGAGGTCCTCTTCGCGTCGGTGATGACCAACGACACCACCCGCACCCTGGCCGTCGGCCTTCAGGGCTACTCCACGCTCAACGACGTGTACTGGAACCAGATCATGGCCGCCTCGCTCGTGGTGAGCGTCCCCGTCGTGGCCGGTTTCCTGCTGCTCCAGCGTTACCTCGTCGCCGGGCTGACGGCCGGCGCCGTCAAGTGAACCACCCTAGTTCCGAAGCTTGTCGCGAAGGGAATTCCGTGACCATCGACCTCGCCGCACTCCCGCACGACTTCCTGTGGGGAACGGCAACCGCGGCGTACCAGATCGAGGGAGCCGTCGCCGAGGACGGCCGCTCACCCTCCATCTGGGACACCTTCTCGCACACCCCGGGGAAGATCGCGGGCGACGACAACGGCGACATCGCCTGCGACCATTACCACCGCTGGCGCGAGGACATCGCCCTGATGGGCCGACTCGGCACCAACGCCTACCGGCTGTCGGTCGCCTGGCCGCGGGTGCGGCCGGGCGGCGACGGCCCGGTCAACGCCAAGGGCCTCGACTTCTACGACGAGTTGATCGACGCCCTGCTGGCGGCGGGGATCACCCCGTCGGTCACGCTCTACCACTGGGACCTGCCGCAGGCCCTCCAGGACCGGGGCGGCTGGCCCGAGCGGGCGACCGCGGAGCACTTCGCCGCCTACGCATCCGTCGTCGCCGAACGCCTCGGCGACCGTGTGCGCCACTGGACCACCCTCAACGAGCCCTCCTGCTCGGCCTGGATCGGCCACCTCGAGGGCACGATGGCCCCGGGCCTGACCGACCTGACGGCCGCCGTCCGCGCCTCCTACCACCTGCTCCTCGGCCACGGCCTGGCCGCGCAGGCGATCCGCGCCGCCGCTCCCGGCGCCGAGGTCGGCATCGTGAACAACCTCTCCACGGTGTTCGCCGCCTCGGACCGTCCCGAGGACGCGGCCGCCGTCCGCCGCCACGACGGGCACGTCAACCGCTGGTGGCTGGACCCCGTGCACGGCCGCGGCTTCCCCGCCGACATGGTCGAGACGTACGGCGTCGAACTCCCCGAGCGCCCCGGCGACCTGGCGACCATCGCCACCCCGCTGGACTGGCTGGGCCTGAACTACTACTTCCCGGCCTACATCGAGAACGACCCGAACGGCCCCGCCCCGTACGCCCGTTCGGTGCGCCGCCCCGGCGTCCCGCGCACCGGCATGGACTGGGAGATCGACGCGAGCGGCATCGAGACGCTGTTGCTGCGCCTCACGAACGAGTACGGCGCGCGCAAGCTCTACGTCACCGAGAACGGCTCGGCCTACCCGGACGTGGTCCGTCCCGACGGCGCGGTCGACGACCCCGAGCGCCAGGAGTACCTGGCCGGCCATCTCGCGGCCTGTGCCTCGGCGGCCCGCAAGGGCGCCCCGCTGGCCGGGTACTTCGCCTGGTCGCTGCTGGACAACTTCGAGTGGGCCTACGGCTACGACAAGCGGTTCGGCCTGGTCCACGTCGACTACAAGACCCAGGTCCGCACCATCAAGGGCACCGGCCACCGGTACGCGGACATCATCCGCGAGCACCGGGGACAGGTCCGCAAGGCGGCCTGACCGGATCGGCGGTGGGCGCGGTTCAGGGGAGTTCCGCGTCCACCGCACCGCACCTCCACGCGCATGCGCGACGGTCCGCCGGCACCGCCCTCTGATCTGTCATGAACACAACATATGTGCAGCATCGACACTCAGGAGACCCGCATGCCCACCCGCATCCCCCGTACCCTCCTGGCCGCCCTCGCGACGGCCGCCCTGCTGGCCCCGGGTCCGGTGCTGGCGGTACCGGCGTCCGCCGCCGCTGCCGCCGTGACCTGGGACACCGACCGCGCGAACACCGCCTGGACGGCGAACCCGAACGCCGTCACCGCCTCCGGCAGCGAGAACGCCGGCACCACCCCGGGCCTCGCCCTCGACGGCAACGGCACCACCCGCTGGTCCAGCAACTTCGCGGACGACGCCTGGATCCGCGTCGACCTGGGCGCCACGATCCGCATCGACCGGGTGGTCCTCGACTGGGAGGCCGCCTACGGCAGGAGGTACGTCCTGGAGGCCTCGAAGAACGGCACGGACTGGACGCCGTTCTACACCGAGACGGCGGGCACCGGTGGCTCGGTCACCGCGAGCACCTACCCGCAGGAGGTCACCGGCCGCTACGTTCGGATGCGCGGCCTCGAACGAGCCACCTCCTACGGCTACTCCCTCTGGAACTTCAAGGTCTACGGCGGCGAACCGGCGCCCGCGTCCTCGACCCGCACCAACCTCGCCCTGAACCACCCGGCGTACTCCAACTACTACCAGCACGCGGGCAATTCGCCGGCGTTCGCCACCGACGGCGGCTGGCCGGCCGACCTGAAGGGCGACTCCACCCGCTGGTCGAGCGACTGGAACGCCGACCGCTGGATCTCGGTCGACCTGGGCGCCACCTCCACGATCTCCTCCGTCGACCTGTACTGGGAGTCGGCGTACGCCGTCGACTACCTCCTCCAGGTCTCCGACGACAACGCCGACTGGCGGACGGTGTACGAGCCTTCGGCAGCCCAGATCGCGTCCCGCCGCGCGAACGTCGCCGCCCCGGGGGACGCGGCGGGCCTGCACGACACGGTCACCCTCCCCACCCCGGCCACCGGCCGCTACGTCCGGATGCTCGGCAAGGAGCGCCGCAGCTTCTACAACCCGGCGCCCTACACCGCCCAGTTCGGCTACTCGCTCTACGAGTTCCAGGTCTGGGGCACCGGCGGCAGCGCGCAGGCGGCCTACCCCGCCCTGCCCGCCGAGCAGCCGGGCACCTACCAGACCACGTTCTTCGACGACTTCACCGGCTCCGCACTCGACCGCTCCAAGTGGCGGGTGGTCCGCACCGGCACCGAGATGGGACCGGTCAACGGCGAGTCCCAGGCGTACGTCGACTCGACGAACAACGTCTCGACCCAGAACGGCGAGCTGATCCTCAAGGCGAAGTACTGCAAGGGCTGCACCCAGGCGGGCGGTGGCAGCTACGACTTCACGTCCGGCCGCATCGACACCAACACCCACTTCGACTTCACGTACGGCAAGGTCAGTGCCCGCATGAAACTCCCGGTCGGCGACGGCTTCTGGCCCGCCTTCTGGCTGCTCGGCAGCAACGTCGACAACCCCTCGGTCTCCTGGCCGGCCTCCGGCGAGACCGACATCATGGAGAACATCGGCTACCCGGCCTGGACCAGCACCGCCCTGCACGGCCCCGGCTACTCGGCCGACGGCAACATCGGTGCCCGCCAGACCTTCCCGAACGGCGGCACCGTCGACCAGTGGCACACCTACGCGGTGGAGTGGACGCCTACCGGGATGCGCTTCTACGTCGACGACACCCTGGTCCAGGAGACGACCCGCAACAAGGTGGAGTCCACCCGCGGCCAGTGGGTCTACGACCACAACCAGTACGTCATCCTCAACCTGGCCCTGGGCGGCGCCTACCCGGCTGGCTGGAACCAGGTCACCACCCCCTACTGGGGCCTGCCCCAGTCCAGCGTGGACAAGATCGCGGCCGGGGGAGTGCAGGCGGAGGTGGACTGGGTGCGGGTCGAACAGAAGAAGTAGGAGAGACGCAGGGGGAGAAGCGGGGGGCGCATCCACCCCGTCACTGAACCGGCCGTCCGCGCCGCCCGTATCCCCCCACCGTGGGAGGATCACTCACCATGAGTGCGTCACCGGCGGTACGGAGCCTGCGTGCCGCGGTGTTCGCCGCGGTGTGCGTGCTCCTGGCCGCCGCCGGACACGCGCTGGCCATGGGTCGGATGCCGCCGCTGTGGGCCGATGCGGCCGGGTTCGTCGCCGTGTTCGGCCTGGGACGTGCCCTCGCGGCGCGGGAGCGCGGACTGCCGGAGATCGGCGCCGGCATGCTGCTCACCCAGGCGGGCCTGCACGCCGGCTTCGACGCGGCACGCGCGGCCACGCCCGCACCGCAGCGCACCATGGGCATGACGCACATGGGCATGACGCACATGGGCATGGCTCATACGGGCGTGGCTCATATGTCTCACATGTCCATGGCGGGGGCGGCGCCGCACCCGCATGCCCTGACCGCGCACGCCACCCTGGCCCATGTCCTCGCCGCCCTGGTCGCCTCCTGGTGGCTGCGGTGCGGCGAGGCGGCGGTGTGGTCACTGCTGCGCCGCGCGGCCGCCCTCGTGCCCGGCCTGGCCGCCTGGTGGCGCGACGCCCCGTTGCCCGGCCCGGCCGCCGGACCGCACCTGGTCCCGGCCGGTCCGGTACGCCCCCGCCGACTGCTCGCCCTACGGCACACGGTGAGCCGACGCGGCCCGCCGGTGGCGATCCCGTACCCGGTCTAACACCCGCAAGATCCCCTGACAGACCTCATTCCGTACGGAGATCCCCCACCCATGTCTGCCACCTCTGCCCTGCGCCGCGCCGGCGCCGTCACCGCGCTCACCGCCGCCTCGGTCCTCGTCGCCGCCGGTGTCGCCTCCGCGCACGTCACCGTCCACCCCGAGAGCTACGCCAAGGGCGCCACCGACGGCGTCCTGACCTTCCGCGTGCCCAACGAGGAGGACACCGCCTCCACCACCAAGGTGCAGGTCTTCCTGCCCACCGACCACCCGGTCCTCGGCGTGCTCGTCTCCCCGCGGGACGGCTGGACCGCCAAGGTGACCACCACCAAGCTCAAGACGCCCGTGAAGACCGACGACGGCACCATCACCGAGGCCGCCTCCGAGATCACCTGGACCGGCGGGAAGATCGGTGCCGGGCAGTTCGAGGACTTCGACGTCGCCTTCGGCCAGCTCCCCGAGGACGCCGACCAGCTGACCCTCAAGACCCTGCAGACCTACTCCGACGGCAAGGTCGTGCGCTGGATCGAGGAGGCCGGGAGCGGCGGCGAGGAGCCGGAGAACCCGGCGCCGGCGCTCAAGCTCACCGCGAAGGGCGCCGACGACGAGGGCGCCGCGGCCGCGCCGGCGACGCAGAGCAGCGCCAAGGCGACGCCGGCCGCGTCGGCCGGCTCCAGCGACTCCACCGCGCGGGGCCTCGGCATCGCGGGCCTGATCGTCGGCGTGCTGGGCCTGGCGGCGGCCACGTTCGCCTTCGTACGGACGCGGGGCGCACGGTCGTAGGCACCCACTCGTGGGCCTACAGATGTAGGCCCACACCCGTAGCAAACGCCCACAGGCAAACCGCAGGGCCCGGACCATCCCCCGGTCCGGGCCCCGCGGCGCGCTCGGTCAGTTCGGCGGGCGGTTCACCGGACCGCCAGTTCCAGCATCTCCCTCTCCTCCGCGCGGGCCCGCACGTCGGCGCGCACCGTCAGCCGCACCTCGGCCGCCCGGGCCTCCCCCCGCTGCTCCGGCGCGACCTGGGCCACCGCCGGCGTCGCCTTGCGCGAGTTGCGCCACAGCCACACCACGTCCCGCCCGAACGACCACACCAGGGAGCCGAGCGCCAGCAGGACCACGGCCAGGTTGCCCAGGTACGGCAGCAGGTCCGCGCCCGCGAGGAGCAGGCAGATGCCCTGCATCGCGGCGACGGTCTTGCGGGCCATCGACGGCGGCAGCGGGGCGTTCAGCCAGGGCGCGAACCTCGCGGCCGCGACGAACGCGTAGCGCATCGCGCCGATCAGCAGCACCCACGGGCCCTGCTGCGTGGAGACGTACACGCTCAGCACCAGGATCAGGAACGCGTCGACCTCCATGTCGAAACGCGCGCCGAGGGCCGTGGACGTACCCGTGTGGCGGGCCACCTTGCCGTCCACGCCGTCGAGGATCAGGGCAACGGCGGTCAGACCGACCAGGAGCGAGACCGGCGGGGAGCTCTCGAAGGAGTCGGCGACCAGCGCCGTCACACCGCCGACCAGGATCGCCCGGCCGAGGGTCACCCGGTTGGCGGGGCCGAACGAGCGGGGGCGGGTGCGGTGCAGGGCCCGGGAGAGCACCGCCCAGGTGGCCATCGCGAACGCGAGACCCGTCAGCCAGCCGGCCGGCCCCATCCCGATCGCCGACCCGAGCAGGGCCAGCAAC
Organism: Streptomyces sp. NPDC026515; assembly: GCF_055567595.1. Taxonomy (NCBI): domain Bacteria; kingdom Bacillati; phylum Actinomycetota; class Actinomycetes; order Kitasatosporales; family Streptomycetaceae; genus Streptomyces; species Streptomyces sp. NPDC026515. Next base: position 145,025 of record NZ_JBVHQD010000004.1, read on the forward strand.
AGGATCTGCACGCCCGCTCCCACAGCGGTCTCCTGCTGGACCAGCCTGGCTTCGTAAGTGTTGTTCAGGGCCACCGCACGTCCTCCGGCCGAGTGACATAGTCGATCAACGCCGCGTACTGTGCGCGGCCTGTGCACTTGTCGCTGTGCACAACTCGGTACGTGAACAACATCCCGATCGTTCAGGAGGATGCCGATGAACCGCTCGGCCCGCGCGTTCTGGCTCCGCTCTCCGGGCCACGGAGAGCTGCGTGACGTCGCCCTCGCGGAGCCCGCCGAGGGCGAGGTGCTGGTGCGCGCGCTGTACTCCGGAGTCAGCCGGGGCACCGAGACACTGGTGTTCCGCGGCGGGGTGCCGGAGAGCCAACACGCGGTGATGCGTGCGCCGTTCCAGGAGGGCGAGTTCCCCGGGCCGGTGAAATACGGCTACCTGAGCGTGGGCGTCGTGGAGGCGGGCCCCGCCGAGCTGGTCGGGCGTACGGTGTTCTGCCTGTACCCGCATCAGACGCGTTACGTCGTCCCGGTGAGCGCGGTGACGGTGGTACCGGAGGGGGTACCGGCGGCACGTGCGGTGCTCGCGGGCACCGTGGAGACCGCCGTCAACGCCCTCTGGGACGCGGCGCCCCTGGTCGGCGACCGGATCGCGGTGATCGGCGGCGGCATGGTCGGCTGCTCGGTAGCCGCCCTGCTCGCCCGCTTCCCGGGCGTACGGCTCCAGCTGGTCGACGCCGACCCGGGCCGCGCCAAGACCGCCGAGGCACTGGGGGTGGACTTCGCGACACCCGGGGACGCCCTCGACGGCTGCGACCTGGTCGTCCACGCCAGCGCCACCGAGCAGGGCCTCACCCGTGCCCTGGAACTCCTCACCCCCGAGGGCACGGTCATCGAACTGAGCTGGTACGGAGACCGGCGGATCGCCCTCCCGCTCGGCGAGGCCTTCCACTCCCGGCGCCTGACCGTGCGCAGCAGCCAGGTCGGCACCGTCTCCCCGGCCGCCCGCTCCGGACGCGGTTACGCCGACCGGCTCGCCCTGGCCCTCGACCTGCTCGCCGACCCGGCGCTGGACGCCCTCATCACGGGGGAAAGCGCGTTCGAGGAGCTCCCGGACGTGCTCCCGAAACTCGCCTCCGGGGACATTCCGGCGCTCTGCCACCGGGTCCGCTACGGCGACATCGGCTGACGCGACGTCCCATGCGGGCGGCCAAGAGGCCCTGACCTGAGAAAAGAGTCAGAGTGGACTGAACACGGGGAAGCCGACAGCCGTACTAAGGGCATCCCCCGGCAGGGATCAGCCGGGGGACCAGACGCGCCGCACCTGGAGGGTCGTCCGTTGTTCAGCATCACCGTCCGCGATCACATCATGATCGCCCACAGCTTCCACGGCGAAGTGTTCGGACCCGCGCAGCGACTGCACGGCGCCACGTTCCTGGTGGACGCCACCTTCCGGCGTGAACAGCTGGACGACGACAACATCGTCGTCGACATCGGTCTGGCCACCCAGGAACTCGGCGCCGTGGTCAGCGGGCTGAACTACCGCAACCTCGACAACGAGCCGGACTTCGCCGGGGTCAACACCTCCACGGAGTTCCTGGCCAAGGTCATCGCCGACCGGCTGGCCGAACGGATCGAGAAGGGCGCCCTGGGCGAGGGTGCCCAGGGCCTCGCGGGCCTGACCGTGACCCTGCACGAGTCGCATGTCGCCTGGGCGAGTTACGAGCGTGCCCTGTGACCGACGTGACCCTCGGCCGCCCGTCGGCCCTGACCTACGTGCCCGCGCAGCGCGCGGCGACCACCGACCCGGCCGGCGAGAACGCCCCCGCGAACATCGGGATCCTCCCCATGTCCCTGCGCATCGTGCACTTCGTCATGCCGGGCGGTGTCGACGACCTGGCCACCCCGAGCGGCGGCAACGCCTACGACCGGCGGGTCTGCCTGGATCTGCCCGGCTTCGGCTGGCAGGTCAGCAGGCACGCGGTGTCCGGCTCCTGGCCGCGTCCCGACGCGACCGCCCGGGACACCCTCGCCCGCACCCTGCGGGAGCTGCCCGACGGCGCCGTCGTCCTGCTGGACGGCCTGGTGGCCTGCGGGGTCCCCGAGGTCGTCGTACCCGAGGCCGAACGGCTGCGGCTCGCCGTCCTGGTGCACCTCCCGCTCGGCGACGAGACCGGGCTGGATCCCGCCGTGGCCGCCGACCTGGACGCCCGGGAGCGGGCGGTGCTGCGCGCCGTACCGGCCGTGGTGGCGACCAGCGACTGGGCGGTACGACGGCTGGTCTCGCACCACGGCCTGGCACCCGAACGGGTGCATGTCGCCACACCGGGTGCCGACATCGCCCCGTTGGCCGGCGGCACCGACGGTGTCTCGCACCTGCTGTGTGTCGCCGCCGTCACCCCGCGCAAGGGCCAGCACCGGCTGATCGAGGCACTCGCGGCGGTCCGGGACCTGCCGTGGACCTGCACCTGCGTGGGCGGTCTCGGCCAGGACCCCGAGTACGTCGCCCACCTGCGGTCGCTGATCGCCCGGCACGGTCTGACGGACCGGCTGCACCTCGCCGGCCCCCGCTCCGGCGCGGACCTCGACGCCAGTTACGCCGCCGCCGACCTGATGGTCCTCACCTCCTACGCCGAGACCTACGGCATGGCGGTCACCGAGGCCCTCGCCCGCGGCATCCCGGTGCTCGCCACCGATGTCGGCGGCCTGCCGGAAGCGGTGGGCAGGGCCCCCGACGGCGGGGTACCCGGCATCCTCGTACCGCCGGAGGATCCCGCCGCGCTCGCCGCCGAACTGCGCGGCTGGTTCGGGGAGGCGGACGTACGCCGTCGTCTGAAGGCCGCCGCGCGCGGCCGGCGGGCGGCGCTCGACGGCTGGGCGACGACCGCCCGCAGCCTGGCAGGAGTCCTGTTGCGGCTCCCCGACGAACCCCGGAGGGCGGCATGACCAGCGAGACGACGACCACTGCCACGGTCGGCGCGATACCCGCGCAGCCCGGACCCGGGAATGTCATCGACGCAGGGGTGGAACGAGAGCACATGGATGCCGCAGCCTCCGGTGAGCCCGGACGGTCCGAGGTCATAGCCGGGGCCGGCCCCGTCGTACGGCTGGGCGAGCGGCCCACCGTCCGGCTGCGTGAGAGCGAGCCCGAGGAGCCGCCGCGGTACGCCCCCGAGTGGCTGGAGCTGCGGGAGAGCGCGGACGCGGCCGCCCGGTCGAACGACCTGCTGGACCCGCTGCGGATCCGGCTGGCCAACCTGCCCGGCAAGTCGGGCGGCCTGGTCGTGCACGACCTGGGCTGCGGGACCGGATCCATGGGCCGCTGGCTGGCGCCCCGCCTGGACGGCCCCCAGCACTGGATCCTGCACGACCGCGACCCCTACCTCCTGCACTTCGCCGCCGTCGCCTCGCCCCGGGTGGCCGCCGACGGGAGCCGGGTCACGGTGGAGACCCGCCGGGGTGACGTCGCCCGGCTCACCCCCGACGCGCTGACAGGCGCCTCGCTGGTGACCGCCTCCGCGCTCCTCGACGTCCTCACCCGGGAAGAGGTCGACACCCTCGCCGAGGCCTGCGCCGGGGCCGGCTGCCCCGCCCTGCTCACCCTCTCGGTCGCCGGACGGGTCGAGTTCGACACCCCCCTCCCGCTGGACGCGGAGCTGACGGAGGCCTTCAACGCCCACCAGCGGCGCGGCGGGATGCTCGGCCCGGACGCCGTCACCGCCGCCCGCGAGGCCTTCTTGGGCCGTGGCGCCACCGTGAAGGTGAACCCCAGCGCCTGGCGGCTCGGCCCCGACGAGAAGGCGCTCACCGAGCAGTGGCTGCGCGGCTGGGTCGGCGCGGCCGTCGAGGAGCGCCCCGAACTGGCCGGCCGCGCCGAGGCCTACCTGGCCGAGCGGCTCGCCGCCTGCGCGGCAGGCGAACTGCGGGTCGTCCTGCACCACAGCGACCTGCTGGCGCTCGCCCGCCCGACCGGGGGGACCTCATGACCACGCCCACCCTGGTCCGGGAGCCCGCCCCCGTCGTCCCGGTGGCCGTGCCGAGGCGCCCCGCCTTCCGCGCCGTCCGTGCCCACCTGGGCACCGCCGCCGGTGTCGCCATCATCGCCGTGCTGCTGTGGCGGCTCGGCACCGGCGTGTTCCTCGACGGACTGCGCCGCATCGACACCCCGACGCTGGTCGCCGGCCTGCTGATCGGGGCCGTCACGACCGTACTGAGCGCCTGGCGCTGGCAGTTGGTGGCCCGCAGCCTCGGTCTGCGGCTGCCGCTCGGGCCCGCCGTCGGCGACTACTACCGTGCGCTGTTCCTCAACGCGGCCCTGCCCGGCGGGGTGCTCGGCGACGTGCACCGGGCGGTCCGGCACGGGCAGAGCGAGGGCGACATCGGGCGCGGGGTCCGCGCGGTCGTGCTGGAACGGGCCGCGGGGCAGATCGCGTTGACGGTGTTCGGCGCGGGCGCGCTGCTGATCCTGCCCTCGCCGGTCCGTGACCAGGTGCGCAGCTTCGCCCCGCTGGCAGTGGCCGGCCTGGCGGGCGCCTGCGCGATCGTGGTCGCGGTCCGGATGAACAAGGCCCCCGGCAAGCGCGGCAGCGCCCTGCGCGCGACGCTCGGCGAGGCCCGGCGGGCGCTGCTGTCACGCCGGAACGGGCCGGGTGTCGCGCTGTCCTCGGCGATGGTCCTCGCCGGGCACGTCGTGATGTTCGTGGTGGCCGCGCGGGTCGCCGGCTCCGCCGCCTCGGTGGCCGCGCTGACGCCGATCGCGGTGCTCGCCCTGGTCGCCATGGGCCTGCCGCTGAACGTCGGCGGCTGGGGCCCGCGAGAGGGCGTCACCGCCTGGGCGTTCGCCGCGGCCGGCCTCGGCGCGGACCGCGGGCTCGCCACGGCCGTCGTCTACGGTGTCCTGAGCTTCGTGGCGGCCCTGCCGGGGCTGGTGGTCCTGGTCGTCCGCTGGTACGCCGGGATGCGCTACCCGCGCGCCGAGGTGAGCAGTTCGAAAACCGCGCCGAAGGAATCGGCGAGGCTCGTCAGGAGCTCCTTCCCCTTTTCCGCCGACCCCAGGGAGGGACGGCCGATGACGCCCGACTCGGTATAGGCGGACATTCCCAGGGTGAGGAGATGACGGCGGTCGTCAGCGGTGAAATCGGCCAACTCGTGACCAGGGCGGACGAATTCGGGATGAGCGTGCAGCAGAATCGAGGTCTCGATTTCTCCCGCGTGCATGTCGGTGAGCGCCGAGGTCTCCACCCCGGCCCGCGAGAGCGCCGTCTCCCAGTCCTCCGCGGCCGGGTACAGCGCCATCCGCTCGCCCCGCGCGGACGCCTCCTGGACGACGTTGCCCAGCACGTAGTTGCCGCCGTGGCCGTTGACCACGACCAGTGCCTCGACGCCCGAGCGGTGCAACGATTCTGCGATGTCCCGGACCACCGCGTGCAGGGTCACCGAGGAGATGCTCACGGTCCCCGGCCAGGCGGCGTGCTCGTGCGAGCAGGACACCGTCACCGGCGGAAGGAGGTGCACCGGGTACGCGGCGGCGATCTCCCGGGCCACGGCACAGGCGACGAGCGTGTCCGTCGCCAGCGGAAGGAAGGGGCCGTGCTGTTCGAAGCTCCCCACGGGAAGGACGGCGACCTGAGTTGAAACGCCCGCCCCCCTGGTCCGTACCTCTTCCGTAGTGTCCGTCGGCAACAAGCCGTATGCCGCCGTACGCGCGCCCGAACCATTCGTCATTTCACGGCCTTTCGTCTCCTCTTAGGAATCAGATCATGACAGAGAACATCGGCGTAATCGGCAACAAGTCCCCACGGCGTTCGGGCGTGGAACGCGTCGTCAATGCACCGCTGCCCACCGTCTACGGGAAATTCCAGGCGATCGGCTACCTGGACCACGACCGTGGTGACGAGCAAGTGGCGCTGGTCTACGGGGACATCGAGAGCGACCGGGTGCTGACCCGGCTGCACTCCGAATGCCTCACCGGTGACGCGTTCGGCTCCCAGCACTGCGAGTGCGGTGACCAGCTGGCCGCCGCCCTGCGCGCGGTCGTCGCCGAAGGCAGCGGCATCGTCGTCTACTTGCGCGGTCACGAGGGCCGCGGCATCGGACTGCTCGGCAAGCTGCGCGCCATGGCGCTCCAGGCGGAGGGCCTGGACACGGTCGAGGCCAACCTCGCGCTCGGCCTGCCCGTCGACTCCCGCGACTACGGTGTCGCCGCCGGCATCCTGCGCGACCTCGGGGTGGGTTCGGTACGCCTGATGTCCAACAACCCGCGCAAACGCGAGTCCCTGGTGCGCCACGGCATCGAGGTCGCCGAGACGGTTCCGCTGCTCATCGAGCCGTGCGAGAACAACATCACCTACCTGCGCACCAAGCGCGAGCGGCTCGACCACGTGCTGCCCCACCTGGACGCGGTGGCGCACTGGTCCTGAGGTACCAGGCGGCCTCCGGGGGAAGGAAGAGGGGAGACCGACAGGAGGCACACGCGTGAATCTCCGGGCCCGGGCCGTGATCATCGGCGGCGGGGTGATGGGCACCAGCATCGCCTACCACCTGGCGAGCGCGGGGGTCCGCGACGTCGTCCTCGTCGAACGCGACGAACTCGCCGCCGGCTCCACCTCGAAGGCCGCCGGCGGAGTGCGCGCCCAGTTCTCGGACGAACTCAACATCCGGCTGGGCGCACGCAGTCTGGAGGCCTTCGCCCGGTTCGGCGAGGAGATCGGGTACGACATCGGGCTGCACCGTGTCGGCTACCTCTTCCTCCTGTCCACCCCCGAGGAGGTCGCCTCCTTCGAGGCGGGTGTCCGGCTCCAGAACCACCTCGGTGTGCCCAGCCGGATGCTCACCCCGAAAGAGGCGGCGCGGCTCTCCCCGCTGATCGCCACCGACGGACTGCTGGCCGCCGCCTACTCCCCGGACGACGGCCACTGCACCCCCGAGTCCGTCGTGCACGGCTACGCGGCCGCCGCCCGCGCCCAGGGTGCCCGCGTACTGCGCCACACCGAGGCCACCGGCATCGAACGGGACGGGGCCCGCATCACCGCCGTGCACACCACCCTCGGCCGGATCGCCACCGACACGGTGATCTGCGCGGCCGGGGCGTGGTCGAGGGCGGTCGGCGCGATGGCCGGCGTCGACCTGCCGGTGCAGCCGCTGCGCCGCCAGATCGCGGTCACCGAGCCGGTCCCCGGACTGCCGCCCACGCTGCCCATGACCATCGACTTCGGCAGCAGCCTGTACTTCCACGCCGAGGGCCCGGGACTGCTGCTCGGCATGTCCGACCCCGACGAGCGGCCGGGCTTCGCGACCGACCCGCACGACCGCTGGATCCCGCGCCTGTGCGCGGCGATGGAGCGGCGCGCGCCCGCCCTGCTCGACCTGCGCCGCACCGGCGGCTGGGCCGGCCTGTACGAGAACACCCCGGACCACAACGCCCTGATCGGCGAGGCGACTTCGGTCTCCCGGTTCCTGTACGCCACCGGGTTCTCCGGCCACGGCTTCCTCCAGGGCCCGGCGGTCGGCGAGGTGATCCGCGACCTCTACCTCGGCCGCGCCCCCTTCCTCGACGTCCGCCCGCTCGGCGCCGGCCGGTTCGCGGCCGACGCCTCCCGCCCGGAGACCAACCTCGTGTGAGCGCCGGTCAGTCCTGGATCGTCTCGTGGACCAGCCGGCGCAGCTCCGGGAGGATCTTCAGCGTCTTGGGGCGCACCTGGGTGTGGAACTGCACGGTCAGGTCGTGCGCGGGGTCGACCCAGAAGGCGGTGGTGGCCGCGCCGGTCCACCCGTAGGCGCCGGGACTGCTGGGCGAGAGGGTTCGGGCGGGGTCGATCACCACGGAGACGCCCAGGCCGAAGCCGAGGCCGTCGTTGCCGGGCTCCTGGTGGGGCGGGGCGCCGAAGGCCCGCAGATCGGTGCCCCCGGGCAGGTGGTTGCCGGCCAGCAGGTCCACCGAGGCGGGGGAGAGCAGCCGGACGCCGTCCAGCTCGCCGCCCCGGCGCAGCATCTCCATGAAGCGGTGGTAGTCGTACGCCGTCGCCGCCAGTCCGCCGCTGCCGGACAGCAGGCGGGGACGGCCGCGCAACGGCAGCCCGGGGATCGCCTCGATGCCCCCGCCCTCCGTCTCGCCGTACAACTCCGAGAGCCGGTCCGCCTGTTCGGGCACGATGTGCAGGCCCGCGTCCGGCATGCCGAGCGGGCGGAAGATCCGGTCCGCGAAGAACTCGTCGAGCCGCTGCCCGGAGACCACCTCGATGACGCGGCTGAGCACGTTGAAGCCGACGGAGTAGTTCCACTGCGTGCCCGGCTCGAACTGGAGGGGCATACGGGCGTACACCGCCATCGTCTCGGCGAGGTCCGCGCCCGCGGGCACCGAGAACTCCAGGCCGGCCTCGCGGTAGCGGGCGTCCACCGGGTGCGCGTGGTAGAACGCGAAGGTCAGCCCGGCGGTGTGGGTGAGCAGGTGCCGGATCAGGATCGGCCCGTCGGCCGGCCGGGTCACCATGCCGTCGCCCGAACCGCTCACGTACACCCGGGGCTCGGCGAACTCCGGCAGCAGGCGGCCGACCGGGTCGTCCAGGGACAGTACGCCGTCCTCCACCAGCAACAGGATCGCCACCGCGGTGACCGGCTTGGTCATCGAGTACACCCGCCAGATGGTGTCCGGCTCGACGGGCAGTCCGGCCGCGCGGTCGCGGTGGCCCTGCGTGGTGAGGTGGGCGATCCGGCCGCCGCGTGCCACGGACACCAGGTAGCCGGGCAGGCGTCCTTCGTCGACGTAGTGGGCGAAGTGCTGGTCGAGGCGGTCCAGCGCCTTCACGTCCAGCCCGACCTCACTGGGGTCGACTTCCTGTCGCAGCTGTGCCATCGCTCTCCTCCGGTCGTGTCGCCCCGCCGTGCGGTGCGACCTCGGACCTCATCGTCGCGCAGGAAACGGCGAACCGGCCCGCACATCCGCGTGTGGTGTGACGGACGCTATAGAAGGGGTGCCGGGTGAGGGGGACGCGACCGCCACGCCGGGGGCGGCCGGGACGCCCCTGCGAGCTGCGGTTCCGCGGTCCCGGTGTCGCGGCGGGCCGCCCTCGTGTACATGCCCCCGTCTTCCCCTGTGCACTCCGGGTACACCCGGCCCGGCGGGAATGCGGGGCGGGTCGGACGGGGTTCTCCGGAGCATGACCCAGGACGCTCTTCTGAAGCTGCTCGCCGAAGGCAACCACGGGGTGCTGGTCACCCTCAAGAGCGACGGCCGCCCCCAGCTGTCCAATGTCAATCACGCGTACTACCCGGACGAGCGGACCGTCCGGGTCTCGATCACGGACGACCGCGCCAAGACCCGCAACCTGCGCCGTGACCCGCGTGCCTCCTACCACGTCACCAGCCCCGACCGCTGGGCGTACACGGTCGCGGAGGGCACCGCCGAGCTCTCGCCGGTCGCCCGGGACCCGTACGACGCGACCGTCGAGGAGCTCGTCCGCCTCTACCGAGACGTCCAGGGCGAACACCCGGACTGGGACGACTACCGCGCCGCGATGGTCCGCGACCGCCGGCTGGTGCTGCGGCTGCGCGTGGAGCGGGCGTACGGCATTCCACGCGGCTGACGCCCGGCCCGGGGCCGGACCTAGGACCGGTGATCCAGGGCGATCGGCCGATGGCCGCGCGCGAGGGCGGACGCCTAGGCTTCCCGGCACCGAACGGCAGTCCAGGAAGAGGTCACCATGCCCGTCAACGGCCGCAGTCACCTCCGCGTCGCCCGGCCCTCCCGGGACCTGGCCGCGGCCGAGCGGTTCTGGGTGCGGGGGCTGGGTCTCGGTGTGGTGTGGCGGGCCGAGGGCGGACCGGAGCCGGGGGAGCACGACCTGCTGATGCTGGGCTGGCCGGACGCCGGCTGGCATCTGGAGCTGGTCCACGAACCCGCCCGGCCCGTCGAGCCGCGGCCCACCGAGGAGGACCTGCTGGTGGTCTACGTCGACGGCCCGGTCCCCGACGACCTGGTCGCCCGGCTGGAGGAGCAAGGCGGCACCCGGGTGCCGTCACCGAATCCGTACTGGAACCGGTGGGGAGTCACGGTCGAGGACCCGGACGGGTACCGGCTCGTGCTGTGCGAGCGGGGCTGGTCCAACGCGTAGCCGCGGCTGCTTGCCGCCCGCCCGCGCCGCCGCTACCCTCCGCGGGTGATCAATGGGGCACATGTGGTGATCTACACGCGCGACGCCGAAGCGGACCGCGCCTTCCTCCGGGACGTCCTGGGCTGGCCGCACGTCGACGCCGGGCGCGGCTGGCTCGTCTTCAGGCTGCCGCGGGCCGAGGTGGCCTGTCACCCGGCCGACGGCGAACCCTCGCACGAACTGATGCTGATGTGCGACGACCTCGATACCACCACCGCCGAACTCACCGCGAAGGGCGTGGAGTTCAGCCGACCCGTCCAGGACGCGGCCTGGGGCCGGGTGACGGGCTTCCGGTTGCCGGGCGGAGGCGAGGTCGCCTTGTACGAGCCGCGCCACCCGCGCGCCTGACGCCGCCCTCCTCCCGTGCCCAGGTCTCCAGCGTGTGCGTGAACTCGGCCGCCTTGTCAGGCCAGTTGAAATGCGTCACGGCCGCCTCGCGACCGCGCTGGGCGGCGGTGTGGCGCAGGATCGCGTCGCTGCTCAGCCGCCGTATCGCCGCCGCCGCGGCGTGCGGATCCTCGTAGGGGACGACGAGACCGCAGCCGTGCCGCTCGACCATGTCGGCCGCGAGCGGGGTGGGCGTGGTGACGACGGGGACGCCGTGGGCCATGTACTCGACGACCTTGGTGGGCCGCGAATGGCGGTAGTTGGGCTGGTCGTGCAGGAGGGACAGGCCGGCCAGGGCGCCCGTGAGCAGCGCGAGGGCGCGGTCGTTGGGCAGGAAGCCGTGCCAGCGCAGCACGCCGTCGCGGTCGGCCGCCGCGAGCGCCTCCCGGACGTCCGGGTCGGCCGCCCCGGCCACCTCGACGCGCAGGCCGGGCCCCAGGTGCCGGGCGGTCTCGATCAGGTCCAGCGCGCCCCGCGCCCGCGACAGGTGGCCGACGTACACGACGCGTTCGCTGCCCGGCGGCTCGGGCGCCCGCACCGGTGCCGTCGTGAAGTTGGGCACCACCGGGTGGGTGCGGCTGAACCGCTCCTGGTAGGCGTCCTCGGCGAGCAGCAGCCGCAGGTGGCGTTCGGCCAGCCGCTCGGCCGCCCGCACACCGAGCCGCAGCGGCGACCGCAGCGCCCGGGGCACCCAGCGCTTCATGGCGAGCGCGGCGGCGGTGTCCTCGTGGACGTCCCACACGACCACGGGCGAGGCCCCGGACCGCCGCCAGCGGCGCAGGGTGCCGGGCAGGGCCAGGAGCAGTTCCGGGTCGTGGAGGAGGATCACGTCCGCCTCGTGGCCGCGTTCGGCGAGCAGGGCGCGGGCCGCGCCCACCGCGGCCCGGCGGCTCCGGCCCGCCGCCCGGGGCAGGTCGATGCCTTCGAGGTCCGCTCGGGGCCGCGCCTCGCGGGCCGAGAAGGGTGCCGCGTAGACGACGTGGTGACCCCGGTCCCGCAGCGCGGTGATCTGCCGGTGCAGTATGCGTGCGTCCTCGGGATGGTGGACGACGGTGACGACGAGTATCCGCATCTGAGTGCCTTTCGGCCCGCCGCCCGGAGCCCTCGGACTCCGGTCGGCGGAAGGGGGGTTGCCGCAGAGGTCGCCTACAGCACCTCGACACCGGGCCGGAAGATCCGCCCGCGGGTGTCGAAGAGCAGCCGGGCCTTGTCACCGATGGCCGGCAGATCGTAGGCGGAGTGGTCCTGGAGCAGGATCGTCAGGTCGTGCGAGCGCACGGCCGCCATGACGTCGGTGACCCGCGGCACGGCCTCCCCGTCCACGAACCAGGCGGGCACGAACGGGTCGTGGAAGGCGATCTCGGCCTCCCGGGCCCGCAGCAGCCGGGCCACCGGCACTGCCGGCGACTCCCGCTGGTCGGCGACGTCCGGCTTGTAGGTGACGCCGAGCAGCAGCACCCGGGAGCCGTGCAGGGCACGGCCCTCGTGGTTGAGCAGATCCTGCGCGCGCCGGACGACGTACTCCGGCATGTGCGCGTTGATCTCCCGGGCGAGTTCCACGAACCGGAACTCGTAGCCGATCGAACGCACCTTGTACGAAAGGTAGTTGGGGTCGATCGGGATGCAGTGGCCGCCCACCCCGGCGCTCGGCCGGAAGGCCTGGAAGCCGAACGGCTTGGTGCCGGCGCAGCGGATCGCGTCCCATACGTCGACGCGCAACTCCTGGCAGAGGATCGCCAGTTCGTTGACCAGGGCGATGTTGACGTGCCGGTAGGTGTTCTCCAGGAGCTTGGCCATCTCGGCCTCCCGGGTGCCCTTGGCCTGCACCACGGTGTCGACGAGCTTGCCGTAGAAGGCGGCCGCCCGGACCGCGCATGCCGGGGTGCAGCCGCCCACCACCTTCGGGGTCTCGCGCAGCCCGTGGGTGGTGTTGCCGGGGTCGATGCGCTCCGGTGAGAACGCCAGCGCGAAGTCGTCGCCGGCCCGCAGCCCCGACTCCTCCAGGATCGGCTTCAGCACCTCTTCGGTGGTGCCCGGATAGGTGGTCGATTCGAGGACGACGAGCCGTCCGCGGCCCAGCCTGCGCGCCACCGCCCGCGCGGCGGACGTCACCGCGCCCAGATCGGGACCGCCGTCCTCGCTGAGGGGGGTCGGCACACAGATCACGATCGTCTGCGCACGGGCCAGACACGCGTCGTCCGTGAACGCGGTGAAGCCGGCCTGCCGCATGCGGGCGACGTCGTCGTCGGAGACGTCGTCGACATGGGAGTGTCCGGCGTTGAGGCCCTCCACGACCCGTGGGTCGAGGTCGAGCCCGGCGACTCTCAGCCCGACCAGCGACGCCTCCCGCGCGAGCGGAAGCCCGACGTAGCCGAGCCCGATGACGGCCAGTTCGTAGCCGTCGGTCCGATCTTCATCCCCGAGCGATTCGCTCAATTTCCCGAGCGGTACGGCCTTTTCGACCTGCATAGGGACACTCCGCCCTCAACGGCAGACGCCGTATGGATCCGAAGGGCCCGGACGGTGCGATTCCGGGCGACGGCGGGCCTCAGACACATCCAAGAGCGAGATACGCCTCTCGGGTCGTGGCAGCGACCCTCTTCCAGGTGCGATCACGCGCCACCAGGGCGCGGGCGGATGCTCCCCATTCATGCCGCCGTTCTCGACTGTAAAGCAATACTTCGAGAGCTTCTGCCCAAGCATGAGCGGAATCGGGCGGAATGAGTTGTCCGTTGACGTCCGGTTCGACCACTTCCCGCAGGGCTGTGAGATCACTGGCCGCCACCGGAACGCCGCTCGCCATCGCCTCGACCGGCTTGAGCGGAGTGACCAGCCGGCAGACCCGTTCATCGGTGCGCGGTACCGCGAAGACATCAAGAACGCCGTGGTAGGAGCGCACATGGCGGTGCGGGACGCGACCGGTGAACAGCGCGACGCCGGCCCCCAGTCCCAGCCGGCCGGCCAGCGCCTCCAGCGCCGCGCGCTCGGGTCCGTCACCGACGATCAACAGCCGCAGCGGAACCCCCCGGCGGCGCAGCTCGGCACCCGCATGGAGCAACGTGCCGATTCCCTCGTGTGGAGTAAGGCTGCTGACAGTGCCGACCACGTAGTCGTCCGCCGCGATGCCGAGCCGGGCACGCAGCTTGGCCCCGTCCGGCGGCGGGGCGAGGAAGGTGTCGTCCACCGCGTTGGGCACGATCAGGACCCGCTCCCCGGGCACCCCGCGGGACACGATCTCGGCCTTCATCGCCGCCCCCAGCGTCAGCACGAGGTCGGCCTGGCGCATGCAGTACGTCTCCAGGGCGCGCCGCGCGCGGTAGGTCGGGTCGTCCGGGGTGCGGCCCGCCGCCTGGGTCAGCCAGGTCTCCTCAAGGAAGCCGCGCACCTCGTACACCACCGGCAGCCCGTAGGTCTCCCGCAGGGCCAGCGCCACCCGCCCGTTGCCGTGGTCGGTGGCCGCGTGCAGCACCGCGGGCCGCAGCCGCTCCACCAGGCGCCCGGCCAGCTCGGCGTTGCGGGCCAGCACCGCGCCCTGCCCGTACGGCAGGCCGAGCGGCAGCAGCCGGTGCTGCGGCACCCCGTTCACGATCTGCAGCGGACGGCCGTCCAGGACGCCCTGCGCCACCGGGAACCCGATACGGGTCACCACGTGCGGATCGAGCCCGGCGGCCCGCTGGGCCTCGGCCAGCGCCTGGGTGCGCACGGTGTAGCCGGCGTGCTTGAACGGCACCCCGTTGGTGACCAGATGGAGCACCCGGCCCGGTTCGGGCCGCACCGGCCGCCCGGCGGGCCCCGGGACCCGGGCGGCGGACGGCGCGGCGGCCGGACCGGCCGTCCGGGCCCGGACGGCGAGCCGCCCCTCGACCGGCCGCAGCCCGCGCCGCACCCGCCCCGGCAGCAGCCGCAGGCCGAGCAGCGCGGCCCGCGCGGGATCGTTGCGCAACTCGCCCCATGCGACGGATGCGGCCAAGCTGAGTGCACGGGGGATCCAGAGAACACGGCGCGGCATGGGACGGAACAGAAGTCGGGCCATGTCGTCAAGGTAGGCCGACAGAGCGGAGAACGTACGACATGAACGGCCGCGTACTCCATGTCGTAGGGACCAGGCCGAACTTCGTGAAGGCCGCGCCCGTCGTCGCCGCCCTGCGCGCGACCGGGCACGACCAGGTCCTGGTGCACACGGGTCAGCACTACGACGAACGGATGTCGCACATCTTCTTCCGGGAGCTGGGGCTGCCCGCCCCGGACACCGACCTGGGCGTCGGCTCCGGCAGCCAGGCCCGGCAGACCGCCGACCTGCTGGTGGCGCTGGAGGGCGAGCTGCTGGCCCGCGCCCCGGCCCTGGTCGTCGTGTACGGCGACGTGAACTCCACCCTCGCCGCGGCGCTGGCCGCCGCCAAGCTGGGCATCCCGGTGGCCCATGTCGAGGCGGGCCTGCGCAGCTTCGACATGGCGATGCCGGAGGAGGTCAACCGGCGCCTGGTCGACCAGCTGGCCGAACTGCTCTTCGCGACCAGTCCGGAAGCCGTGGGCCACCTCGCCCGCGAGGGCGTCGACCCGGCCCGGGTGCACCTGGTCGGCAACCCGATGATCGACACCCTGATCACCCATCTGGACCATTTCGACCCGGCCGCCGCCCGCACCGCCCACGCACTGCCCGAACGGTACGGCGTGGTCACCCTGCACCGCCCGGCCAACGTCGACGACCCCGAGGCCGCCACGGCCGCCGCCCGCGCCCTGACCGAGGCGGCCGGCCACCTCGACCTCGCCGTGCCCCTGCACCCGCGCGGCCGGGAGGCGCTGCGCAAGGCGGGCCTCGCCGACGCGCCCGGCATCCACCTGCTCGAACCACTCGGCTACGTCGAGTTCATGGGCCTGGTCCGGGGCGCCGCCGCCGTGATCACCGACTCCGGCGGCGTCCAGGAGGAGACCACCGTGCTGGGCGTCCCCTGTCTGACGCTGCGCACCACGACCGAACGCCCGGTCACCGTCAGCCACGGCACCAACCGACTGGTGAGCCACGGCGAACTGGTGCCCGCCCTGCGCAAGGTCCTGGACGGACAGCCGGCGGCCGACCCCGAGGGTCCACCGCTGTGGGACGGCAAGGCCGGCCCCCGCATCGCCCGTGTCCTCACCGAGTGGCTGGAGCGCCATGACTGACGCCACCCGCACCCGCCCCGACGGTCCCCGCGCTCCCGGGCACACCGTCCGCACCTACTGGGACACCCGGCACCGCGAACGCGACGATCTCGCCTCCGGCGGCCACATCGGCCTGGACCGGCCCGGCAACGAGATCTTCTACACGGTACGGCTCGGCCAGCTGCTCACCCTCATCGGCGACCTGTCCAGCCCGGCGTCGCCGCTGTTCGTGCTCGACGCCGGGTGCGGCAAGGGGCACTTCGCCCGCTCCCTGGCCCGCTGCGGCCACCACGTGGACGCCTTCGACGCCAGCGAGGAGGCCGTCACCCAGGCCCGGGCCGAGGGCGGCGGACCCCGCTACACCCTGGCCGCCCTCGACGAGTGGCGCAGCCCCTGGCTCTACGACGTGGTGATGTGCGTGGACGTCCTCTTCCACGTCATGGACGACAGGGAGTGGGCGGCCGGTCTGCGCAACCTCGCCTCGCTGGTGCGGATCACCGGCCGGCTGATCGTCACCGACGAGAACACCGACGAGCCCGTGCCGCGCGGCGACTACATCCTGCACCGGCCGATCGCCGCCTACCGCAAGGAACTCGAGCCCCTGGGCCTGAGTCACTCCCTCTTCCGGCCCTACGGCTTCCGTGAGAACCGGGTCGGCTTCCATGTCTTCACAAGGACCAGCTGATGCGTCTGACCGATCTGCTCCACCCGCACCTGGACGACGTCACCTCGGTCGTGGACGCGACGAGCGGCGGCCTGCGTCTGGACCCCTACCTGCACCTGCCGCCCGGTGTGGACCTCACCCGGCACGAACAGCCGGTCGGCGAGGGGGAGCTGATGCTCCTCTGCCACGGTCCCGACGCCGCCCTGCACGGCGACGAGGCGGACTGTCTCACCGCACTGGGACGGATGCGGCCCGGCGGCCGGGGTCTGATCGTCTTCGGCCACCCCGGCATCGACCTGCCCTACCACCGGCTCCTGGACGCCCTGGTGGCCCACCGCTGTCAGGTGCTGCACGCCGCCGCGCTCGGCTACACACATCTGCACGCCGGCGCGGTGTTCGCCTGCACCGAGGAACTCCTGCCGCCGCACGACTGGTTCGGCCGCCCGCTGCCGGCGGACGGCTTCGCCACGGCCCTGCGGATCGCCGACGAGTACGTGCTCGCCGACTTCGTCTCCCGCTCCCAGCGGGCCCGGCTGATCGACCTGGAGCGCGCAGCCGAGGAGACCGCCCGCGCCCTGGAGACCGCGCGCGAGGACGGACTCGCCGAACGGCTCGCCGCCGCCCAGCGGGACAAGGACCAGCTCGCCTCGGCCCTGCGCGGGGCCCGGGAGCGGACCGGCGTCCTGGAGGCCCGCGTGGCCATGCTGGAGGGCTCCACCTCGCTGCGCGTGGGCAAGGCGCTGGTGTCGGCCGCCCGGTCGCCCAGGCGCGGCGCGGCCCGGCTGCCCGGGGAGCTGTACGGACTGTGGCGGCAGCGGAAGGCCAAGGGGCGGCCGGCGCGGGCCGTGAGCGCCGCCCCGGCACCGGAGGCGGCGGCCGACGACCGCTTTCACCTCTCCCACCGTGCCCTGTCCGTGGCACCCCGCGACCGGCTGGTGATCACCGGCGTGCTGACCGACCGAACCGCCGCCGACTTCGCCGCCGACGCCGTGGTCAGCCGGATGCTGCCGCACGACGGCCGGCTGCTGCTCGAACGCACCGACCCGGACGTCTTCCTCGTCCAGCTCGGCGCCTGCACCGGCGAGGCGGGCCCCTGGACGCTCACCGGCACCGGACACGCCCCCGACCTGGACCGCCGCCTGGCCGAACTGATCGGCCAGGCCCGGGGGCTGGGCCGGATGGCGGTGCTGTGGCGGGACGGCCCGGCCTCGTCCGCGCCGGGTCTGTCCCAACTGCCCTGGGACGCCGTCCTGGACGGCGACACCGGGACGGCGCTCTCCCGCCTCGACCCGGTCACCGACGGCCGCGACCGGCTCCGGGACGTCTTCCAGCTGGACAGCAGCCGGGTACGGCTGGCCCGGCTCGCCGAGCTGGCCGGCGCCCCCGCCCCGACGGCCGAGCGCCGGGTCGCCGTCCTGGCCGCGCCCCGGGACGCCACCGGCGTCGCCCGGCTCGTCGCCCAGACGCTCTGCCAGCTGCACCGGCCGGCCGAGGTGGTCGTCGCCGACCCGGCGGGGCTCGACCTCGGCGAACTCACCGCCGCCTCGGTCACCGTCCACTCCGGACCGCCCACCGCGCCCTGGGTCGCCGACTGGACGGACCTCACCGAGGACCGCCCCGACACCCTGCTGCTCGACCTGCTGTGCGCCCAGGAGTTCTCGGGCGCCGACGCGGTGGGGCACACCCCCGCCGCCGACGACTACGTCTTCGTACCGACCCTGACGCCGCTTCTGGTCCGCCGGTCGCTGCTGGACACCGGCACTCCACCGGAGACCTGGTCGCGGGCCGGCCACCGCCTGTTCGCCGTGCGTGGAAAGGAGCCGTCATGACCCGCACCCTCCGGGCGCTCGTCTACGGCGACGTGGACCTCAACCTCATCGACGGCTCGGCCGTCTGGGCGCAGTCGACCGTGCAGGCGCTGTCCCGCGCGGGCTGCCGGACCCGGCTCGTCCTCAAGGCCCCCGTGGAGACCGGCCGGCTGACCGACCCGCTGGCCGGGCTTCCCGGGGTCACCGTGGTCCGCCCGTACGAGGAGCACCTCGTCCCCGGCCAGGGCGCGCACCCCCTGTCCCCGTACCAGGCCTCGCAACTGCTCGCCCGCCTCGACGAGGAGGAGCCCTGCGACCTGCTGGTGCTGCGCGGCCGCCGGCTGGTGAAGCAGATCGTCGGCGACGGCCACTTCCACGGACGCATCTGGGCCTACCTCACCGACATCCCGCAGTCCCCGGCCCAGATGACCGAACAGGACCGCGTCGACCTGGCCCGCATCGCCGACGCCTCTCGGCAACTCCTGTGCCAGACCGAGGAGTTGCGCTGCTTCCTGGAGGCCTGGGTGCCGGAGGCCTGCGGCCGGGCCGTGCTCTGCCCGCCCGCGGTGCCCGAACCCGGCTTCCCGGTCCCGCAGCGCGACGCACTGCGCGATCCCGTACGCCTCGTCTACACCGGCAAGTTCGCGCCCCGCTGGAACACCCTGCCCATGACCCGGCTGCCCGCACGGCTCGCCGAACGCGGCATCCGGGCCGAACTCCACGCCGTCGGCGACAAGATCCACCAGGATGCCGCCCACCCCGGGTTCGACACCGCCATGGCCGAGGCGCTGCGCACCACCCCCGAGGTCGTCCACCACGGCGGCGTGCCCCGCGAGGAGGCCATGCGGATCGCGGCCGACTGCGACCTCGGCCTCGGCTGGCGCGACCCCTCACTCGACGCCAGCCTCGAACTCTCCACCAAGGTGCTGGAGTTCGGCTCCCTCGGCCTGCCCGTCGTGCTCAACCGCACGCCCGCGCACGAGGCGCTGCTCGGCACCGACTACCCGCTGTTCGTGCCCGGCGACGCGGCCCTCGCGGACGCGGTGGACGCGGTCACCGTCGCCGTACGTGACCCCGGGGCCAGGCAGCTCGCGGCCGACCGGTGCACGGCCGCGGCGCGGCAGTACACCATGGAGGCCGCGGCGGCCCGCTGGCGCGCCCACCTCGACGGCGCCTTCCCCGCCGCACCCGCCGCCGTCGCCGGCCGCGCGCGCCCGCTGCGGATCGGGGTGGCGGGCCACGACCTGAAGTTCCTCACCCGGCTGCTCGACCACCTCCGCGC
This sequence comes from Streptomyces sp. NPDC026515, assembly GCF_055567595.1. Lineage (NCBI taxonomy): Bacteria > Bacillati > Actinomycetota > Actinomycetes > Kitasatosporales > Streptomycetaceae > Streptomyces > Streptomyces sp. NPDC026515. The sequence goes on from NZ_JBVHQD010000004.1 coordinate 164,443, forward strand.
CCTGCCCGGCTTCGACGTACGCGTCGACGCCTGGCCCGCGCTCGCCAAGCACGACCCGGCCGCGAGCCGTGAACTGGCCGACTGGGCCGATGTGGTGGTCGTCGAGTGGTGCGGTCCGGCGGCGGTCTGGTACAGCCGCCACAAGCGGCACGGCAGCAGGCTGATCGTCCGCCTGCACCGCTTCGAACTCGACGCCGGCTACCCGCAGCAGCTCGACATCGACGCCGTCGACCGCGTGATCTGCGTCAGCCCCTACTACGCCCGCAGCACCCGGGAGCGCACCGGCTGGCCCGCATCGAAGATCACCACGATCGGCAACTGGGTCGACGTCGGCCAGCTCGACCGGCCCAAGGCGCCCGGCGCCCGGCACCGCCTCGGCATGATCGGCATCGCGCCCAGCCGCAAACGACTCGACCTCGGTCTCGACGTCCTGGAGTCGCTGCGCGCCCACGACCGGCGCTGGCACCTCTCGGTCAAGTCCAAGCCGCCGTGGGAGTACTGGTGGATCTGGAACAAGCCCGAGGAACGCGCCCACTACGAGGCCGTCCTGCGCCGCATGCAGACCTCGCCGCTGCTCGAAGGGGCCGTCGTCTTCGACCAGTTCGGGCCGGACGTGCCGAACTGGCTGCGCCGCGTCGGCCATGTTCTTTCCACCAGCGACGACGAGAGCTTCCATCTCGCACCGGCCGAGGGCATGGCCTCCGGTGCGGTGCCCGCGCTGCTGCCGTGGCCGGGCGCGGACGAGATCTACGACCGCCGCTGGATCCACGCCACCCCGCAGGCGATGGCCGAGTCGATCGCCGCACTGGGCGAGCAGGACGAGTGGCGGGAGGCCGGGGAAACGGCCCGCGGCCAGGTACGGGAGGGCTTCTCGCTGGAACGGGTGGCGAAGGAGTGGACGGAACTGCTGGTCTCCGGCTGACCTGCTGAGCGGCCTGCGGTTCTCGCGTCCGCCGGGGCCTGCCCGAAGACCCCGCCCGCGGCGGTCTCGCCGTGGACGGGGTCCTCGCCGAAGGGCGTCAGGCCGCGGACCGCCGCTGGGCGGCCGGTTCGGGCAGCAGGCGCGCGCTGAGCCGGTCCGCGCTCGGCCAGCGGACGTCGTGGGCCCAGCCCAGTTTCTCGAAGATCCGGATCAGGCGGGCCGAGGGGTCGATCTGCCCCGGCAGCACACCGTGGCGGGCGCCCGTGGGGTCGGCGTGATGCGAGTTGTGCCAGCTCTCGCCGAAGGACAGCAGCGCGAGCGGCCAGAAGTTGGTGGCCTTGTCCCGGCTGGCGAACGGGCGCCTGCCCGCGACGTGGCACACCGAGTTCACCGACCAGGTGACGTGGTGCAGCAGCGCCATCCGCATCACGCCGGCCCAGAAGAACCCGGTCACCGCACCAGTCCAGGTCCCGGTCACGAGCCCGCCGACCAGCGCGGGGGCCAGCAGCGAGACGACGGTCAGGGGCCCGAAGAGCCGGCCGACGATCCGCAGGTCGCGATCGGCGGCGATGTCCGGCGCGAACCTGGTCCGGTTGCTCAGCTCACGCCTGAGCATCCAGCCGATGTGGGCGTGCAGCAGCCCCTTGAGCAGCGCGCGCGTGTCGGTGCCGAAGCGCCAGGGGGAGTGCGGGTCACCCTCGCGGTCGGAGAAGGCGTGGTGGCGGCGGTGATTGGCCACCCACTGCACCGGCGAGCCCTCGACCCCGAGCGAGCCCGCGACGGCCAGGGCGATGCGCAGGCCCCGCTTCGCCTTGAACGAACGGTGCGTGAAGAGGCGGTGGTAGCCGACCGTGAGTCCGAAGCCGGACACCAGGTAGGCGACCACGGCCATGCCGGCGTCCAGCGCGGACAGGCCCCGCCCCCACACCAGTGGCACCGCGGCGACCAGGCCGGCGAGCGGGCCGACGACGAAGATCCACATCGCGACGCCGGCCGCGGCCGTCTGCGGGGCGTCCAGGAGCGGCCTGACCCCGGCCGCGGTCTCGGCGTCGCCTTCGGCGACGGTCTGTTCGGGAAGGTCAGCTGTGCTCGGGTTCATCGGTTCCCCGCCGTTGCTCAGGGTTGTCGGACACGGTGCCGGACCGACCTGGAGACGGCGCGCGTGTGCGCTGTGGAGCGTGCTCGGCCGGCTACGCACACGATCGCAGCGGACGGCATCCCCGCAGGTCGTCGCTCATGTCCGGGGTGTGAACGGCGCGGGACCAAATCGCCGTCGCGCGACCGCCCCGCAACCCTTGATCTCAAGTCCGCTCGAGGTTCTACAGTCGACTGCGCTGACGCCGACGTACGGGAGGGACGGGCCATGAGGACACTGGTGCTCGGGAGGACGCCCGCCAGGGTGACGGCCGTGCTGGCCACGCTGCGCGCGGACGGTTTCGACGCGGAGGGGGTGAGCACCGACGACGAGGCCCGGGAACTGCTGCGGACCGGTGAGTTCGAGGTGCTGATCATCGGTGGGGGCGTGGGCCCCGGATCCCGCGCCGAGATCAAGGAGTTCGCGGCCGGACACCGGGTGCGGCGGGTGATCGACGGAGCGCTGTCGGAACCGTTCGACGCCTACGTGCGACGGGAGTTCGAGCCGCTGATCCGGGAGGCCGCGGCGGGATGACGGCCGCGGTCCGCCCGGACTCCGGTCCCGGTGGGCCGGAGTCCGGGCGGACGGACGCCTGCCGCTCGCGCGGCCGGGGATCTCAGGCCGCCACCGTCTCCGGGCGGGACGCCTCGCGGGGGGTGCGTGAGCCGAGGTCCTCCGTGGCCAGCCGGTGCGTCTCGCGCGCCGAGAGGGCGGCGATCACCGGCGGCACGCACAGCGCGGCCGTGAACAGCGCCACCGCCGGCCAGTCGTCCCCGCCCGGACCCGCGATCCGCGCCGCGAAGGTCACCGCGAACCCGGCCACCGCGAACCCGGTCTGGGTGCCGACCGCCATGCCGGACAGCCGTACCCGGGTCGAGAACATCTCGCCGTAGAAGGACGGCCAGACCCCGTTCGCCGCGCTGTAGACGACGCCGAACGCCGTGATGCCGAGGACCAGGACGAGCGGGTAGGAGCCGGTGGAGATCGCCCACAGGTAGCCGTACATCGCCACCGCGCTGCCCACCGCGCCGATCAGGTACACCGGCCGCCGGCCGATCCGGTCCGACAGCGTCGCCCACGCCGGGATCGCCCCCAGTGCCACCAGGTTCGCCAGCGCGCCCACCCACAGCATCGAGGTCTTCGACATCCCGACCGGGCCGCTCGTCGCGTACGCCAGCGCCCACACCGTGAAGACCGTGCTCACCGAGGCGATCAACGCGCCCCCGATCACCCGCAGTACGTCCGCCCAGTGGTGCCGCAGCAGGGCCACCAGCGGCAGCCGTACGACCCCCTCGGCCGCCGCCTGCCGCGCGAAGGCGGGCGTCTCCTGGACCGTGCGGCGGATGAACCAGCCGACCGCGGCCACCACGGCACTCAGCCAGAACGGCACCCGCCAGCCCCAGGACAGCAACTGGTCCTCGGGCAGCTGGGAGACCGGGATGAAGACGAGGGTGGCGATCAGCTGACCGCCCTGGGTGCCGCTCAGCGTGAAACTGGTGAAGAAGCCGCGCCGGTCCGGCGGCGCGTGCTCCAGGCTCATGGAACTGGCGCTGGCCTGCTCACCGGCGGCCGAGACGCCCTGCAGCACCCGGCACAGCACCAGCAGCACCGGGGCCAGGCCGCCCACCTCGGCGCGGCTGGGCAGACAGCCGATCAGGAACGTCGACAGGCCCATCAGCAGCAGGGTGAAGAGCATGATCTTCTTGCGGCCGATCCGGTCCCCGAAGTGGCCGAGGAACAGCGCCCCGACCGGACGGGCCGCGTATGCGACACCGAAGGTGGCCAGGGAGAGCAGGGTGGCGGTGGCCGGGTCCGACTCGTCGAAGAAGACCTTCGGGAAGATCAGCGCGGCCGCGCTGCCGTAGACGAAGAAGTCGTAGTACTCCAGGGCGCTGCCGATCCAGGCGGCCAGAGCCGCCTTCTTCGGCTGGCCGCCCGGCGGTGCGGCGGGGGCGGAGGGCGGGGCGGGGACGGACACGGCGGTGCTCCTTCGGAGAACTCCGGCGCGGGCGGAGTGAGCGGCGGGGGAGAGGGCCGGTTCCCAGGGATGACGGGTCGGCGGGCCCGGCGGGCGGCTGCTAATTAACCCACTGGGTAGTTAGTCGCGATGGGTAGGGATGTTGCGCTCGCGTTTCCCCGCTGTCAAGAGGTCGCGCGGGACCGGCCGGCCCCCCGCCCCCGCGGCGGTCACCCCGCCGCGCGCTCCGCGGTGAGGTAGGCGATCACCATGTCGCCGAGCATGGTCCGGTAGTGCCCGCGCTGCGCCGGGTCCACCAGGTCCCGGCCGAAGAGGGCGCCGAAGGTGGCCCGGTTCGCGACCCGGAAGAAACAGAACGAGCTGATCATCGCGTGCAGGTCGACCGCGTCGACGTCGGCCGTGAACAGTCCGGACTCCTGTCCCTCGCCGAGGATCCGGCGGATCACCTCGAGGGCCGGCGAACCGATCCTGCCGAGCTCCTCGGAGGCCGCGATGTGCTCCGCGCCGTGGATGTTCTCGATGCTGACCAGGCGGATGAAGTCCGGGTGCTCCTCATGGTGGTCGAAGGTGAGCTCCGCGAGCCGGCGGATCGCCGCGACCGGGTCCAGATGCTCGACGTCCAGCTGCTGCTCGGCCTCCCGGATCACGCCGTACGCCCGCTCCAGGACCGCCGTGAACAGCTGTTCCTTGCCGCCGAAGTAGTAGTAGATCATCCGCTTCGTGGTGCGGGTGCGGGCCGCGATCTCGTCGACGCGGGCACCGTCGTAGCCGGCCCGGGCGAACTCCTGTGTGGCCACGTCGAGGATCTCGGCCCGGGTACGGGCGGCGTCACGGATCCGCCCGTTGGTCTGTGCCGGTTCTTCGGCGGTGGTCATCGGCTTCCTTCGGGAGTACGGCTCCGGTGCGGAGATTCTAGAAGGCCGGGCCGGTGCGGCGGCCCGGGACTTCCCGGGGGCCGGTCCGCCTGATATAGCTAACGTACTAGTTCGTACATTAGAACCCGGATCAGGAGGTCCCCGTGGCCAAGGACTCGTTTCTCGTCGGACTGATCGGCTCCGGTGTCGGGCCGTCGCTCAGCCCGGCCCTGCACGAGCGCGAGGCCGGCCGGCAGGGGCTGCGTTACCTGTACCGGCTGATCGACATCGACGTGCTCGGCGTTCCGCCACGAGCGGTGGGGGATCTGGTCCGGGCCGCGCGTGACCTCGGCTTCGACGGGCTCAACATCACGCACCCCTGCAAGCAGCTGGTCATCGAGTGCCTGGACGCGCTCGCCCCGCAGGCCGAGGCGCTCGGCGCGGTCAACACGGTGGTCTTCGAGGCCGGCGGCAGGGCCGTCGGGCACAACACGGACGTCACCGGGTTCGCCGCGTCGTTCGCGCGCGGACTGCGGGACGCCTCGCTGGAGCGGGTGGTGCAGCTCGGCGCCGGGGGCGCGGGGGCGGCGGTGTCGCACGCGATGCTGACGCTGGGGGCGGAGCGGGTCACCGTGGTGGATCCGCTGGCCGACCGCGCCGCGGACCTCGCGGGCTCGCTGAACCGGCACTTCGGGGCGGGGCGGGCCGTCGCCGCGACACCGGACCGGTTGGCGGCACTGCTGGCCGACGCCGACGGTCTGGTGCATGCGACGCCGACGGGAATGGCCGCGCATCCGGGGCTGCCGGTGGCCCCGGAGCTGCTGCGTCCCGGGTTGTGGGTCGCCGAGGTGGTGTACCGGCCGCTGGAGACGGAGCTGGTGCGGGTCGCCCGGGCGTCGGGGTGTGCCGTGCTGGACGGGGGCGGGATGGCGGCGTTCCAGGCCGCCGACGCGTTCCGGCTGTTCACGGGGGCGGAGGCCGACAGCGGCCGGATGCTCGCCGACATCGCGGAGTTGTCCTCCGGTGCCGCAGCGGACGTGAGGTGACGGGCTGTGCGGACCTCCATCGCCACCGTCTCGCTCAGCGGGTCACTCACCGAGAAGCTCAACGCCGCCTCGCGCGCCGGGTTCGACGGGGTCGAGATCTTCGAGAACGACCTGCTCGCCAGCCCGCTCCCGCCCCGCGAGATACGAGCCCGGTGCGCCGACCTCGGACTCACCGTCGACCTGTACCAGCCCATGCGGGACATGGAAGCCGTCCCCGACGACGAGTTCGCGCGCAATCTGCGCCGTGCCCGGCACAAGTTCGGGGTGATGGGGGAGTTGGGAGCCGACACCGTCCTGGTCTGTTCGTCCGTCTCCCCGCTCGGGATCGACGACGACAGCCTCGCCGCCCGGCAGCTGCACCGACTCGCCTCACTGGCCCAGGACTTCGGCATCCGTGTCGCCTACGAAGCACTCGCCTGGGGACGGCACGTCAGCACGTACGACCACGCCTGGCGCATAGTCGAGGCGGCCGGCCACCCCGCCCTCGGGACCTGCCTGGACAGTTTCCACATCCTCTCCCGCGGCTCCGACCCCCGGGGTGTCGAGGCCATCCCCGGTGAGAAGATCTTCTTCCTCCAGCTGGCCGACGCCCCGCTGCTCGCCATGGACGTGCTCCGGTGGAGCCGTCACCACCGCTGCTTCCCGGGGCAGGGCGGCCTCGACGTCGCCGGGCTGGTCCGGCACGTCCTGCGGGCCGGGTACGACGGGCCGCTCTCCCTCGAAGTCTTCAACGACGTCTTCCGGCAGGCCGAGGCCGGCCCGACCGCCGTCGACGCGCGCCGTTCCCTGCTGATGCTCCAGGAGGCGGTCGGCGTGGTCGAGTTGCCCGAGCCGGTGGTGCCGACGGGAGTCGCCTTCGCCGAACTCGTCACCCCCGACACCGAACCCGTCGCCGCACTGCTCGGCGCCCTCGGCCTCAGCCGGACCGCCCGGCACCGCGGCAAGCCGGTCGACCTGTGGGAGCGGGGCGCGGCCCGGATCCTGGTCAACACCGGCCCCGCCGCCCGCCGCGACGGCACCGGGCTCGCCGCGATCGGCCTGGAGTCCCCCGACCCCCAGGCCGCCGCCCGCCGCGCCGAGGCCCTGCTGGCCCCCGTGCTGCCCCGGCGCCGCGCCCCCGAGGACACCCCGCTCGACGCGGTCGCCGCACCCGACGGCACCGAGCTGTTCTTCTGCGCCACCGGCCGCGGCCCCGAACTCGCCGACTGGCGGGACGACTTCGTCCCCGTGACGGCCACCCCGGCGCCCGACCCGGCACGCATCGGCCCGACACGTGTCGACCACCTCGCACTCACCCAGCCCTGGCACCAGTACGACGAGGCGGCCCTCTTCCACCGAGGCGTCCTCGGCCTGCACGCCCAGGAGAGCGTCGACGTCGCCGATCCCTACGGCCTGCTGCGCTCCCGAGTGGTCACCGACGCCGACGGCGGCGTCCGGATCGCCCTCGGGGTCGGCGCGGCCCCTGCCGACGACACCCTGCACGCCCAGCACATAGCCCTGGCCGTCGACGACGTGGTCGCCGCCGCCCGTGCCTTCCGCGCCGCCGGCGGCAGTACGCTGCCCATCCCCGCCAACTACTACGACGACCTGGCCGCCCGTCACGAGTTCGCCGACGGCGAGCTGGAGACGTACCGCGGCCTGGACATCCTCTACGACCGGGACGCCGGCGGCGCCTTCCGGCACTGCTACACCCGCACCGTCGGACGGGTGTTCTTCGAACTGGTCGAGCGCGATCCCGGCTATCGCGGATACGGCGCCCACAACGCGCCGGTGCGCCTCGCGGCCCAGCACGCCGGGCGCCAGGCCCGCCGGACCGCCGGGTGAGCTCCCGGTGACAGGCCGGTGAGACACGGCCCCGGCGCGGGCCGCGCACCGGCACCGCGACGGGTACTCACGAGGATCCGGAATGTTTGACCGCTGTGGATGTGACCTTCGTCGACTTCCGCCCGTCCTGGAGGCCGCCTCCGGTGCCCCGCCGGGTCGTCGGCCCCTGCTCGCCGGTCCGTGTCTCGGTGTACACGGTCTACCGCCGCGGGCCGGGACACGGAGGGTGAGCGCGCCGGCGGGTCGGCCGATGTCCGTGAACACGAAGGAGAACGCGGCCGGCCTGGGGTGCAGCCGGTACGGCGGCCGGACACCCGGGCCGCAGGACTGTGAACCGATGCCGTGCCGGCCGTGGTCCAGGTTGATCCACAGGGCGGCTCCGGTCTCCTGGTCTTTCGAAGAGATCGAAGAGGGTCAGCCCTTGATGCCGGTCTGCGCGATCCCCTGCACCAGCCGGCGCCGGAGGAAGAGGAAGACGAACACCAGCGGCAGGATGGAGATGGCGGTGGCCATGAAGATCAGGTGGAAGTTGACCGTCTGGTTGGTCATGCAGGAGGAGAGCGCGACCCGGACCGTCCAGGAGTCTGGGTCCTGGCCGATGACCAGCGGCCACAGGAAGGCGTTCCAGCCGCTGATGAACGTGATCGTGGCGATGGCCGCGAAGAAGTTCAGCGAGTTGGGGACGACGACACGCCAGTACGCGCCCCAGTAGCCGAGCCCGTCCACGCGTGCCGCCTCCTCCAGTTCCCTGGGGAACCCCAGGAAGGGACCTGGAAACCCGGCCAAGTCATCAGAGGCACCCGACGAATGCCAGCGGCCCGCCAGTTGACACTGGCGGGCCGTCACAAGGTCGTCTACGGCTTCTTGTTCCACTCGGCGATCACGGGCCACCCGTGTTCCGTGGACAAACGGCTGACCGTCCCGGTCGCCAGCTGGAACAGCCGCCCCTCGGCGGGGGGCAGGCCCAGCCGGCGCGCTGTCAGCACGCGCAGGAAGTGCGCGTGGGCGACCAGGACCACATCGCCGCCGCCGTCGGCGAGTGCCCGTTCCACCTTGGCGAGCACCCGGTCGGCCCGGGCGCCGATCCGCTCCGGCGACTCACCGGGGTGGCCCTGCGGACCGGGCGGCACGCCGTCGGTCCACAGGTACCAGTCGGGGCGGGAACGGTGGATCTCCGCCGTGGTGATGCCCTCGTAGCCGCCGTAGTCCCATTCGTGCAGGTCGGGGTCGGGCACGACCCCGCTGAGGCCGGCCAGCTCGGCCGTGCGTATCGCGCGGTCCAGCGGGCTGGCCAGTACCAGTGCGTAGGTCCGGCCGGTGAGCAGCGGGGCCAGGGACTTGGCCTGTTCCTCGCCGTGCCCGGTGAGGGGCAGGTCGGTCCAGCTGGTGTGCTGTCCCGACACGCTCCACTCCGTCTCACCGTGGCGGACCAGAAGAAGGTCCCCCACGCCGCACTACTCCTTCGACTCGACCGCGTGGCCGCCGAACTGGTTGCGCAGGGCCGCGATCATCTTCATCTGCGGGGAGTCGTCCTGGCGGGACGCGAACCGCGCGAACAGGGAGGCGGTGATCGCCGGGAGCGGCACCGCGTTGTCGATGGCCGCCTCGACGGTCCAGCGGCCCTCGCCGGAGTCCTGCGCGAAGCCCTTCAGCTTCTCCAGGTGCTCGTCGTCGTCCAGGGCGTTGACCGCGAGGTCGAGCAACCAGGAGCGGATGACGGTGCCCTCCTGCCAGGAGCGGAAGACCTCGCGGACGTTGTCCACGGACTTGACCTTCTCCAGCAGCTCCCAGCCCTCGGCGTACGCCTGCATCATGGCGTACTCGATGCCGTTGTGGACCATCTTGGAGAAGTGCCCGGCACCGACCTTGCCCGCGTGCACGTAGCCGTACGGGCCCTCCGGCTTGAGCGCCTCGAAGATCGGGTGCAGCCGCTCGACGTGCTCCTTGGTGCCGCCGACCATCAGGGCGTAGCCGTTCTGCAGGCCCCACACGCCGCCGGAGACACCGGCGTCGACGAAGCCGATGCCCTTGATGCCGAGTTCGGCGGCGTGCTTCTCGTCGTCCGTCCAGCGGGAGTTGCCGCCGTCGACCACCGTGTCGCCCTCGGACAGCAGGTCCTTGAGCTCGTCCATGACGGACTGGGTGGCGGTGCCGGCCGGGACCATCACCCAGACCGTGCGCGGGGCGTCGAGCTTCTCGACCAGTTCCTCGAGGCTCTTGACGTCGGAGACGTCAGGGTTGCGGTCGTAGCCGATGACGGTGTGGCCCGCGCGGCGGATCCGCTCGCGCATGTTGCCGCCCATCTTGCCGAGACCGATGAGTCCGAGCTGCATGTCAGTTCACTTCCTAAGCGTGCGGTACGTCGAGACGAGGGCGGTGGTGGACGGATCGAGGCCGGGCACGTCGGCGCCCTCGGTCAGGGCGGGCTCGATGCGCTTGGCGAGCACCTTGCCGAGCTCCACACCCCACTGGTCGAAGGAGTCGATGTTCCAGACGGCACCCTGGACGAACACCTTGTGCTCGTACAGCGCGATCAGCTGGCCGAGCACGGACGGGGTCAGCTCACGGGCCAGGATCGTCGTGGTCGGGTGGTTGCCCTGGAAGGTGCGGTGGGCGACCTGCTCCTCGGCGACGCCCTCGGCGCGGACCTCCTCGGCGGTCTTGCCGAAGGCGAGCGCCTGCGTCTGGGCGAAGAAGTTCGCCATCAGCAGGTCGTGCTGGGCCCTGAGTTCGCCGCTGAGTTCGGCGACCGGCTCGGCGAAGCCGATGAAGTCCGCCGGGATCAGCTTGGTGCCCTGGTGGATCAACTGGTAGTAGGCGTGCTGCCCGTTGGTGCCGGGCGTGCCCCACACCACGGGGCCCGTCTGCCAGTCCACCGGACGGCCCTGCCGGTCCACCGACTTGCCGTTGGACTCCATGTCCAGCTGCTGCAGGTAGGCGGTGAACTTGGAGAGGTAGTGCGAGTACGGCAGCACCGCGTGCGACTGGGCGTCGAAGAAGTCGCCGTACCAGATGCCCAGCAGGCCGAGCAGCAGGGGCGCGTTGGACTCGGCGGGCGCGGTGCGGAAGTGCTCGTCGACCAGGTGGAAGCCGTCCAGCATCTCGCGGAAGCGGTCCGGGCCGATGGCGATCATCAGGGAGAGGCCGATGGCGGAGTCGTAGGAGTAGCGGCCGCCGACCCAGTCCCAGAACTCGAACATGTTGTCCGGGTCGATACCGAAGCCCGTGACCTTCTCGGCGTTCGTGGACAGGGCCACGAAGTGCCTGGCCACCGCCTTCTCCTCGCCGTCGAGACCGTCGAGCAGCCACTGGCGGGCCGAGGTCGCGTTGGTGATCGTCTCGATGGTGGTGAACGTCTTCGACGCGACGATGAAGAGCGTCTCCGCCGGGTCCAGGTCGCGGGTCGCCTCGTGCAGGTCGGCGCCGTCCACGTTGGAGACGAAACGGAACGTCAGTTCCCGCGCGGAGAAGGCCCGCAGGGCCTCGTAGGCCATCGCCGGGCCCAGGTCGGATCCGCCGATGCCGATGTTGACGACGTTCCTGATGCGCTTGCCGGTGTGGCCGGTCCACTCGCCCGACCGGACCCGTTCGGCGAAGCCGGCCATCTTGTCCAGGACCGCGTGCACGGCGGGCACCACGTTCTCGCCGTCGACCTCGACCACCGCGTCGCGCGGGGCGCGCAGGGCGGTGTGCAGGACCGCCCGCCGCTCGGTGATGTTGATCTTCTCGCCGCGGAACATCGCGTCCCGCAGGCCGGAAACGTCGGTGGCGGCGGCCAGTTCCTGGAGCAGGGCGAGGGTCTCGTCCGTGATCAGGTGCTTGCTGTAGTCGATGTACAGGTCGCCGACCCGTACCACGTACCGCTCGGCGCGGGCCGGGTCCGTCGCGAACAGCTCACGCAGTTCCGGCCGGCCCTGGGAGCGATGGTCCTCCAGGGCGGTCCACTCGGGCCGTTCGGTGAGCCGGGGGGTGTCAGACATCGGAAACGGACTCCTTGGTGCCGTCGCCGCGCAGGGCGATGGCGTACATCTCGTCGGCGTCGAGGCGGCGCAGCTCCTCGGCGATCAGTTCGGAGGTGGCGCGGACCTTCAGCGCGAGGGTGCGCGGCGGCTGGCCCGGCAGGGTCAGGGTGGCCAGCGGGCCCTCGGGGCGGTCGATGACGATGTCGCCGCCCGCGGTGCCGAGCCGGACGGCCGTGACGACCGGGCCGGGGGAGACCACGCGGTCCACCTTGACGCCCAGGCGGGCCTCCAGCCAGCGCGCGAGGAGTTCGGCACTGGGGTTGTCCGCCTCGGCCTCGACGGCCGCCGAGGTCACGGCGACCCGGGCCTGGTCCAGGGCGGCGGCCAGCATGGACCGCCACAGGGTGAGCCGGGTCCAGGCGAGGTCGGTGTCGCCGGGCGCGTAGGTGCGGCCGCGGGCCTCCAGGACCTCCATCGGCCGCTCGACGGCGTACAGGTCGGTGATCCGGCGCTGGGCGAGGGCGCCGAGCGGGTCCTTGGACGGGGTGTCCGGGGCCTCCACCGGCCACCACACGACGACCGGGGCGTCCGGCAGCAGCAGCGGCAGCACCACCGAGTCGGCGTGGTCGGAGACTTCGCCGTACGTCCGCAGCACGACCGTCTCGCCGGTGCCGGCCTCCGAGCCGACCCGGACCTCCGCGTCCAGGCGGGAGGTGGTGCGGTCGCGCAGGGTGCGCGCATGCCGCTTGATGACGACCAGGGTGCGCGAGGGGTGCTCGTGCGAGGCCTCCTCGGCGGCCTTGATCGAGTCGTAGGCGTTCTCCTCGTCCGTGACGATCACCATCGTCAGGACCATGCCCACCGCGGGGGTTCCGATGGCGCGGCGGCCCTGCACCAGCGCCTTGTTGATCTTGCTTGCCGTGGTGTCGGTCAGGTCGATCTTCATGGCCTGCGCCAGCTCCGTCCGTCTCGTGCGAGCATCTCGTCGGCTTCCTTCGGTCCCCAGCTGCCGGACTCGTACTGCGCGGGCTTGCCGTGCTTCGCCCAGTACGTCTCGATCGGGTCGAGGATCTTCCAGGACTCTTCCACTTCCTGGTGACGGGGGAACAGATTGGCGTCACCGAGCAGCACATCCAGGATGAGCCGCTCGTACGCCTCGGGACTGGACTCCGTGAACGACTCGCCGTACGCGAAGTCCATCGACACGTCCCGGATCTCCATGGACGTGCCCGGCACCTTGGAGCCGAACCGGACCGTCATGCCCTCGTCCGGCTGGACGCGGATGACGATCGCGTTCTCGCCCAGCTCCTCGGTGGCCGTCGAGTCGAACGGGGAGTGCGGGGCGCGCTGGAAGACCACCGCGATCTCGGTGACCCGGCGGCCGAGCCGCTTGCCGGTGCGCAGGTAGAAGGGGACGCCCGCCCAGCGGCGGTTGTCGATCTCGACCTTGACGGCGGCGTAGGTGTCGGTCTTCGACTTGGGGTCGATGCCGTCCTCTTCGAGGTAGCCGATGACCTTCTCGCCGCCCTGCCAGCCCTCGGCGTACTGGCCGCGCACGGTGTGCCTGCCCAGGTCCTCCGGCAGCCGCACCGACTTCAGGACCTTCAGCTTCTCGGTGAGCAGCGCGTCCGCGTCGAACGCGATCGGCTCCTCCATCGCGGTCAGCGCCATCAGCTGGAGCAGGTGGTTCTGGATGACGTCACGGGCCGAGCCGATGCCGTCGTAGTAGCCCGCGCGGCCGCCGATGCCGATGTCCTCGGCCATGGTGATCTGCACGTGGTCGACGTAACTGCGGTTCCAGATCGGCTCGTACATCTGGTTGGCGAAGCGCAGCGCCAGGATGTTCTGGACGGTCTCCTTGCCGAGGTAGTGGTCGATCCGGAACACCTGGTCCGGGTCGAACACGTCGTGCACGACCCGGTTGAGGTCCTGTGCGGAGGCCAGGTCGTGGCCGAAGGGCTTCTCGATGACCGCCCGCCGCCAGGCCCCGGCCGGCGGGGTGGCGAGGCCCACCTTCTTCAGCTGCTGCACGACCTTCGGGAAGAACTTGGGCGGCACCGAGAGGTAGAAGGCGAAGTTGCCGCCGGTGCCCCGGGAGCCGTCCAGCTCGTCGACGGCGGCCTTCAGCTGCTTGAACGCGGTGTCGTCGTCGAAGTCACCGGGGATGAAGCGCATGCCCTCGGCGAGCTGCTGCCAGACCTCCTCGCGGAACGGGGTCCGGGCGTGCTCGCGCACCGCGTCGTGGACGACCTGCGCGAAGTCCTGGTCCTCCCAGTCCCGGCGGGCGAAGCCGACGAGCGAGAAGCCCGGCGGCAGCAGACCCCGGTTGGCCAGGTCGTAGACGGCCGGCATCAGCTTCTTGCGGGACAGGTCACCGGTCACACCGAAGATGACCAGGCCGGACGGCCCGGCGACCATCGGCAGCCGCCGGTCGCGCGCGTCCCGCAACGGGTTGTCCCAGTCGGCGGCGGGCACCACAGGCACCCGCACCTCCTTGTCCTTCTTGCTCATTACGCGTCAACTCCCTTGTTGTTCAAGGACTTCGTGACGGCGTCCAGCAGCTCCTGCCAGGCCACCTCGAACTTGGCGACGCCCTCGTCCTCCAGCTTGCCCACGACCTCGTCGTAGGAGATGCCGAGCCGCTTAACGGCCGCCAGGTCGGCGCGGGCCTGCTCGTAGCCGCCGGTGACGGTGTCACCGCGGACGTCGCCGTGGTCGGCGGTGGCGTTCAGCGTCGCCTCCGGCATGGTGTTGACCGTGCCGGGCGCGACCAGCTCGTCGACGTAGAGGGTGTCCTTGTACGACGGGTCCTTCACGCCGGTCGAGGCCCACAGGGGCCGCTGCCGGTGGGCGCCCGCCGACTCCAGGGCGCTCCAGCGGTCCCCGGCGAAGACCTGCTCGTAGGCCTCGTAGGCCAGCCGCGCGTTCGCGAGCGCGGCCCGGCCCTTGAGCGCGAGCGCCTCGTCCGTGCCGAGGAGGGTCAGCCGCTTGTCGATCTCGGCGTCGACGCGGGAGACGAAGAAGGAGGCCACCGAGTGGATGGCGGAGACGTCCAGGCCCTTGGCGGCGGCCTGCTCCAGACCGGTCAGGTAGGCGGCCATGACCTCGCGGTAGCGCTCCAGGGAGAAGATCAGCGTGACGTTGACGCTGATGCCCTGGGCGATGACCGCGGTGATCGCGGGGAGGCCGGCCCTCGTCGCCGGGATCTTGATCATCACGTTCGGGCGGTCGACCAGCCAGGCCAGCTGACGGGCCTCGGCGACGGTGGCCACCGTGTCGTGCGCCAGACGCGGGTCGACCTCGATGGAGACCCGGCCGTCCCGGCCGTCGGTGGCGTCGTACACCGGGCGCAGCACGTCGGCGGCGGCCCGCACGTCCTGCGTCGTCATCATGCGCACGGCCTCGTCGACCGTGACACCGCGCACGGCCAGGTCGGCGAGCTGCTCCTCGTACCCCTCGCCGGAGCCGATGGCGGCCTGGAAGATCGACGGGTTCGTGGTCACGCCCACCACGTCGCGGTCGGCGACGAGCGCGGCGAGGTTGCCGGTGCTGATCCGCTTGCGCGACAGGTCGTCCAGCCAGATCGAGACGCCCTCGTCGGACAGGCGCTTCAGTGCTCCCGCGGTGGCGGTTGCTTCGGTCACAGTGATCATCTTCCTCTACTGAACTGTTTCTGGCTGGTGGATCAGGCGGTACGGGCGGCCGTGCGGGACTCGCGGGCCGCCGCGGCCACGTGCTCGGCGGTGAAGCCGAACTCGGCGAACAGGGTCTTGGCGTCGGCGGAGGCGCCGAAGTGCTCCAGGGAGACGATCCGGCCGGCGTCGCCGACGTAGCGGTACCAGGTCAGGCCGATCCCGGCCTCGACGGCGACCCGCGCCTTCACGGCCGGCGGCAGGACACTCTCGCGGTACTCGCGCGGCTGCTCCTCGAACCACTCCACGGACGGCATCGACACCACGCGGGTGCCGATCCCCTCGGCCTCCAGGAGGTCACGCGCCTCGACGGCGAGGTGCACCTCGGAACCGGTGGCGATCAGGACCACCTCCGGGGTCTCGGTCGACGACTCGCGCAGTACGTAGCCGCCCCTGGCCGCGTCGGGGTCCGGCGCGTACGTCGGCACGCCCTGGCGGGTCAGCGCGAGCCCGTGCGGGGCCGGGTGGGTGGCGTGCCTCTTCAGGATCTCGGCCCAGACCGTCGCGGTCTCGTTGGCGTCCGCCGGGCGGACGACGTTCAGGCCGGGAATCGCGCGCAGCGAGGCGAGGTGCTCGACCGGCTGGTGGGTGGGGCCGTCCTCGCCGAGGCCGATGGAGTCATGGGTCCAGACGTAGGTCACCGGGAGCTGCATGAGCGCGGCCATCCGCACGGCGTTGCGCATGTAGTCGGAGAACACCAGGAAGGTGCCGCCGTAGATCCGGGTGTTGCCGTGCAGCGCGATGCCGTTCATCTCGGCGGCCATCGAGAACTCGCGGATCCCGAAGTGGACCGTACGGCCGTACGGGTCGGCCTCGGGCAGCGGGTTGCCCTTCGGCAGGAAGGAGGACGTCTTGTCGATGGTGGTGTTGTTCGAGCCCGCGAGGTCGGCGGAGCCGCCCCACAGCTCGGGCAGCACCTGCCCGAGCGCCTGCAGCACCTTGCCGGAGGCGGCCCGGGTGGCGACGGACGTGCCCTCCTCGAAGACGGGGAGCTCGGCCTCCCAGCCCTCGGGGAGCTGGCCGGCCACGACCCGGTCGAAGAGCCGCGCCTGCTGCTCGTTCGCGGTGCGCCACTCGGCGATGCGCTTGTCCCAGGCCGCGTGGGCCTCGGCGCCCCGGTCGAGCGCCTGGCGGGTGTGGGCCAGGACCTCGTCGGCCACCTCGAAGGTCTGCTCCGGGTCGAAGCCGAGCAGGCGCTTGGTGGCGGCGATCTCGTCGGCGCCGAGCGCGGAGCCGTGGGACGCCTCGGTGTTCCGCGCGTTCGGGGCGGGCCAGGCGATGATCGTGCGCATGGCGATGATGGACGGGCGGTCGGTCTCGGCCTGCGCCGCCTTCAGGGCCGCGTACAGGGCGTGCACGTCGACGTCGCCCTCGGCGGTGGGCTCGATGCGCTGGGTGTGCCAGCCGTAGGCCGCGTACCGGCCAAGGACGTCCTCGGAGAACGCCGTCGCCGTGTCGCCCTCGATGGAGATGTGGTTGTCGTCGTAGAGGAAGACCAGGTTGCCGAGCTTCTGGTGGCCGGCCATCGAGGAGGCCTCGGCGGAGACGCCCTCCTCCAGGTCGCCGTCGGAGACGATCGCCCAGATCATGTGGTCGAAGGGGGAGGCGCCCTCGGGGGCCTGCGGGTCGAACAGGCCGCGCTCGTAGCGGGCGGCCATGGCCATGCCCACCGCGTTGGCGACACCCTGGCCGAGCGGGCCGGTGGTGGTCTCGACGCCGGCCGTGTGCCCGTACTCCGGGTGACCGGGCGTCTTGGAGCCGTGCGTGCGGAAGGCCTTGAGATCGTCCAGGTCCAGCTCGTATCCGGCGAGGAACAGCTGGGTGTAGAGGGTGAGCGAGGTGTGCCCGGGGGAGAGGACGAAGCGGTCGCGGCCGGTCCATTCGGGATCGGCGGGATCGTGCCGCATCACCTTCTGAAAGATCGTGTACGCGGCCGGGGCCAGACTCATCGCGGTGCCGGGGTGCCCGTTGCCGACCTGCTGCACGGCGTCGGCGGCGAGAAGGCGCGCGGTGTCCACGGCACGCCGGTCCAGGTCGGTCCACTCGAAGCCGTCTGATGTGTGCGTGCTCATCTTCAAGAAATCCTCGTTCGAAGCGTTCTGGCTGCCCTGACGCGTTCAAAACTAAAAGTCTGACTTTTGGGAAGGAAGGTCGGAGTGTGTCAGCCTGTGGTGAAAGTGGGACACGGATCTTCGACAGGGACGGCACGAGAAGGACATGGCGGACAGAACGCCCGAAGGGCCGGGCGACGGTGACGGAATCAGGACCTTCCCCTTCCCGGTGGATCTGAGCGTCGGCGGCGTCGGCGTACAGGTCGGCCCGATGGGGGCCGGACACGTATGGCACGTGGATGCCCCCCTGGAGCGCGTCCACCGCATCGACTTCCACGTGGTCATGCTCTTCACCCACGGCCCGGTCCGTCACATGGTCGACTTCGCCGAGTACGAGGCCCGGGCCGGCGACCTGCTCTGGATCCGGCCGGGTCAGGTCCACCGCTTCTCACGGACCTGTGAGTACCGCGGAACCGTCCTGACCATGCAGCCCGGCTTCCTGCCGCGGGCCATCGTCGAGGCGACCGGCCTCTACCGCTACGACCTGCCACCCCTGCTCCGCCCCGACGCGCCGCAGCTCACCGCGGTGCGGGCGTCGCTCGCCAACCTGCAACGCGAGTACGAGGACGACGCGACCCTCCCGCTGAGCCTGCACACCTCGGTCCTGCGGCACTCGCTCACGGCGCTGCTGCTGCGGCTCGCGCACCTCGCGGCCAGCTCGGCGGAGGCGGCCCGCCGTCAGGCCGACACCACCTTCACCCTGTTCCGGGACGCCGTGGAGAAGGACTTCGCCGGCAACCACAGTGTCAGCGCCTACGCCGACGCCCTCGGTTACTCCCGCCGCACCCTGGTCCGCGCGGTCCGCGCAGCGACCGGACAGACTCCGAAGGGCTTCATCGACAGGCGGGTCGTCCTGGAGGCCAAACGCCTGCTGGCCCACACCGACCTCCCGATCGGCCGGGTGGGCGCGGCGATCGGCTTCCCGGACGCGGCCAACTTCTCCAAGTTCTTCCACCTGCACACGGGGCAGACGCCGGTGGCGTTCCGGGCGGAACTGCGCTGAACCGGCGCGGAAATTCGCGAGCGAACGCTCCGGCTCCCCTCCTATCGTGAACCGCTGCCGTCCGCGCGGGACGGCCGGAGGGGGAGTCGCCGCGGTGCCGGACGTGTACGGGGTTCTGCTGGAAGCCGAGTTGAGCAAGGCGTTCGACGTGTGGTCCGGCTATCTCGACGCCCGCACCGGCGAGGATCCCGCGGCCCGGGCCGCGCTGCGCTCCCTGCTGGACGACGCCCGCGCGCTCGCCGCCGGGGGCGACCGGGCCGCCGCCCGCGCCCGGCTCGCGGACATGGACGACACGGCCCGGGAGGCCGACCTTTCCTGGGCCCCGACGCCGCCCCGTCCCTGCGAGGCGGACCGGCAGGCGCGCGACTACGTCAAGGACGCCAAGCCCCCGCTGCCCCTGCGTCTTCGGGACCGCCTCGGCGGCATCGAGGTCTCCCTGGCGGTCACCGGATACCGGCTCCGGGACGCGGGTGACCTCGACGCGGCCACCCGCGAGGACATCGGCTACGTCACCGCGCGCGCCTGGATGGCCCTCGACCTCGCCCATGCGGCCGCGGCAGAACGCGAACTGGAGCGGCTGAAGGCCATCGCGCGGCGCTGCGGCGTGGGGTGCTGAGAGCGGCCCGTGCCTTCCGCGCGGACGGGAACGCCCCGCGAGGCGAACCCCGCGGGGCGTCCCCGGCGGCCGGTCAGTGTCCGAAGCCGAACCAGTTCACGTTCACGAAGTCCGCCGATTGGCCGCTGCTGAAGGTGAGGTAGACGTCGTGCGTGCCCGTCACCGAACTGATGTTGGCCGGGATCGTCTTCCAGGTCTGCCAGCCGCCGGTGTTCCCCGCGGAGAAGCTGCCGACCGGGGAGCTGGACGGACTGTCCAGGCGTACCTGGACCAGGCCGCTCACCCCGGCCGCCGCGCCGCTCGCCACCCTCGCGTAGAACTGCGTGGCCGCCGAGGAGCCGAAGTCGACGCCCTTGTAGAGGGCCCAGTCGCCGTTGGAGACGTACCCGATGTCCTGGCCCCCGCCGGTGTCCGTGGTGGTCTCGGCCGTGACGCCGGACTGGCTGTCGTACGACTCGGCCTGGATCGTGCCGTACGCGTCCCGGTCACCGGTCGGCGGGGTCGTGGTACCGCTCCCGCCGGCCTGCAGCACCTGGACGTAGTCGACGACCATCGGGTGACCGGACTCGGTGGCGCTGGTCGGGCCGCCGCCGAACGCGCCCGGGAAGCCGCCGCCCATCGCCACGTTCAGGATGACGAAGAAGCCGTGGTTGGTGGCGTTCGCCCAGGTGGTCGCGTCGACCTGACCGGCGGTCACCGTCTGGTAGGTGACGCCGTCCACGGAGAACCGGATCGCCTCGGGGCTCACCGAGCGGTCCCACTCCATCGTGTAGGTGTGGAAGCCGGACTGACAGGTGGTGCCGGGGCAGGCGGTCGAATTGCCGAGGCCCGTCGTCTCGTTGCAGGGGCCGCCCGGGTTGGTGCCGCAGTGCATGGTCGCCCAGACCTTGTTCAGGCCCTGCACGTTCTCCATGATGTCCAGCTCGCCGACGGCGGGCCAGTTCTGGTAGTTGCCCCGGTAGGGCGCGCCCAGCATCCAGAACGCCGGCCAGTAGCCGAGGGCGGCGTCACCGGTGACGTCCGGCATCTGGATCCGCGCCTCGACGCGCAGCTTGCCGCCCGCCGGGGGCTGGAAGTCGGTGCGGGTGGTCTCGATCCGGCCCGAAGTCCAGTTCCCCGACGAGTCGCGGACCGGGGTGATCTTCAGGTTGCCGTTGCCGTCGAGCGCGACGTTGGTGGTGGACGAGGTCATCGTCTCGACCTCGCCCGTGCCCCAGTTGGCGGCGCCGCCCGGGTACGAGGTCCCGGTGTCGTACTGCCAGTTGGAGGTGCTGACGCCGGTGCCCGCCGAGCCGTTGAAGTCGTCGAGGAAGACCTGGCTCCAGCCGGAGGGCGTCCCGGGGGCGGAGGCGCTGGCGGGGAGGGTGGCGGTCGTGGCGGCGGCCGCCGCGAGGCCCATCGTGGCGAGTACGGCGACGAGAGCCCGGCGGAAGGAGCGCCGCCGTCCGTGGTCCGCAGGGGATGTGCCGGAGGTTTCACTCATGGGGGTGCCTCTCGGGTACGGAGCGGGATGCGCGGGATGCCCCTGAGAGCGTCGGGAGTTGTCGCTGAGAGCGCTCTCAAAGTGCGCCCAATGTGCTCTCCGCGCCTGCGGTCGTCAAGAGTTAAAGCGAAGAATCTCCTTACCTCCCAAGGGAGTTCAGGCGGTGAAGGCGGCAGGGGGGGGGCAGACCGCGCTGCCGGCCTTCCAGTCCGACCAGGACAGGTTCCAGCCGTTCAGGCCGTTGGCGGCCTCGACGGTCCTCTCGCCGGAGTTCCTCACGATCACCGCCTCGCCGAGCATCGAGCTCTCGTAGAACTTGTAGCCGGCCACCGACGAGTCGCTCGCGCCCTTGGCGTCGTGCAGGCCGACACAGCCGTGGCTGGCGTTCTGGCTGCCGAACACCGCGCTGGACGCCCAGTAGTTGCCGTGCGCGAAGGTGCCCGAGGTGGTCAGGCGCTGGGCGTGCGGAACGCCGGAATGTCGTACTCGTCACCGAGGCCGACGGTGGAGGACTCCATCCGGGTCTGCTTGAACCGCTCGCTGATCACCATGATCCCGGACCAGGTGGTGTGGCCAAAGTCGCCGCCGGAGACCGGGTAGTCGGCGTACGCGGCGCCGTCCCGCCTGACCACCATCCGTTGGTGGACAGGTCGACCGTGGAGATCTGCTCCCGGCCGATGAGGGAAGGTGACGTCGTTCGACTGGGTGCCGTACACCCCGTCCGTCCCCTCGACGTCCTTCAGCCGCAGACTGAGGGTGATCTCGGTGCCGGCCGCCCAGTACGTCTGCGGGCGGAAGTCGAGCCGGGTGTCGCTGAACCAGTGTCGACGATCTCGACCGCCGGCTCGGCCGTCACCGTGATCGCCTTCTGGACGCCGCCCGGTCCGCGACCGCGTGCGTGAACGAGGCGGCCCGGGGGCTCGCCGCCCTGCTGCCGGTCCTGCGCAGGGTCGGCGGCAGCGCGGCCCAACGGGAGGTCGTGGAGGAGACGTTGCTGTACGCCCTGGTCGCGGGCGGCCGTTGCGACGAGGTCCGGCGCCTGCTGGACGCCCGGCTCGACCGAAGGCCGGCGCCCCGTGACCGGAGGCTGCGCGCGGCCCTGCCCGCCTGAGCCGGGAGGACGGGCGGGCGGCGGTGGAGGCCGGTCCCGGTGAACCGGCCTCCACCGCGTGACCGATCCGACGGGCGGGTGATCGTCCTGTTGCCGTGGCCGGTCGACCCCACGGCCCCGGGATTCCCTCTCCCCAGTCGAAACGGAGTGTTCGCAGCGGGTGCACGGTCCTGGACCGACGGTCGCGGTCGTCACCGGTCCCGGCAGCGCGACCGCCGTCACACCGGGGGACCCGCCGTGCCCAGTCGCCGGCGACGCCCGGCCGACCCGCGCTCACGTGCCGGACGTGTGCCGGGTCCCGGCCGGTACCGCCCACCACTGGTCCGGGCGGTCCACCACCGGGGCGTCCGGGCCGGTGTCGAGATACCGGGCCAGGCGCAGCAGGTAGGCGGCGATGCCCGCCGCGCCCTGCATCCAGGACGTGCCCGGCGGCAGCAGCGGGTTCTCGACGCGGTACTCCACGAACCGCCAGCGGGCGCCCGCCGCGTCCCTGATCGCCCGCTCCACCAGGGCGTCGCCCATCCGCAGCGCGCCGTCCACCAGTGTCTTCGCCCTCGGTGTCCCCGCGCAGTCCTGGGCCGCGTCCAGGAGGACGTCACCCACCCCGGCAGTGCCGCAGCAGCGGCCGTCGTTGTCCCAGAACCCGGGGCGCAGCCGCTCCGGGAGTCCCGAGGCGAGGACCGAGGTCATGCAGCGCTGCCGCAGTTCCCCGACGTCGTGCCCGGCCACCTCGGTGACGCCCGCGTGGGCGAGCGCCGTGAACAGGTGCGAGGTGCCCGTCGGTCCGTGGCACCAGGTGTAGGTGACCGGCTCCACCTCGCGCTTCGACGGAGGGATCGTGTGCGGCACGACGAAGCCGCCGTCCGCCAGTGAGCCCGTGGACAGCACGTGCCGGGCCCCCGCCACGGCGGCCGTGACGAAGTCCTCGCGGTGCAGGGCCGCGCCCGCCACCGCCAGGGCGGAGGCCACCCCGGCGGCGCCGTGCGAGTAGTTCGGGCAGCGCGACTGCGTGCTGGGCGAGATTCCCCAGTCCAGGCCCGCCTCGGTGCGGTCGGCCATCCGCAGCAGGGCCTCGCCGCCGGTCGTCGCGATCGGTTCCGCGTACGCGCCGCCCGCCCAGACGGCCGTCATGACCACGCCCGCGACGCCCATGATGATGTCGGTCAGGGGCGCGTCGGAATCCGGTACGAACGCGGTCGTGGTCCGCCAGCCCTCGGGGGTCGCGAGCTCGGCGAGCCGCCGCAGCACGACCGCCTCGCTGCCCGGTTCGAGCAACCGCAGCGCCGTGGCGTGGCCAGCCAGGCCGATGTAGAGGGAGGGTTCGGCAACGACGGGGGCCCGCGCCGACAGGCGGCGCACGATCCCGGCCGCCAGGGCCTGTTCCCGCTCGCCGAGCGCCCGGTACCGGGCGATCTCCGCCAGCACCGGGGCCAGCCCCGCGATGCCCGAGTACAGCGAGTCCCGGTCCTCGGCGGGCGCGAGGTCGCCGGTGTCCTCCTCGGGCACGTCCTCCGGCAGCCAGGGGCCCTCGTCGTCCCGCACCTGGTCCAGTACCCACGACCAGGCGGCCTCGCCCAGCTCCCGGTAAACCTCGCTCACTGTCACCCGGTCACGCTACACGGTCTGGTCCGTGCGCTCCGGCCGCCAGCCCAGGGCCCGGGAGACCCCGCGGGCGGCCAGCCGCACCGCCGGGACCAGCGCCGGTACCTCGGCGTCCGCCCACGGCACGACCACCGACACGGCGGCGGCCACCTGTCCCGCGGCCCCGCGCACCGGGGCCGCCACCGACAGCGCGTCGTCGGTCACCTGACGGCTGCTCACCGCGACCCCGGTACGCCGGACTTCGGCCAGTGCACGGCGCAACCGGGCGGGTTCCGTCAGGGTGTACGGCGTGAAGGCGGCCAAAGGGCCGCCGCAGTAGTCCTCCTGGAAGCCGGGCGTCTCGTGGGCGAGCAGGGCGAGCCCCACTCCCGTGGCGTGCAGCGGCCAGCGGGCGCCCACCCGGATGTGCACGCCCACCGCCGAACGCCCGGCCAGCCACTCGATGTAGACGGCCTCGGCGCCGTCCCGCACCGCCAGCTGCACGTTCTCGTGCGTCGCCTCGTACAGGTCCTCCAGGTACGGCAGCGCGGCCTGGCGCAGCGCGAGCCCCCGGGGCGCCAGCGCGGCCAGCTCCCAGAGCCGCAGCCCCACGTGGTACAGGCCCTCGGCGTCGCGTTCCAGCGCGCCCCACGCGGTGAGCGCGCCGACCAGGCGATGCGCGGTGGTCAGGGAGAGCCCGGCCCGGCGGCCGATGTCGCTGAGACTGAGCGCCGGATGCCCGTGGTCGAACGCGGCCAGCACCGACAGCAGCCGGTCGGGCGCCGAGCGGAGGGCGGGTGCGCTGTGGGGCACGGATCGCAGCATGGCGCACCCGCGGGCCGGCGGCAACCGCCGGCGAGCGACCGTCAGGAACCCACTACGTCCGCGAAGAGGGGGTTCGACCAGAGCCACGTGTCCGCCCACGGGGCGCCGTCGCCCGGTTCGTGGGTGACCGGGCCGTGCGAAGGGCGCGGCGGGATCTCACAGGACGCGCAGGGTCCAGCTCCAGCGGTGGACTCCCGGGGCGACGAGGTACGAGGGGAAGGTGTCGGAACCGCACGAGGCCGTACCGAGGCCCCGGTGCGCGGCGTCGATGTGGACCACGCAGCCCGCCCGGGGCACGAGTTCGTCGTGGTGGGTGACGGCGGTGAGGTCCTCGGTGCGGTAGCGGCTGACGGAGACCTGGCGGGGCCCGTCCAGCTCGACCGCGAGTCCGGTGGCGTCCGGCGCCGACAGCGTGAACCGCCGTACACCGTGCCGGCCGCCGCTCTCCTGGGGCCGCAGATACGGGGTGAACAACTCGTCCACCGGGAGGCGGTGGTGGCCGACGGGGGCACCGGAGGCACGGTCCGGGTACGACTCCCAGGGACCCTGACCGAACCACTCCAGCACATCCGGGCCGGCCACCGTCTCGAAGACCGAGCCGACCCGGGCCACGTCGTCGAACTCCGCGGGCAGTTCGGCCGACTCCTCGACCCGGACGCCACCCTCGACCGCGGTGAACTCCTGCCGGTGCCGCACGGCTCCGGTCGTCCCGGCGTACTCGGCGAGCACCGTCACCCGGTCGTCGTCCCGCCGTACCGACACCACCTTGCGCACCAGGCTGTCCAGGCCCCAGGCCCGCCAGCGCACCGCGATCCCGCCCAGCTCGTCGTTGTCGGTCGGCGCCCGCCACAGGGAGAGCGCCGGCGCGGCGGCCAGCAGCGGATGCCGCAGCAGCCCCTCGCCGTCCACCTCGACACGGGCCCCGACCGGGACGGCCGCCGGCGCCGGGGCGGGGGCCCGCAGCCGGATCTGCGGCGCGCACACCTCCGTGCCGGCCGGTGCCCACGCCTGGTCCCCGGCCGTGGTCACCCGCAGCGTCAGCCATGCCTCGCCGCCGTCCGCCGGGACCTCGAAGGGCAGCGGCACCGCCGCGGTCTCGCCGGGGCACAGCTCGGGCAGCTCCGCCGGACCGCTGAGGGTACGGCCGTCGGCCAGTGCCAGCTCCCAGGTTCCCGTCAGCCAGTCGAAGCCCCGGAAGTGCTGGTGGTTGGCGAGCACGATGCCCTCGTGCCGGAAGCACCTGATGCGGACCGGCGCCGCGATCTCCCGGTGCTCGTACATCGCGGGCTTGGGGGTGCGGTCCGGAAAGACCATGCCGTCCGCGACGAACGCCCCGTCGTGCAGGGCCTCGCCGAAGTCGCCGCCGTACGCCCAGCGGTGACCGGGCGCGGCGACACCGTTGTCGTACAGTCCGGCGCCCGCGCGCCCGACCGGTCTGCCGTCGCTCACCCGCTGGAGGATTCCGTGGTCCCAGAACTCCCAGATGAACCCGCCCTGAAGACCCGGAGTGGACTCGATGGCAGCCCAGTGGTCGGCCAGCGTGCCGTTGCTGTTGCCCATGGCGTGCGAGTACTCGCACTGGATGAGCGGTTTCGTCTGTTCCCCGGACAACGCGTGCGCCACGCAGTCCGCCAGCGGCGCGTACATGGGGCAGGCGATGTCGGAGGTGACGTCCGGGTCGGCCCAGCCGCGCTTGGCCGCGCCCTCGTACTGGACCGGCCGGCTCGGGTCGTGCCGCCGCACCCAGCCCGCCGCCGCGTCGTGGTTCGCCCCGTAGTCGGACTCGTTGCCCAGGGACCAGATGATCACCGACGGATGGTTCTTGTCCCGCAGCACCATGCGGGAGACCCGGTCCACGAAGGCGTTGAGATAGCGGGGGTCGTCGGCGATCTCGTGCGCGTGGTCGTGGGACTCGATGTCCGCCTCGTCGACGACGTAGAAGCCCAGCTCGTCGGCGAGGCCGTAGAGCGCGGGGTCGTTCGGGTAGTGCGCGGTGCGGATCGCGTTGAACCCGAACCGCTTCAGCACCACCAGGTCCGCGCGCATGTCGTCGTACGACACCGTCCGTCCGGTGAGCGGGTGGAAGTCGTGCCGGTTGACGCCCCGCACGAAGATCCGCTCGCCGTTGACCAGCAGGTCCCGGCCGACGATCTCGACGTCCCGGAAGCCGATGCGCTGGTACGACGTGTCGGCGACCGTGCCGTCGGCGCGGTGCAGCCGGACGGTCAGCCCGTACAGCTCGGGCTGCTCCGCGTTCCAGGTGCGGACCCCGGCCACGGTGGCACGGATGCGGGCCTCGCCGAGGAAGTCGGAGACCCGGTCGTCCTCGGTGTTGAACCGGTCGAACTCGGCGTCCTGCGCGAGGAGCGTGCCGTCCAGGTCGCCGGTGACGTACCAGCCGTCCGGCAGCGCACCGCCGCGGTCCCGTACGAGGCAGTCCACCCGCAGGTCGCCGTCCCGGCGTGCCCGCACGGTCACGTCCGCGAGATACAGCGGGTCGGTCGCGTACAGCAGTACGGAGCGGGTGATCCCGCCGTGCCACCAGTGGTCCTGGTCCTCGAGGTGCGAGGCGTCCGACCACTTGACGACGGTCAGCCGCAGGAGGGACCGCTCACCGGGGCGTACCACCCCGGTGAGGTCGAACTCGGCCGCCAGATGGGAGTCCTTGGAGATGCCGACGGGCCGCCCGTCCACGTGCACGAGGAGCACGCTCCCGGCGGCCCCGACCTGGAGGACGATCCGGCGGCCGGCCCACTCGGCGGGCACGTCCAGCTCGCGCTCGTGGACGCCGGTGGGGTTGGCGGCGGGGGAGTGCGGCGGGAACTCGGGGAAGGGCATCCGGACGTTCGTGTACTGCGGCAGGTCGTCCGTGTCCTGGAGGGTCCACGCACCGGGGACGTGCACGGTCGACCAGGCCGCCCCGACCGGCGCGTCGGGGGCCGGCAGCAGCTGGAAGCGCCACTCGCCGTCCAGGGACAGCGCCCCCGGACGGCGGTCGACGGCGTTCATCGGCAACCGCCCCCAGGAGGTCACCTCGGGTGCCTCCCAGGGGCGGACGGCCACCAGCGGGTCCGTCACTTGATGGCTCCCTTGGCCAGGTCGCCGATGATCTGGCGGGCGCCGACCGCGAACACGACGAGCAGCGGGACGAGGGCGAGGAGTGCGCCGGTCATGACCATTCCGTAGTCGGTGGTGCCATGGGTTCCGTTGAGCTGGGACAGCGCGACCTGGAGGGTGACGTTGTCCGGGTTGGTGAGGGCGATCAGGGGCCAGGCGTAGTCGTTCCACTGGCCCATGAAGGTGAAGATGCCGAGGAAGGCGAGGCCCGGCCGGACCACCGGGAGGGCCACGTGCCAGTACTGGCGGAGGAAGCTCGCGCCGTCGATGCGGGAGGCGTCGAGGAGTTCGTCGTGGATGGCGCCCTTCATGTACTGGCGCATCCAGAAGATGCCGAACGCGTTGGCCGCCGCCGGCACGATCAGCGAGGTCATCGAACCGATCCAGCCCAGCTTCGCCATGATGACGAACTGTGGGATGGCGGACAGCTGGGCCGGCACCATGAAGATGACCATCAGCAGGGCGAACAGCACGTTCTTGCCGGGGAAGGCGAACTTGGCGAAGACGAAGGCGGCCAGCGAGTCGAAGAACAGCACCAGGAAGGTCACCGAGCCCGCGACCAGCAGCGAGTTCCACATCGACCCGAAGAAGTCGACGTTGTCGAAGAGGCTGCGGGCGTTCTCCAGGAAGTGCGAGCTCGGCAGCAGCTTGGGCGGGTAGGAGAAGATCTCCGACGTGGTGTGCGTCGACATGATCACGGCCCAGTAGAACGGGAAGGCCGAGAGCAGCAGACCGACGATCAGGACGGCGTGCAGGGCGATACCGCGGCCGCGGGTGCCCTTGATGGCCCTGGGGCGGGTCGTCCGGATGGATGCCATGGTGTGCGGCCTCCCTAGTCTTCGCCCCGGCGCTGCACCAGGCGCCAGTTGACGATCGAGAAGATGATGACGACGAGGAAGATGCCCCAGGCCACGGCCGCGCCGTAGCCGAAGTCGTTGTTGTCGAAGGTCTGCTGGAAGAAGTAGAGGACCATGGTCTGGCCGGCGTGGCCCGGACCGCCCGCGAACGTCGAGTCGTTGGACGTGGTCTGGAGCAGGACCTGCGGTTCGGAGAAGCTCTGCAGACCGGTGACGGTCGACACGACGAGCACGAACAGCAGCACCGGCCGCATCATCGGCAGCGTGATCCGGAAGAAGGTCTGCACCGGCCCGGCGCCGTCCATGCGGGCGGCTTCGTACAGTTCACCGGGGATCGTCTGCAGTCCGGCGAGGAAGATGATCGCGTTGTAGCCGGTCCACTGCCACGTCATCAGCGTGGCGATGGCGACCTTGATGCCCCACGGGGTGTTCAGCCACGCGATCTGGTCGAACCCCACCGCCTGCAGAAAGGCGTTCACCAGGCCGAAGTTGGTGGAGAACACGGAGCCGAAGATGATCGCGATCGCGACCACCGAGGTGACGTTGGGCAGGAAGTAGGCGAAGCGGTAGACGTTCTTGAAGCGGACCGCCGAGTTGAGCATCACGGCCGTCACCATCGCCAGGAAGATCATGGGGAAGGTGGCGAGCGCCCAGATGACGATCGTGTTCCCGACCGCGGTCCAGAAGTCGGTGTCGCCCAGCAGGTATTGGTACTGCGACAGGCCCGCCCACTCCATCGAGCCGAGGCCGTCCCAGCGGTGCAGGGAGACGTAGAGCGAGAAGCCGACCGGGATGAGGCCGAAGCAGAGGAAGAGGAGGTAGAAGGGGGAGATCGCGGCGTAGAGGTGCCAGTACTTGCGGATTCCGGTACGGGGACCTGCCGTGGCGGTCCGTTCCACGGTCGTGGTGGGCTTGTCCAGTGCGGTGGCCATCAGTAGGTCACCCCCAGGTGCTTGGCTATGCGCCGGCACTTGCTCATGGCGTCCTTCCAGGCCTGCTCGGGGTTCTTGCCGAGGACGCCGACGTTCTTGATCTCGTCCTTGAGGGGTTGCGCGAGCGCCACGTCGAACGGGCTGTTGTAGGCGACCGCGATCTTCTGCGCGGCGGGCCCGAAGACGTCCATGGTGACCTGGCCGCCGAAGAACGGGTCGGGCGCGCGCAGGGTCTTCAGGTCGTACGCCGCCGGGGTCGAGGGGAAGAGTCCCGCGTCCACGAAGCCCTGTGCCTGGTTGCCGGCGTTCAGCATCCAGGTGATGATCCGGAACGCCTGCTCGGGCTCGCGGCACTCCTTGGTGATCGACAGGAAGGAACCGCCGTTGTTGGACGGCCGTACCGGCATCTGCGCCACCCGCCACCGGCCCTTGGTCTTCGGTACACCGGTCTTGATGTCGTTGGTGGCCCAGGAGGCGTTGAGCTGGCTGGGCAGCTTGCCGTCCTGGAGCGCGGAGAGCTGGTCGGGCGTGCCGCTGACCAGGTCCGAGACGATCCCCCGCCGCTTCGCCTCCACGGCCAGTGCCCAGGCCCGGCGGACGTGGTCCTGGTCGCCGATGAAGTGCCGGTCCTTGTCGACGTACCGCGCGCTGCCCTGCTGCACCACGTTCTCGAAGACCGCGTTGACGTCGGAGAGCAGACAGGTCCCCGGGATCCGCTTCCTCAGCTGCTCGCCGGCGGCGAAGAACTTCTCCCAGGTGTTCAGTTCGGCGGAGACGTCGTCGGGTTCGTAGGGCAGTCCGGCCTTCCGGAAGACCTGGTACTGGTAGAAGTGCGCGACCGGGCCGCAGTCGATCGGGAAGCCGACCATGGTGCCGTCGTCGGCGATGCCCTGGTCCCACTTCCAGGAGAGGTACTGGCTCCTGTACTTGTCCGCGCCCAGCGTGCGCAGGTCCACGAACTGGTTCGCGTTCGGGAGGTAGGACGCCATGTCCTCGCCCTTGAGGCCCGCGATGTCGGGGATGTGGGCCCGGCCTGTCATGGTGGTGAGCAGTTTCGACCGGTAGTAGCCGCCGATCTTGATGGCCTGCAGGTCGACGTCGGCGCCGTAACGGGCCTTGGCCTTGTTGACGACCGTGTCGCCGAGGCCGCCGTCCCAGTACCACAGGACCATGTTCCGGCCGGTGGAACCGGTCGGAACGGCGCAGCCGGATGCCAGGCCGCCGAGCGCCGTGGCGGCCGTGCCGGCCAGGCCCGCGCGCAGCAGGCCTCTACGTGAGAGCCGCACAGCTCCCACCGCCTTTCGGATCTTTCGGATCTGTTCGGGACTTTCACATGGAGCGTGGGGGGCTTGGTGCGTGGGGCTCAGTACTGCCGCGCGGGGGGTGTGACGGGTGCGTGGTGGACCGGCGGGCCGGGGTCGGCCGGCAGCCGGTCGGTGAGGAAGCCGTAGGCGCGGCGCAGACCGGGGTCGGTGAGCGAGCGCCACCAGCGGTCGACGCCGTACCAGCCGGGCGCGGCCAGTGCTCCGCCGTGGTGGCCGACGGAGAGACCCGCGGCGAGTACGGCGAACCGCAGCCGTTCCTCCAGTGGCCAGCCGGCGAGCGAGGCGGTGACGAAGCTCGCCCCGAACACGTCACCGGCGCCCGTCGCGTCGAGGACGTCCACGGCCAGGGCCGGGACCTCCGCGAACTCACCGGTGGTCTGGTCGACGGCCACCGCGCCGTCCCCGCCGCGGGTGACCACGGCCACCGGGACCAGTTCGGAGAGGGTGCCGAGGGCCGCGACCGCGCTGTCGGTGCGGGTGTAGGCCATCGCCTCGGTCTCGTTGGGGAGGAAGGCGTGGCACAGGGCGAGCTGGTCCAGGAGGTCGCGGGACCACTGCTGGGTGGGGTCCCAGCCGACGTCGGCGTAGATCCGGGTTCCGTTCGCGGCGGCCTTGGCGATCCACTCGCGGGGTTCGGCCTCGATGTGGACGAGGGCGGTGCGGGCCTCGGGCGGGTCGCCCATCAGCACGTCCTGCGAGTACGGCGGTTCACAGCCGTGGGTGACCAGGGCCCGGTCCTGGCCGTGGGCGAGGGCGACGGTGACCGGGGTGGGCCAGCCGTCCGCGACCCGGGACAGGGAGAGGTCGACACCCTCCTGTCCGGCGAGGACCTCGTGGCAGTGGGCGCCGTAGAAGTCGTCGCCGAAGACCGTGGCCAGCGAGGTGCGCAGGCCGAACCGGGACGCCGCCACCGCGAGGTTCGCGATGCCGCCGGGGCCGCAGCCCATGCCGGCCGTCCAGACCTCCTCGCCCGGTGTCGGCGGCTTCCCGAGCCCGGTGAGGACGAGGTCGTAGAAGAGGAGCCCGGTCAGCAGCACATCGGGCATGTCGTCGTCCACACGCCACCCTCTCGTCAAAACTCGTCAATTTCGATGACGGAATCGTGCGCTGCCACGCGAGATTGGTCAATACACGAGCAGAACTGAGCATAGAAATGATTGAAGATGACGAGTACTGTTCATCGGGTGCTGGCAGAACGACGACACCAACTCATCCTGCGGGCCCTGCGCTCGGGCGGCCCCGCGGCCGTGACGGATCTCTCCGAGCAACTGGGCGTGAGCCCCGCAACCGTCAGGCGTGACCTGCTGAAACTGGAGGAGGAGGGGCTGCTGACGCGGGTGCACGGCGGTGCCGTCGCCGACGAGGGCGACCAGCCCTTCGCCGACGTCGCCGAGGTGCGGGTCGCGGAGAAGGACGCCATAGCGGCGCACGCGGCGGCCCTGGTCGCGGACGGCCAGTCGGTCCTCCTGGACATCGGCACCACCGCCTACCGGCTGGCCCGCCAGCTGCACGGCCGCCGGCTCACCGTCATCACCAGCAACCTCGTGGTCTACGAGGAGCTCGCCGACGACGAGGGTATCGAGCTGGTGCTGCTCGGCGGCGTGGTCCGCCGCGAGTACCGCTCCCTGGTCGGCTTCCTCACCGAGGACAACCTGCGCCAGCTGCACGCCGACTGGCTCTTCCTCGGCACCAGCGGGGTGCGCCCGGGCGGCCAGGTGATGGACACGACCGTGGTGGAGGTGCCGGTCAAACGGGCGATGATCAAGGCGAGCGACAAGGTGGTGCTGCTCGCCGACACCGCCAAGTTCCCGGGGACGGGCATGGCGAAGGTCTGCGGTCCCGAGGACCTGGACATGGTGGTGACCGACATGCCGGTGGACGCGGCGACGCGGGCCGCCCTGGAGGAGGCTCGCGTCGAGGTGGTGGTGGCGGGAAAGGCTCAGGCTTGAACACCCTGCCCCGGGGCCGAAGGGGATTCCGGGCTCATGCCGCCCGGTCACCCGGCCCGCGGACGGGTCTGACGCGATCAACACCAGCCGGGTCGCAGCCGGCCCGGGTTCTTGGAACAAGTGCAAGGAGACAGTGCGTGCCTGGTTGTCGTGACGCACTATGCGGAGCTGCTCCGCCGATGGGGGCAGAGGTCCGCCGAAGCGGCGGAACCCCGTTCCCCGACATCTCCCGTGGAGGCCCGGTCACTTCGTGGTCCACGCGGGTGGGCATCCTGGGAGGAAGCCGGTGAGACTGACCATTCTGGGCGGCGGCGGATTCCGGGTGCCGCTCGTGTACGGCGCCCTGCTGACGGACCGCGGCGAGGGCCGCGTCACCGAGGTCGTGCTGCACGACCTCGACGCGGGCCGCCTCTCCGCGGTCGCCCGGGTGCTGGCCGAACAGGCCGCCGGGGCCCCCGGCGCCCCGACGGTGACCGCCACCACCGACCTCGACGAGGCCCTGCGCGGGGCCGACTTCGTCTTCTCCGCGATCCGCGTCGGAGGCCTGGCGGGCCGCGCCGACGACGAACGGGTGGCCCTCGCCGAGGGCGTCCTCGGCCAGGAGACGGTCGGCGCGGGCGGCATCGCCTACGGGCTGCGGACCGTCCCGGTCGCCGTCGACATCGCGCGCCGGGTGGCCCGTCTGGCCCCCGACGCCTGGGTCATCAACTTCACCAACCCCGCCGGCCTGGTCACCGAGGCCATGTCCCGCCACCTCGGCGACCGCGTCATCGGCATCTGCGACTCCCCGGTCGGCCTCGGCCGCCGTATCGCCCGGGTGCTCGGCGCGAACCCGCGCGAGGCCTGGATCGACTACGTCGGCCTCAACCACCTCGGCTGGGTGCGCGGCCTGCGCGTCGCAGGCCGCGACGAACTCCCGCGCCTGCTCGCCGACCCCGCCCTGCTCTCCTCCTTCGAGGAGGGCAGGCTCTTCGGGGTCGACTGGCTGCAGTCCCTCGGCGCGATCCCCAACGAGTACCTGCACTACTACTACTTCAACCGCGAGGCCGTCCGCGCCTACCGGCAGGCCGAGAAGACCCGCGGCGCCTTCCTGCGCGACCAGCAGGCGCACTTCTACGAGGCGGTCGCCGAGCCGGAGGCGAAGGCCCTGGACGTCTGGGACCGCACCCGCGCCGAGCGCGAGGCGACCTACATGGCCGAGAACCGGGAGACCTCGGGCGCCGGCGAGCGCGACGCCGACGACCTGTCCGGCGGCTACGAGAAGGTCGCCCTGGCGTTGATGCGGGCCATCGCCCGCGACGAGCGCACCACCCTGATCCTCAACGTCCGTAACCGCTCCACCCTGTCCGTGCTCGACGGTGATGCCGTCATCGAGGTGCCCTGCCTGGTCGACGCCAACGGCGCCCACCCGGTCTCCGTGGCCCCGCTGCCCGGCCATGCCACCGGTCTCGTCTGCTCGGTCAAGGCGGTCGAGCGCGAGGTGCTGGCCGCCGCCGAATCCGGCTCCCGCAGGACGGCCGTGAAGGCGTTCGCGCTGCACCCGCTGGTCGACTCGGTGAACGTGGCCCGTCGGCTGGTGGAGGGGTACGCCGAGGTCCATCCGGGCCTCGCGTATCTTAAGTGACCAGCCGGTCAGAAAGCGCTTTCCATCCCTCTCTGGAGACTTCCATGCACGACGAACGCCGCCGGATCGAGGAGCGCGTAGAACGCCTCCACAACCAGCGCATCAAGCCCGCGATCTATGCGGCCGCCGTTCCCTTCGAGGTGTCCGCCTGGCAGGCCCCCGGGGAGCCGGTGCCCTTCGAGGAGGCCGCCGCCGCCCCGTACGAGCCGTTCGCGATGGACACCCCGTGGGGGCCGCCGTGGGGGACCACCTGGTTCCGGATGCGCGGCCGGGTGCCCGCCGCCTTCGCGGGCCGCCGGGTCGAGGCCGTCATCGACCTCGGCTTCGTGGGCGACTGGCCGGGCAACCAGGCCGAGGCCCTGGTCCACCTCGCTGACGGGACCCCGCTGAAGGCGGTCAACCCGCTCAACCAGTACGTGGCCATCGCCAACCCGGCGGCCGGCGACGAGGTGATCGACTACCTGGTCGAGGCCGCCTCCAACCCCGACATCCTCGCGGGCGACTTCGCGGCGCCGACCCCGCTCGGCGACGTGCTGACAGCCGGCGACAAGCCGCTCTACACCTTCAGGCGCGCCGACATCGCCGTCCTCGACGAGGACGTCTGGCACCTCGACCTCGACATCCAGGTGCTGCGCGAGCTGATGCTGGAGCTCGGCGAGCACGACCCGCGCCGGCACGAGATCGCGCACGCCCTCGACCACGCGATGGACCTGCTGGACCTCGACGACATCGCCGGCTCGGCCGCCGCCGTGCGCGAGGCCCTGAAGCCGGCGCTGTCCAAGCCCGCGCACGCGAGCGCCCACCGCGTCTCCGGCGTCGGCCACGCGCACATCGACTCGGCCTGGCTCTGGCCGATCCGCGAGACCAAGCGCAAGACCTCCCGCACCTTCTCCAACGTCACCTCGCTGGCCGACGAGTACGAGGAGTTCGTCTTCGCCTGCTCCCAGGCCCAGCAGTACGAGTGGGTGCGCGACAACTACCCGCAGGTCTGGGCCCGGATCCAGGAGGCCGTCAAGAAGGGCCAGTGGGCGCCGGTCGGCGGCATGTGGGTGGAGTCCGACGGCAACCTGCCGGGCGGCGAGGCGGTCGCCCGCCAGTTCGTGCACGGCAAACGGTTCTTCATGGAGCACTTCGGCGTCGAGACCAAGGGCGTGTGGCTGCCGGACTCGTTCGGATACAACGCGGCCTACCCGCAGATCGCCAGGCTGGCCGGCAACGAGTGGTTCCTCACCCAGAAGATCTCCTGGAACCAGACCAACAGGTTCCCCCACCACACCTTCTGGTGGGAGGGCATCGACGGCACCCGCATCTTCACGCACTTCCCGCCCGTCGACACCTACAACGCCCGCTTCAGCGGCGAGGAGATGTCCCGCGCGGTCCGCAACTACGCCGAGAAGGGCGGCGCCACCCGCTCGCTGGCCCCCTTCGGCTGGGGCGACGGCGGCGGCGGCCCCACCCGCGAGATCATGGAGCGGGCCCGCCGGCTCAAGGACCTGGAGGGTTCCCCGCGCGTCGAGGTCGAGCACCCGGACGCCTTCTTCGCCAAGGCCCGCGCCGAGTACGAGGACGCCCCGGTCTGGGTCGGCGAGCTCTACCTGGAGCTGCACCGCGCCACCTACACCTCGCAGGCCCGCACCAAGCAGGGCAACCGGCGCAGCGAGCACAAGCTGCGCGAGGCCGAGCTGTGGGCCACCACGGCCGCCCTGCACGCGCCCGGCTACCGCTATCCGCACGAGAAGCTCGACCGGCTCTGGAAGACGGTCCTGCTCCACCAGTTCCACGACATCCTGCCGGGCTCCTCGATCGCCTGGGTGCACCGCGAGGCCGAGGCCGAGTACGCCCGCGTCGCCACGGAGCTGGAGGCGCTGACCGCCGAGGCGGTCACCGCGCTGGGCGGCGGCCCGGCCCGCGTCTTCAACACCAGCCCCTACGACCGTGCCGAGGTCGTCCGGGACGCGGCGGGCGCCCCGGTGTACGTCGAGGTCCCGGCGAGCGGAAGCGCGCCGCTGACGGCCGCCGCCGAGACCCCGCGGCCGGTGACGGTCGACGGCCGGGTCATCGACAACGGCCTGGTCCGGGTGGAGGTCGCCGAGGACGGCACGCTGTCCTCCGTCCGCGACCTGCGGGCGGACCGCGAGGTCCTCGCCGGCCAGGGCAACCTGCTGCGCCTGCACACCGACCTGCCCAACTACTGGGACGCCTGGGACGTCGACAAGCACTACAAGAACCGCTACACGGACCTGCTGGACCCCTCGGAGATCACGGTCACCGACACGGACCCGCTGCTCGGCTCGATCCGTGTCACCCGTCCCTTCGGCAACGGCTCGACGATCACCCAGACGATCACCGTCCGCGCCGGCAGCCCGCGGATCGACTTCGAGACGGACATCGACTGGCACGAGGCCGAGAAGTTCCTCAAGGCCGGGTTCCCCGTGGACATCCGTGCCGCGCACTCCTCCGCGGAGATCCAGTTCGGCCACGTCCAGCGGCCCACGCACACCAACACCACCTGGGAGGCGGCCCGGTTCGAGGTCTCCGGCCACCGTTGGGTGCACCTCGCCGAGCCCGGCTACGGTGTCGCCGTCATCAACGACTCGACCTACGGCCACGACGTCTCCCGCACCGTCCGCGAGGACGGGGGGACGACCACCACGGTCCGCCTGTCCCTGGTCCGCGCCCCGCGCGTCCCGGACCCGGGCGCCGACCAGGGCCGCCACCGCTTCACGTACTCGCTGCTGCCGGGTGCCGCCGTCGAGGACGCGGTGGCGGAGGGCTATGCCCTCAACCTCCCGCTGCGGGTGGCCGATGCGGCGGGCGCGCCCGAGCCGGTCGTCTCCGTCCTGGGCGAGGGCGTGACCGTCGAGGCGGTCAAGCTCGCCGACGACGCCTCCGGCGATGTCGTCGTCCGGCTCTACGAGTCCACGGGCGGCCGCGCCCGGGGCGTCCTGCGCACCGGCTTCCCGCTGGCGGGCGCCCAGGTGACCGACCTCCTGGAGCGACCGCTCGAGGACGCCTCCGTCGACGGCGACACCGTCGCCGTGCAGCTGCGCCCCTTCCAGATCCTCACCCTCCGGCTGCGCAGGAGCTGACCGGATGACCATGCAACCCTGGTTCACCGACGCCAAGTTGGGGATCTTCGTGCACTGGGGCATCTATGCCGTCGACGGGGTCCAGGAGTCCTGGTCCTTCTACGACGGCATCGTGCCGCACGAGCAGTACATGTCCCAGCTGGAGCGGTTCACCGGCGCCCGCTACGACCCGGAGGCGTGGGCGGACCTGTTCGCCCGCGCCGGGGCCCGGTACGCCGTGCTGACGAGCCGGCACCACGACGGGGTGGCCCTGTGGGACACCGGGTACGGCGACCTGAACCTCGGCAGGGACTACCTCGGCCCCTACGCCGAGGCCCTGCGCGAGAAGGACCTCAAGGTCGGCCTCTACTACTCGCACTCCGACTGGAACCACCCCGACTACGCCTCCACGCGCAAGCCGGGCCGCCCGCCGGAGCAGGAGGACAACCGCTACTCGGAGGTGGCGGCCGAGCACGAGGACCTGGCCGCCTGGGAACGGTTCATCGCCTACCGCGACGGCCAGATGACGGAGTTGGCCTCGCGGATCCGACCGGACCTGATGTGGCTCGACGGGGAGTGGGAGCGCAGCGAGGAGCAGTGGCGCATCCCCGAACTCGCCGCGCTCATCAGGTCGTACGTCCCGCATGTCGTCTTCAACGCGCGGATGCTCAGCGAGGGCGACTACGCCACCCCCGAGCAGGGCGCCCCGGTCGTGCCGCCGGACGGCCCCTGGGAGCTCTGCCTGACGATCAACGACTCGTGGGGTTACCAGCACCACGACGACAACCACAAGTCCCTCGCCCAGCTGATCCGGTACTTCACCGAGACCATCGGGGGCGGCGGCAACCTGCTGCTCGACGTCGGCCCCATGGAGGACGGCACCATCCCGCAGCCGCAGGTGGAGCGCCTGGAGGGGCTGGGGGAGTGGATCCGGCGGCACGCCGAGGCGGTCTACGGCACCGGTCGCGGGCTGCCGGCCGGGCACCACTACGGGCCCAGCACCCTCTCCGCCGACCGGCGCACCCTCTATCTCACCCTGTTCGACGCCCCGCGCGCCGAGATCGGCGTCCGCGGGCTGGCGACCGGGGTGCGCGGGGTGAGGGTGCTCGGCAGCGGGACGGAGCTGGGCCACCGGGTGGTCGGCGGGCTGCACGAGGCGGTCGGCGTGCTGTGGATCGACCCGCCGGCCGCGGCCGACCTCGATCCGTACGCCACGGTCCTCGCCGTCGAACTGGACGGGGAGCTGGAGCTGTACCGGGGATCGGGCCGGTTCTGATCGGACCGATCCCGATCAGGTTATTGCATGGTTAAGGTACGTTTCGACATGAAAAATCGGTAGTTCGAAGCCCGGCGACTGGAGCAAGGAGATCAAGTCCGGCAGGATCCAGGCCGCCCGCCGGGCCGATCCGGCCGCCGAACTCCCGCCCAGGCCGGCCGAGATAGCGAAGGCGTGGGGGTACCCGGTCCAGGGACCCCACGCCTTCGCCGCCGGTGCTCAGCCGGTGAAGCCGGCCGTGATCGAGGTGAACTGCCAGTCGCTCTGGCTGATCCCGGAGCAGTTGCTCACCACGCCACCGCCTGCGCAGCCGCGGTCCCGGTTCACGGCCCAGAACGCGAGCCGGGCGATGTGGTGCGAGTTCCCCCAGTCACGGATCTGCGTCCAGATCGCGGGGGTCGTGGTCTCCTGCTGGTCCGACAGACCGTTCATCCCGGAGATCCCGATGTGCGCGTAGGCCGTCGCGTCGTCCCATCCGAAGGTGGACTTCAGCTTGGTCTTGAGCCCCTCGGCCGCGGCCACCGTGTTGCCGTACATGTCGGCGCCGCCGCCGAAGTCGAACGGCATGATCGTGAAGACGTCGATGTCCGCGCCCAGCGACTGGGCCTGCTCGATGAGCCGGTTGCCGTAGTAGGTCGGCCCGGTGGTCGAGGTGCCGAAGGTGACGATCGTCTTCAGGCCGGGGTTGTTGGCCTTGACCGTCTTCAGGGCGGTCAGGATCTTCGCCTGCACGGCCTCGTTCTCGAACTCGTCCGTGTTCTCCACGTCCATGTCGACGGACTTGAGACCGTACGCGTCGATCACCTTCTGGATCGCCCCGGCCAGCGCGCTCGCGGAGGAGCAGTTGGCGCCGAGCTTGCTGCCCTGCCAGCCGCCGAAGGACGGCGTGATGTCACCGCCGGCCGCCCGGATCTGGTTGATCGCGGTCTGGTCGGCACCCCCCGTCAGCGCCCGGCTGCCGTCCCAGGCAGGCGTGCAGCCCCCCGAGTCCAGCACGAAGGCCATGGTGAAGTTCTTGATGCCGGTCGCGTTCATCACCGTGGTCGGGTTCGGCGGATCCCCCCAGCCTTCGTAGAGGTAGGGCGCGGCCTGCTTGAACCCGGTCCCGCCGCCGGTGCCCGCGTCGGTGGTGACACTCACGGAGTTGGAGGCGGCCGAGACGTTCCCCGCCGCGTCCCGCGCCTTCACCGTGAAGGCGTACGCCGTGCTCGCCGACAGCCCGCTCACCGTGGCCGAGGTCCCGGTGACGCTCGTCGCCAGGGTCGACCCGCGGTAGACGTCGTAGCCGGTCACCCCGACGTTATCCGTCGCGGCCGACCACGACAGGGAGACGCTCGACGAGGTCTTCCCGGTGGAGGTGAGGTTCGTGGGCGCGGTCGGCGCCTGGGTGTCGGAGCCGCCGCCGCCGGGCCCGTCGAGGCTGATGTCGTCGGCGTAGTAGGTCCCCTGCGCGTACCAGCCGTGGACGTAGATCTGGGCGCTGGTCTGCCCGGCCGCGGTGGTGAAGGAGACGCTCAGCTGGCTGTACTGGGACGGGGAGCTGGTCCAGGTGGAGGTGCCGCCGGTGACCCCGAGGTAGACGTACGAGCCGCGGACCCAGCCGCTGAGCGAGTACGTGGTGTTGGGCTGCACGGCGACGGTCTGGGTGCACTGGGCGGTGTCACTGGAACTCACGGCTCCCGCGAGGGCCTTGGAGCCGCCGTGCACGGGGGAGGAGACGACCGAGCCCAGGTTCCCGGTGCAGGACCAGGGCGACAGACTCCCCGACTCGAAGCCGGGGTTGGACAGGACGTTGGCCGCCTGTGCGGTACCGGGAAGCGCGATGGCCCCGGCGAGCGCGAGGGCGGCGGAGCCGAGCAGTGCGAGTATCCGACGTCTGGAACGTCTGAGCGAGTTGCGCACGCGATCTCCCTGCGGGAATGGGGGTGTTCGGGAGTTGCACGAAGGTGCGGAAGGGGGTGCGCAACAAAAATGGTATGGACCAATCGAGCTGTCAAGGAGACGAGCGTGAATTGGTCCATACCGGTGAGCCGTCGTGCCCCGTGAGGGGCGCGGGGCCGCTGCGATGCGCGGCTCCGCCGCCGGCCTAGAGCGGCAGCACCGCAGCCGCGGCGTCGACCGGCTCCACCTCCACGGGAACCGGAGGCGCCAGCACCACGTCGGCCTCCTCCCGCACGGTCGGCACGGACGGCAGAACGGGACGCGGGCCCGAGACCACCGCGTAGTCCTGGCCCAGGAACGGCGGCTCGATCACGCCGGGGTCCTCGCCCAGCGCCAACTGGACGGCCGCCCACGGTGCGTTGACGCCGCAGAGGGACAGCTGATGCAACCCTCCGGCGGGACGCGTGTTGACGTCGAGCAGGACCGGCTCGTCGCCGTACATCCGGAACTGGATGTTGGACAGGTAGTGCAGGCCGAAGCCCTCGGCGATCAGCCTGGCGGGCTTCAGCCAGCGCTCGTCCAGGGTGAAGCCGCGACGGCGGCCCTTCTTCGTGCGGCCCACCGCCATCCGGACCCGGTTGTCGGGCCCGGTGAGGCAGTCCACGGACACCTCCGGCTCCTCCAGGCGCGGCATGACCAGCCAGTCCACCGGCTGGTCGGCGCACCGCAGCGCCTCGAGGACCAGGTCGAGCTGGACGTACGGCCCCGGGAACCCGTTGAGGTGGAAGAGCGAGAACGGGGCGCGCGTGATCACCCGGAATCCCACCCCGCCCGCACCGGCGGCCGGCTTGAAGCAGGCCTTGTGGCCGTCGGCCTCCAGCGCCTCGACCGCGGCGACCAGTTCGTCGGCCGTACGGACCCGCCACCACGGCGGCACCGGGACCCCGACCGCGCCGACCGCCTCGTAGGCCGTCGCCTTGTCCTCGAAGACCGCCGTCGCCTCCGGCGTCGGCGCCAGCAGGGCCGTACCGACCGCCGCGAAGTCGGCCCGGTGGGCGACGATCGCCGACTGGTGCAGGCGGGGCACGAAGACATCGATGCCACGGCGCTGGCACTGGTCGAGCGCGTACTCGACGTAGCCGGCCGGGGAGAGGCCCTCCGGCTCCAGATCGGCGGTGTCGGCGGCGGCCAGCACGGGGGAGTCGGCGTCACCGTGCGTCGCATGGATCTCGACCGCCCGGTCGCTGGGATTTCTCTTCAGCTGATCCATGAAGAACACGTTCTCCGCGTACGTGCGGTTGAGCCAGACGCGTACGCGAGAGCGCATTAATGCCGCCTTCCGGGGTTTTCGGGCAGGGCTCAGCGAGCCCGTGCCCGGGCAGGGTGGTTGGAGGGTCACCAAACCGCCCTGGACGAAGGGAAGTTCGTGGCGGTGGTGTTGAGGGGGATCATACGGCTTTCAAGGGGCCCCGCGTGCAACGCCCGTGTTACGGATTCCCCGGGACTGTCCACACGCGTTTTCCTGCACCGTCCACGCCGGTTTCCTTGACGGACGGGCACCGACCGGCGGCCCGTCCGGAACCGGCCGCCGAATGACCCGCGACAGGCCGACAGGTCCCCTTGTTCCGCCGACCCGTCATGTGCTGAGGTGGGTGGCGACGACATGATCGGAAGGGGTACGGGGTGGAGTCCACGGCCGGTGCCGGGCAGTTGCTGGCCATCAGCGACCTGCACATCTCGTACCCGGAGAACCGCGAGCTCGTCGAGAAGATGCGCCCCGGGACGGACGACGACTGGCTGATCGTGGCGGGTGACGTCGCGGAGACCGTCGCCGACATCCGCTGGGTTCTGGAGACCTTCGCCGACCGCTTCGCCAAGGTGCTGTGGGCCCCGGGCAACCACGACCTGTGGACCCACCCCAAGGATCCGGTCACCCTGCGCGGTGTCGCCCGTTACGAGCACCTCGTCGCCCTCTGCCGGGAACTCGGCGTGGTCAGCCCCGAGGACCCCTATCCCGTCTGGGAGGGCCCGGGCGGCCCGGTCGTGGTCGCGCCGCTCTTCCTCCTGTACGACTACTCCTTCCTGCCGGCCGGCTGTACGACCAAGGAGGAGGGCCTCGCCTACGCGCACGGCACCGGCATCGTCTGCAACGACGAGTACCTGCTGCACCCCGACCCCTACCCGACCCGCGAGGCCTGGTGCCGGGCCCGGGTCGAGGCCACCGAACGCCGGCTCGCCGAACTCCCCGAGGACCTGCCGACCGTGCTGGCGGGCCACTACCCGCTGGACCGGCATCCCATGGACGTCCTGTGGTATCCCGAGTTCGCCATGTGGTGCGGCACCACCCGCACCGCCGACTGGCACCGCCGGTTCCGCGTCGACACCATGGTCTACGGACACCTGCACATCCCCCGGACCACCTGGCACGAGGGAGTCCGCTTCGAAGAGGTCTCCGTGGGATACCCCCGCGAGTGGCGCAAGCGCTCCCGGCCCCCGGGTGAGCTGCGCCGTATTCTGCCGATGGAGGTCGCAACCGGTGATCGAGGAGCTGCTCCCGGACTCGGTGGTGGCCGTGGAGATGCTCGGTGACGAGGCGCTCCGGGAAGCCCCCCTCTACCCGGAGGAGGCGGCGCTCGTCGCGCGTGCCGTGCCCAAGCGCCGCCGCGAGTTCTCCGCCGTGCGCGCCTGTGCCCGGCGCGCCATGGAGAAGCTCGGGGTCCCGCCGCAGCCGGTGGTGAGCGGCGAGCGCGGCGCACCGCGCTGGCCGGACGGGCTGGTCGGCAGCATGACCCACTGCGAGGGCTACTGCGCCGCCGCCCTGGTCCGCGCCACCGACCTGGCCTCCCTGGGCATCGACGCCG
Organism: Streptomyces sp. NPDC026515; assembly: GCF_055567595.1. Taxonomy (NCBI): domain Bacteria; kingdom Bacillati; phylum Actinomycetota; class Actinomycetes; order Kitasatosporales; family Streptomycetaceae; genus Streptomyces; species Streptomyces sp. NPDC026515. The sequence continues at coordinate 207,476 of NZ_JBVHQD010000004.1, forward strand.
AACCGCACGCCCCGCTGCCCGAGGGTGTCGCGGAGTCCGTCCTGCTGCCCTCGGAGCGGGAGCGATTGCGGCGGCTCGCGGCCGAGCGGCCCGACCTGCACTGGGACCGCCTGCTGTTCAGCGTCAAGGAATCCGTATACAAGGCGTGGTTCCCCCTCACCGGGAAGTGGCTGGACTTCATGGAGGCCGACATCGAACTCTTCCCGGAGCCCGGCGGGCATCCGCACGGCACCCTGCGCGCCCGCCTCCTGGTCCCCGGCCCCGAGGTCGGCAGGGAGCGGCTGCAGGTCTTCGAGGGCCGCTGGAGCGTGCGGCACTCCATGCTGACCTCGGCCGTGATCGTGCCGCACCCCTGACGGTGCCCCCGAACGTGCTTTGCCGGCTCAGGTGGGTGGGCACCAGTCGTGCAGGAGCCGGAAGAACGCCTCCTCGTTGCCGGCGAGTCCGGCGCGGGCCAGGGCCTCCTCGGCCTCGGCGAGCACGGCCGGCGGGACCAGGAAGGGGCGCGGGGCGCCGTCCGGAGGTCCGTCGAAGGCCGCGCGGACGGTGTGCAGCAGCCGCAGATAGGCCTGGACGGCGGTGCGCTCACGGTCGGTCAGTACGGCGGTGGGCATGGCTCGGCTCTCCCCGTCGGTCGTCACGGTCACGCGCCCGGACGGCGCGGCCGCACCGCGTGTGTGCGGTGCGCACCCACCAGCTTGCCGTCCGCCACTGACAACGCCTGCCCGCTGCGCCCGGGTTCGCCCGCTCAGCCGAGTCGGAGCGAGCCGAGCCCAGCCGGGGTCACTTCCCCGGATAGCCCAGCGAGGCCCCGATACGCCCCGCCACGTCGTGTCGCCGCACCCGACCGCGCAGGGCCGAACCCATGAGCCAGGCCCGGCACTTGCTGGCCAGCAGCAGTCCGAAGGTCTCCGCGTCCCGTTCCTCGGCCCGGTCGGAGCGGGTGCGGGCGGCCATCCGCCGGACGGCGGCCTGGACCGCGGCCCGGTCGGTGGCCACGCCTCCGCCGGTGCCTTCGCCGACCCGCCGGGCCGCCACCGCGACCCCGTCGACGTCGTGACCGTGGTGGTCGGCGTGCATGTGCCACAGCTCGTGACCGAGGATCACCAACTGGTGGTCGGGCGCGGTGCGTTCCTCGACCACCACCAGGTCCCGGTCGGTCAGGTCGAGCCACAGGCCGCTGGCCGTGCCGGGCGGGAAGACGGCCGTACGGAACAGGACCGGGCGGCCGCGGCGGCGGCTCATCGCGTCGCACAGCGCCCGGTACAGCTCCTGCGGCGGGGCGGGCGCGGGCAGGGTCAGCTCCCCGACCAGCCCGCCGCTCAGCCGGCGCATGTCCCTGCCGATGGCCATGTTCTCCTGGTTCTCCTGTTCCCTCGTTCCCTCGTTGCCTCGCAGCTCACGACTCGGGGCGCTTGACGCTCTCCAGGAGCATGTCCAGCCATTCCGCGACCTTGTCGCGGTGCTGGTCGGTGGGGAGCTGGGCGGCCCGCCAGGCGATCCCGCGCACCCCGTGGTCCTGCAACAGCCGTTCCAGCGGGTCCGCCGCGGCCTCGGCCGCCGCGCGCTCCCGGTCGGCCAGCTTCTGCAGCAGCTCCTGCTCGACGCGCTGGAGGGCGCCCGCCAGCGCCTCGGGGTCCGCGGCGGTCAGGAATCCGGCGTGCACCCGGAAGAACCGCTGGAGAGCGTCGCAGTGCTCCATGGTCGGCCGCCGGTCACCGTTGAGCAGGGCGCCGGCCTGCTGCCGGGACATACCGGCGCCGTCGGCGATCTCCTGCTGGGTGTGTTTTCGGCCGTTGGGCTTGAGGCGGGTGCGGCGCAGCAGGTCGAGGCGTTGCAGGAAACGTTCCTGGACGTCGGGTTCGCCCGCGGGCCGGCCACCGAGCAGGGCCTTGACCACGGGCTCGGGGACACCGCAGGCGTAGGAGAGCCGTCGGATGTCGTAGACCTCCGCGTACGCGACGCCGAGCCGGTCGGCGAGCGCGGTGACGCGGGAGACGACGGCCGGCAGCTGGGCGGTCGCCGTGGCGCCCGGATCCTCGTAGCCATCCGTCACCGACAGAACTCCTACGTCTCTCAGAGGGATCAGAGGCTTCGCACAGGCGGTCGCCGTGGACCGCCCGGCGTGAACCTCCCGGAGATTATCGGGTCGTTCGAACTCACATCCAGGTGTCGCCACAACTGTGGCCAATTTCGGCCGTCAACAGGCATGAAATGCCACGATAGTTGACATGCCTGTGGGTGGGGCAGCAGGATCACATCGCCGCGAGAAGGCCGCATAGGCAAGAGGGGTGACCTCCCGATGGCATATCAGGCAGGTGGGCGGCGACCGGCGCCGCGGCCCGTCCCCGAAAGTCTTGAGGCCCAGGCCTATCTCCAGGACTACGCACTGCTGCTGGACGCCGTTCCCTTCCCGTCCCTGGTGGTCGACCACCGCTGGGACGTGGTGCTGGCCAACGACGCGTTCGAGACACTTTTCGGGGAGGTCGCCCCGCATCCCACCGCCATGCCGGGGGACAACTTCCTCCGGTTCGTCCTGTTCCATCCGGACGCCGGTTCGGTGCTCGGCGCGCACGAGTCGGGCTGGTGCCTGCCGATGCTGGCCCAGTTCAGGGCCACCCTGGAGCGGTGCGGCCACGACCACGAACTCCAGTCGATCCGGCGGGAGATCGCTCAGGACCCGATCATGGAGGCGGCCTACCGGCACGGGCTGCCGCACTGGCTGCGCGCGGTCGGGGAGGAGGGCGCCCGGCTCGACGGTGCCGTCCGGCCCGTGCTGCACCCGGACCCGCAGCTGGGCGCCACCGAGTGCCGGGTGGTCGGCGAGACCCCCAGGACCCTTGAAAGCATGGGCTACGCGCGTTACACCCTGGTGCTGCGTGTCGCTCCCCGCCCCGCCGCCCCGCGCCGCTCCCGCCGGCCCGGTGGCCTGGGTGCCCATCTGACCGTGGTCCCCGCCCCTGACGCCTGACCCGGCACCGTCGGCGTTCAGGTCGCCGACGGCGCCGGGCCGGCGTTCACCCCTGCCCCCACCACCAGCCGCCCGGACACGGCCGCCCGCCGTGCCCCGGCCCTGGGCCCCGGGATCCGGACACGGGACAGGTCCCGCGCCGCGGTGCCCGAACGCGGCGCACGTCCCGCACGTGATGCTCAGGCACGCGTCCCCGTTCACGCCGTAGCGCTGCGCGCGGCCGCTGGACATGCCCTGCCGTGGCCTCTGTCCGGCCATGGCAACCGCGCGCGGGTCCGGACGTGGCCGGTGGTGTCCGCGGCGCGGGGCACGTCCCGTGCCGTGATGCCCGGGCGCGCGTTCCCTTTCATGCGGCGGCGCTTGCGCGCGGCCGCGCGCTCGGGTCGTGGCGACCGCCAGGACGAGCGGCACGCCGGTGGGGCGCGGGCCGCGGTCGCCGAACACGCCCGGCGTGGCCTCTGCCGGGGCGTGGCACCCGCGAGCGGTTCCCGACTCGGGCCGTCGCATCCGGACGCCTGGCGCCCAGGGGCGGACCCAGCCGTGGTGTTCAGACGTGGGGCGCGGCCCGTGTCATGGCGTCCGGGCGCGGGTTCCCGTGCGTGTCGCCGCCTTCGCGCGTGGGCTCCCGCTCAGGTCGTGGCGACCGCCAGGACGAGCGGCACGCCCCGGCATGGCACCAGGCGCAGCGCGCCGAACAGGGCCGGGTGGCCGTTTTCCAGTACGGCGGCGAAGTCCGGTCCCCTGGTCAGTGAACCGGCCAGGTGTGCGGGGTCCGCCGACGCCGCCACCCGGCCGCGCGCGTTGACCAGGCGGGCCGGCCCGGGCAGCGCCCGCAGCAGGGGCAGTGCGGCCGCCTCGAAGTGCCGTAGATACACGTCGGCGGCGGCCACGCCCGTGAAGCGGCCCGCCACCTGGACCGGAGCGGACAGGGTGAGGCTGTACTCGTCCGAGCAGAGGTAGTCGACGTACGGTCCGGCCACCGCCCGCCGCCCGGTGTCGCGGGGCAGCGTGAACCAGTCCCAGTGCGTGTAGTCGGAGTACGCCGAGGTGCGCGGGTCGAGATCGAGGAGCAGAGGGCGTACGTCCCCGCCGGCGTCGCTCTGCCACCACTCCAGCCACGCCGGTACGTCGGCCAGCAGTCCGGGCGCGGAGACGAAGCCGACACCGGACACCAGCTCCTGCCGGATCAGGCGCAGATGGAGTCCGGGGCGCAGTGCGGCGAGGTCCGCGGTGACCGGACGGCGGCCCTCGGCGGCCACCCGGGCCAGCAGCGCGGCGGTGTCGGACCGGGTCTGCTCGACGGCGTCGAACACCGCCTCCAGGGCGTGGCCGACCCGCTCGGCCACGTACTCCTCGGCTGCGGCCGGGGTCCTGGTCGCGGGGGTGGCGGGGGCGGTGCCGCGGCTCATGCTGCCCTCCGGCGGACGGGGGAGCCGGCGCGGCGCGGCTACAGGGCCAGCCGCAGGGCGATGAGCCGCGCCGTCGAGTCCCGCACGCACCGCTCGGCCAGCTCCCTGGCCGATGCGTCCGCCCCATCCTGCACGGCCGAGATTACGGACCGGTGACGGTCCGCCACCTCTTCACGATATTCGTCGTCGCCGAGCACAAGGCACAGCAGCGCCCCGACCTCCGTCTGGAGCGCCACCTGTTCCCGGGTGAGCCGGGCCGACTGGGCGGCGGCGGCCAGCTCCACCTGGAAGCGGCCGTACAGCCGGCAACGCGCCGAGGCGTCCCGGGCCTTGCCCAGCTCCTCCGTGGTCCGGCGGAGTTGGGCAAGGTCGTGGTCCTCGGTGCGCTCCGCCGCGAGGTGCGCGGCGGTGCCGGACAGGGCCGCCCAGTGGTCGCCGAGGTCGCGCAGTTCCTCGGGGCTCCAGCCGCGCAGCCGCTCCACGAGCCGCTCCCGGCCGGGGGTGTCCGGCAGGGAGACGAAGCTGCCGCCGCCGCGGCCCCGGCGGGTGACGACCAGGCCCTGCTGGCGCAGGGCCATCAGCGCCTCCCGCAGGGTCACCGTGGACACCCCGAGCTGTCCGGCCAGCTCCGTCTCGCCGGGCAGCTGCTCCCCGTCGGCGAGCAGGCCGAGTTCGATGGCGTCGCCGATCCGGCGTACGACGGCGTCCACCCGGGCCCTGCTGTCCACCGGGGCGAAGACGGCCCTTTTGGCGCCGCCGTCCGTCTGCTGCTGTTCCACGGCCCACCACCCTATGCGTTGACCCAAGCTTTACCTCAGAAGGGTCTTGAGCTTTGAACTATGACTTCATATCTTTCCGATCACCACGTCCAACGCAAGAGAGCGCCAGAGAGGTTCCCGCCCATGGAGGCCAGCGCGATCCGGTTGCGGGATCTGCGGAAGTCGTTCGGTGACACCAGTGCCGTGGCAGGGGTCGACCTGGAGATCCGCGACGGCGAGTTCTTCTCGATGCTCGGCCCCTCCGGCTCCGGCAAGACCACCGTCCTGCGCCTGATCGCCGGATTCGAGACCCCCACCTCGGGCGTGGTCGAACTCGCCGGACAGGACGTCACCCGCCGCGCCCCCTTCGAACGGGACGTGCACACCGTCTTCCAGGACTACGCCCTGTTCCCGCACATGAACGTCGAGCAGAACGTCGCCTACTCCCTCAGGGTCCGCAAGGTCGCCAAGGCCGAACGCCTGGTCCGGGCCCGCAAGGCCCTCGCCGAGGTCCGACTCGACGGCTTCGGCACCCGCCGCCCCGCCCAGCTCTCCGGCGGCCAGCGCCAGCGCGTCGCCCTCGCCCGCGCTCTCGTGGGACGCCCCCGCGTCCTGCTGCTCGACGAGCCCCTCGGCGCCCTGGACCTCAAGCTGCGCGAGCAGATGCAGCTCGAACTCAAGGCCCTGCAACGGGAGGTGGGCATCACGTTCGTCTTCGTCACCCACGACCAGGAGGAGGCTCTGACGATGAGCGACCGCGTCGCCGTCTTCCACCAGGGCCGTATCGAACAGGTCGGCACCCCGGCCGAGATCTACGAACGCCCCGCCACCGCCTTCGTCGCCTCCTTCGTCGGCACCTCCAACCTGCTCACCGGCGAGGCCGCCCAGCGCGTACTCGGCGAGAGCGGCACCCACAGCGTCCGGCCCGAGAAGATCCGGGTCCTGGCGGAGGACGCGGAGCCGGGCGGACCCGACCAGGCCGACGCCGTCGGCACCGTCGCCGAGGTGGTCTACCTCGGCGACGCCACCCGCTTCCTGGTCGACCTGGACGGCGGCGGCCGGCTCACCGCGCTCCAGCAGAACCTCGACACCTCCGCCGAGGACGTCGCCGCCTACCGCGGCACCCGCGTCCGGCTGCGCTGGCAGCGCCGGCACACCGTCCACGTCCCCGGCTGACCCGCCGACCCGCACCACCGGATCCGCCGTCCCCACCCCTGGCACCCCTGGCACCCCTGGAGTACGTCGTGCGCCTCATCCGTCCCCGCGCCGCGGCCGCCGTCGCCGCGCTGCTGCTGGCCGCCACCGCCTGCGGCTCCTCCGGCTCCGGCTCCTCGTCCGGACTCAACCCGCCCGACCTCAAGCCCCTGGCCAAGCTCGGCAAGAGCGAGGGTGCCGTCAACCTGATCGCCTGGGCCGGCTACGTGGAGGACGGCTCCGACGACCCCAAGGTGGACTGGGTCACCGATTTCGAGAAGCAGACCGGCTGCCAGGTCCACTCCAAGGTCGCCGCCAGCTCCGACGAGATGGTCAAACTGATGAAGACGGGCGAGTACGACGCCGTCTCCGCCTCAGGCGACGCCTCGCTGCGCCTGATCGCCTCCGGCGACGCGGCCCCGGTCAACACCAGGCTCGTACCGAACTACAAGGACATCTTCAGCGGCCTCAAGGACGGGGCCTGGAACTCCGTCAAGGGCCAGATGTACGGCATCCCGCACGGCCGCGGCGCCAACCTGCTGATGTACAACACGCAGAAGGTCGCCCCCGCGCCCACCTCCTGGTCGGCCGTCTTCGACGACGCGGGCACGTACCAGGGCCATGTCACCGCCTACGACTCGCCGATCTACATCGCCGACGCGGCCCTCTATCTCAAGGCCACCAAGCCCGAGTTGAAGATCAAGGACCCCTACGCGCTCGACCAGAAGCAGTTCGACGCGGCCGTCGCCCTGCTCAAGAAGCAGAACGCGGACATCGGCGAGTACTGGAGCGACTACCTGAAGGAGATCTCCGCCTTCAAGAGCGGCGACTCCGTGATCGGCACCAGCTGGCAGGTCATCGCCAACCTCGCCGCCGATGAAGGCGCGAAGGTCAAGGCCTTCGTGCCCAAGGAGGGCTCCACCGGCTGGTCCGACACGTGGATGGTCTCCGCCAAGGCCAAGCACCCGAACTGCGCCTACAAGTGGCTGGACTGGATCGTCTCCCCGAAGGTCAACGCGGAGGTGGCCGAGTACTTCGGCGAGGCCCCGTCCAACGCCAAGGCCTGCGACCTGACCAGCGACAAGAGCTTCTGCGCGACCTACCACGCGGCCGACGAGAGCTACTGGAAGAACATCGCCTTCTGGAACACGCCCATCGAGCAGTGCCTGGACGGCCGCACCGACGTCAAGTGCGTGCCGTACGCGAAGTGGGTGCAGGCCTGGACCGAGATCAAGGGCTGAGCCATGACCGTGCTCACCCGGACCGCGGGGGCGCTGCACCGGCGCCCCCGGCTCCGCCTCGCCCTGCTGCTGACCGCTCCGCTGCTGTGGCTCGCGGTGCTCTATCTGGGCTCGCTGGCCGTGCTGTTCGTCTCCGCGTTCTGGACGACGGACTCCTTCACCTCCGAGGTGGTGAAGGTCTGGTCGACGGACAACTTCCACGAGCTGTTCACCACGCCGGTGTTCCGGCAGGTGGTGCTGCGCAGTGTCGGCGTCGCCCTCGCGGTGACCGCCCTGTGCGCGGTGATCGCCTTCCCGGTCGCCTTCTACACCGCCCGGGTGGCCGGGCCCCGGCTCCGCCCGCTCCTGGTGGTCGCCATCCTCACCCCGCTGTGGGCGAGTTACCTCGTCAAGGTGTACGCCTGGCGGCTGATCCTGTCCGAGGGCGGGCTCGCCGACTGGCTGCTGAAGCCGTTCGGGCTCAGCGGGCCCGGCTTCGGGCTGCCGGCCACCGTGCTCGCCCTGACCTATCTGTGGCTGCCGTACATGATCCTGCCGATCCACACCGCGCTGGAGCAGCTGCCCGACAACCTGCTGGACGCGTCCGCGGACCTGGGGGCCCGCGCCGGCCGCACCTTCCGGTCCGTCGTGCTGCCGATGGTGATGCCCTCGGTCGCCGCCGGGTCGGTGTTCACCTTCTCGCTCAGCCTCGGTGACTACATCACCGTGCAGATCGTCGGCGGCAAGACCCAGCTCATCGGCAACCTCGTCTACGCCAACATCGAACTCAACCTGCCCATGGCCGCCGCGCTCGCCACCGTCCCGGTCGTCGTCATCGTGCTGTACCTGCTCGCGATGCGCCGTACGGGCGCGCTGAGCAGCCTGTAGAGGAGCCCGCCGTGCAACTCTCCCGTTCCGCGCGGATCGCGGTGCGTGTCGCCGCCGGCCTCGGCTTCGCGGTGATCTACGTGCCGCTGCTGCTGGTACTCGTCAACTCCCTGAACCCGGACCGCAGCGCGAGCTGGCCGCCGCCCGGCCTGACCACCCGCTGGTGGTCCACCGCCTGGCACAGCTCGGGTGCCCGCGAGGCCCTGTGGACCTCGGTGAAGGCCGGGCTCGGCGCCACCGCGATCGCCCTGGTGCTCGGCACGCTGATCGCCTTCGCCGTCGCCCGGTACCGGTTCTTCGGCCGGGACGCCCTGTCCTTCGTGGTGGTCCTGCCGATCGCGCTGCCCGGCATCGTCACCGGCATCGCCCTCAACTCGGCCTTCAGCACGGTCCTCGCGCCGCTCGGCGTCGGCCTCGGGCTGTTCACCGTGGTCGTCGGACACGCCACCTTCTGCGTGGTGATCGTCTTCAACAACGTGGTCGCCCGGCTGCGCCGCACCTCCGGCAGTTACGAGGAGGCCGCGGCCGACCTGGGAGCCGACATCTTCCGTGCCTTCGCCGACGTCACCTTCCCCCTGGTGCGTTCCGCGCTGCTCGCGGGCGGACTGCTCGCCTTCGCGCTCTCCTTCGACGAGATCGTGGTCACCACCTTCACCGCGGGACCGGGCGTCCAGACCCTGCCGCTGTGGATCTACGACAACATGACCCGCCCCCAGCAGGCACCGGTGGTCAACGTGGTGGCGGCCGTCCTCGTGCTGCTGTCGGTGATCCCGATCTACCTCGCCCAGCGCCTGTCCGCGGACACGGCGACCGGCAGTCGCGTCTGATCCCCGCCTTCCGCCCTTACGCAAGCAGCTTGCGTAAATTGCGCTATCCTTGCGCTCATGACGCGACGACTTGCGGAAGTGGCGAAGAAGGTCGGGGTCAGCGAGGCCACGGTCAGCCGGGTGCTCAACGGCAAGCCCGGGGTCTCCGAGGCCACCCGGCAGGCGGTGCTCTCGGCCCTGGACGTCCTCGGCTACGAGCGCCCCACCCAGCTGCGCGGCGAGCGCGCCCGACTCGTCGGTCTGGTCCTGCCCGAGCTGCAGAACCCCATCTTCCCGGCCTTCGCCGAGGTCATCGGCGGCGCGCTCGCCCAGCTCGGGCTGACCCCGGTGCTGTGCACCCAGACCAAGGGCGGGGTCTCCGAGGCGGACTACGTGGAACTGCTGCTGCAACAGCAGGTCTCGGGCGTGGTCTTCGCCGGCGGTCTGTACGCCCAGGCCGACGCGCCCCACGACCACTACCGGCTGCTCGCCGACCGCAACATCCCGGTGGTGCTGGTCAACGCGGCCATCGAGCACCTCGGTTTCCCTGCCGTGTCCTGCGACGACGCGGTGGCCGTGGAACAGGCCTGGCGGCACCTCGCCTCCCTCGGTCACGAGCGCATCGGTCTGGTCCTCGGTCCCGGCGACCATGTCCCCTCCGCCCGCAAACTCGCCGCCGCGCGGGCGATCGGCGAGGTCCCCGACGAGTACGTGGCCCGCGCGATCTTCTCCATCGAGGGCGGTCACGCCGCCGCGTCCCGGCTGATCGACCGGGGTGTCACCGGCATCATCTGCGCCAGCGACCCGCTCGCGCTCGGCGCGATCCGCGCCGCCCGCCGCAAGGGGCACGAGGTTCCCTCCCGTATCTCCGTCGTCGGCTACGACGACTCCGCCTTCATGAACTGCACCGAACCTCCGCTCACCACCGTCCGCCAGCCCATCGAGGCCATGGGCCGCGCCGCCGTCGAACTGCTGAGCGTCCAGATCGGCGGCACCGCCGTACCGCCGGAGGAGCTGCTGTTCGAGCCGGAGCTGGTGGTCCGCGGCTCCACAGCGCAAGCGCCCAAGGTCTGATTTACAGCAGAACCAATCCGCTGCCAATCGACTGTCGACTAATTACAGATTCTGCGCGACATCTTGCGCACGGCTGTCGCCGGTGCTTGAGTGTGCGGCGCCCACCGGTCCCGGTGCGGCGCCCACTGCTCCTGTTCTGGGGGGTCCACCGATGTCCAGCACCGGGTTCCGCCGTGCTCTCGTCGCGATAGGTGTCTGTTCGTCCCTTGCGCTCTCGGCCTCGGCCTGCGGGTCGGGCGACGACGACGCAGGAAGCGGCAAGACGCGCATCACCGTCAACTGCGAGCCGCCGAAGAGCGCCAAGGTCGACCGTTCGTTCTTCGACCAGGACACCGCCGACTTCGAGAAGAAGAACCCGGACATCGACGTCGTCATGCACGACGCGTTCCCGTGCCAGGACCCGAAGACCTTCGACGCCAAGCTCGCCGGCGGCCAGATGGAGGACGTGTTCTACACGTACTTCACCGACGCCAAGCACGTCGTGGACATCAACCAGGCCGCGGACCTCACGCCGTACCTCAAGGACCTGAAGAGCTACGACACCATCCAGAAGCAGCTGCGGGACATCTACACCGTGGACGGCAAGGTCTACGGCATCCCGCGCACCGGATACAGCATGGGGCTGATCTACAACCGCGCGCTCTTCCAGAAGGCCGGTCTCGACCCCGACAAGCCGCCGGCGACCTGGGAAGAGGTCCGCGCCGACGCCAAGAAGATCGCCGCCCTCGGCAACGGCACCGTCGGCTACGCCGACTACAGCGCGCAGAACCAGGGCGGCTGGCACTTCACCGCCGAGCTGTACTCCCAGGGCGGCGACGTCGTCTCCGCCGACGGCAAGACGGCGACCGTCGACACCCCCCAGGGCCACGCCGTCCTGCAGAACCTGCACGACATGCGCTGGACCGACGACTCGATGGGCAGCAAGCAGCTGCTGATCATCAACGATGTCCAGCAGATGATGGGTTCGGGCAAGCTCGGCATGTACCTCTCCGCCCCGGACAACATCCCCATCCTGGTCAAGGAGAAGGGCGGCAACTACAAGGACCTCGCCCTCGCCCCGATGCCCGGCGGCCAGGGCACCCTCATCGGCGGCGACGGCTACATGTTCAACAAGAAGGACACCCCGGCCCAGATCAAGGCCGGCCTCAAGTGGCTCGACTCCATGTTCCTCACCCCCGGTGACGGCTTCCTCGGCGACTACGCCCGCGCCAAGAAGAACAACGCGCCCGTCGGCCTGCCCGAGCCGCGGCTGTTCACCGGCGCCGCCGACGCCAAGGACCAGGAGGTCAAGAAGGCCAACGCGAACGTCCCGGTGGAGAACTACCAGGCCTTCCTGGACGGCAACCAGTCCCTCCAGATGAAGATCGAGCCGCCCGACGCCCAGCAGATCTACTCCGTCCTCGACGGCACGGTCTCCGCCGTCCTCACCAAGAAGGACGCCGACATCGACCAGCTCCTCAAGGACGCCAACGAGAAGATCGCCGGCATCCTGGCCCGGAGCTGACCCGCGATGACCAAGACAGCCGAGCGCCGACCCGCCCCCGCGGCGGTCGGCGCCCGACAGGCCCCGGCGCCGTCCCCGGCAGGGGACCGGAGACGGCGCCGGTTCCTCGACCAGGTCCGCGCCTACGGGTTCCTGCTCGGCGGACTGATCTGCTTCGCCCTGTTCTCCTGGTACCCGGCGATCCGCGCGGTCGTGATCGCCTTCCAGAAGTACACGCCCGGCTCCTCGCCGGAATGGGTCGGCACCGCCAACTTCACCCGGGTGCTGCACGACCCCGAGTTCTCGGCGGCCTGGCGCAACACCCTCACCTTCACGCTGCTGGCGCTGCTGATCGGCTTCGCGATCCCCTTCGTGCTCGCCCTGGTGCTCAACGAACTGCGGCACGCCAAGGCGTTCTTCCGGGTCGTGGTCTACCTGCCGGTGATGATCCCGCCGGTGGTCAGCGCCCTGCTGTGGAAGTGGTTCTACGACCCGGGAGCCGGCCTCGCCAACGAGACGCTGCGCGCTCTGCACCTGCCCACCTCGAACTGGTCCAACGGCGCCGACACCGCGCTCGTCTCCCTGGTCATCGTGGCCACCTGGGCCAACATGGGCGGCACCGTCCTGATCTACCTGGCCGCCCTGCAGTCCATCCCAGGTGAGCTCTACGAAGCCGCCGAACTGGACGGCGCGAACCTCCTGCAACGCGTCCGGCACGTGACGGTCCCGCAGACGAGGTTCGTCATCCTCATGCTGATGCTCCTTCAGATCATCGCGACCATGCAGGTGTTCACCGAGCCGTTCGTCATCACCGGCGGCGGTCCCGAGAACGCCACGGTCACCGTCCTCTACCTCATCTACAAGTACGCGTTCCTCTACAACGACTTCGGCGGCGCCTGCGCCCTCAGCGTCATGCTCCTGGTGCTGCTCGGCGTGTTCTCCGCCGGCTACCTGCGCCTGACCCGCTCCGGGGAGGACGGATGAGCAGCGCCACCCGAACCCTGATCTCGCCCGCGACCCTGGCCCGCCCGCGCGGGAAGGCGGTCTACTGGACCGTCTTCACCGGTGTCGTCCTGCTCTTCGCGCTCGCCTTCCTGTTCCCCGTGTACTGGATGGTGACCGGAGCGATGAAGTCCCCGGACGAGGTCGCCCGGACCCCGCCCACCCTCGTCCCCGAGCACTGGCACCTGACCGGGTACACCGATGCCTGGGACCTGATGCAGCTGCCCGAGCACCTGTGGAACACGGTGGTGCAGGCGGCCGGTGCCTGGGCCTTCCAGCTGGTGTTCTGCACGGCCGCGGCGTACGCCCTGTCGAAACTGAAGCCGGCCTTCGGCAACGTGGTCCTCGGCGGCATCCTGGCCACCCTGATGGTCCCGGCCCAGGCCCTGGTCGTACCCAAGTACCTGACCGTCGCCGACCTGCCGTTCATCCACACCAGCCTGCTCAACGACCCGCTCGGCATCTGGCTGCCGGCCGTCGCCAACGCCTTCAACCTCTACCTCCTCAAGCGGTTCTTCGACCAGTTGCCGCGTGACGTGCTGGAGGCCGCCGAGATCGACGGCGCCGGAAAGCTGCGCATCCTGTGGTCGGTGGTGCTGCCCATGTCCCGCCCGGTGCTCGGGGTGGTGTCGATCTTCGCCCTGGTCGCGGTGTGGCAGGACTTCCTGTGGCCGCTGATGGTCTTCTCCGACACCGACAAGCAGCCCATCAGCGTGGCCCTGGTCCAGCTGTCGCAGAACATCCAGCTCACCGTGCTCATCGCCGCGATGGTGATCGCCAGCATCCCGATGGTCGCGCTGTTCCTCGTCTTCCAGCGGCACATCATCGCCGGGATCAGCGCGGGCAGCACCAAGGGCTGACGCCCTTCCTCCGACAGAAAGGCACGCACAGTGGGACAGCCCAGCCATGCCCCCAAGGACCTCGACTGGTGGAGCTCGGCCGTCATCTACCAGGTGTACGTCCGCAGTTTCGCGGACGGCGACGGCGACGGCACCGGCGACCTCGCGGGCGTCCGCGCCAAGCTGCCGTACCTCGCCGAACTGGGCGTCAACGCCCTGTGGTTCAACCCCTGGTACCTGTCACCGCTGAAGGACGGCGGTTACGACGTCGCCGACTACCGGGCCATCGACCCGGCGTTCGGCACCCTCGCCGAGGCCGAGAAGCTCATCGCCGAGGCGGAGGAGCTGGGCATCCGGACGATCGTGGACATCGTCCCCAACCACGTCTCCGACCAGCACCCGTGGTTCCAGGCGGCGCTGGCGGCCGGACCCGGCAGCCCCGAGCGCGAGCTGTTCCACTTCCGTCCGGGACGTGGCGCGAACGGCGAACTCCCGCCCAACGACTGGCCGTCACAGTTCCTCGGCTCCACCGAACCGGTGTGGACCCGGCTCCCCGACGGCGAGTGGTACCTGCACCTGTTCACCCCCGAACAGCCCGACCTCAACTGGGACCACCCGGCCGTCCGCCAGGAACACGAGGACATCCTGCGGTTCTGGTTCGAACGCGGTGTCGCCGGCGTCCGCATCGACTCCGCGGCCCTGCTCGCCAAGGACCCCGACCTGCCGGACCTGGCCACCGATCCGCGGCCGCACCCCTTCGTCGACCGCGACGACCTGCACGACATCTACCGCTCATGGCGCGCGGTGGCCGACGCCTACGGCGGTGTCTTCGTCGGCGAGGTCTGGCTCCCCGACGCCGAGCGCTTCGCCCGCTACCTCCGCCCCGACGAACTGCACACCGCCTTCAACTTCTCCTTCCTGTCCTGTCCCTGGGACGCGGACCGGCTGCGGACGTCGATCGACACGACCCTCGCCGAGCACGCCCCGGTCGGCGCGCCCGCCACCTGGGTGCTGTGCAACCACGACGTGACGCGCACGGTCACCCGCTACGGCCGCGAGGACACCGCCTTCGACTTCGCGACCAAGGCCTTCGGCACCCCCACGGACCTGGAGCTGGGCACCCGCAGGGCCCGCGCGGCCGCGCTGCTGTCCCTGGCGCTGCCCGGCGCGGTCTACGTGTACCAGGGGGAGGAGCTGGGGCTGCCCGAGGCCGAGATCCCGGCGGACCGTATCCAGGACCCGATGTACTTCCGGTCGGGCGGTACCGATCCGGGCCGCGACGGCTGCCGGGTGCCGATGCCCTGGGCGGCCGGTCTGCCGTACGCGGGATTCGGTTCGCGCGAGGAGCCGTGGCTGCCGCAGCCGGCCGGCTGGGCGGCGTACGCGGCCGACCGCCAGCAGGAGGACGGTGAATCCATGCTCAGTCTCTACCGCCGGGCCATCGCCGCCCGTCCCCTCTTCGGTGCCGGTCCGCTGACCTGGCTGCCGGCTCCGGAGGGCGTCCTCGCCTTCACCCGCGGCGAGGGAACGGTCTGCGTGGTCAACCTCGCTCCGGAGGCCGCCGAACTCCCCGCCCACACCCGGCTCCTGCTCACCAGCGGCCCGTTGGACGACGAGGGCCGGCTGCCCCGGGACACGGCGGTCTGGCTGACGACCTGAGCCACCGGTACCGCTCGCGCTGTCCCCCCACTCCCTCCCCCCACACCGAAGGGATCAGCACATGCAGAGCACCACCGCCCAATCTGTCAGGAGCATGTCAGCAGTGACGGCCGCCGTGGCCCTCGCCGCCGGGCTGCTCGTCGCCGTCGCGCCCGCCGCCCACGCGGCCGCGGGCGCGAGTCTCCCCTTCACCTCGGTCGAGGCGGAGACGGCGACCACCACCGGTACCAGGATCGGTCCGGACTACACCCAGGGCACCCTCGCCTCCGAGGCCTCCGGACGGCAGGCCGTGCGCCTCAGCTCCGGGCAGCGCGTCGAGTTCACCGCGCCCCGGGCGGCCAACGCCGTGAACCTCTCCTACAGCGTCCCCGACGGCCAGTCCGGCTCCCTCGACGTGTACGTCAACGGGGTCAGACTGGCGAAGACCCTGACGGTCACCTCCAAGTACTCCTACGTCGACACCGGCTGGATCGCCGGCGCCAAGCAGCACCACTTCTTCGACGACGCGCGGCTGCTGCTGGGCCAGAACGTCCAGGCGGGGGACAAGGTCGCCTTCGAGTCCACCGGCACCCAGGTCACCGTCGACGTCGCCGACTTCGAGCAGGTGGCCGGGGCCGCCACCCAGCCCGCCGGGTCGGTCTCCGTCACCTCCAGGGGCGCCGACCCCAGCGGCAACGGCGACTCCACCCAGGCCTTCCGGGACGCCGTCTCCGCCGCCCAGGGCGGGACGGTGTGGATCCCGCCGGGCGACTACCGGCTGACCTCCTCCCTGAGCGGCGTACAGAACGTCACCCTGCTGGGCGCCGGCAGCTGGTACTCGGTCGTGCACACCTCGCGGTTCATCGACCAGTCCAGCTCCTCCGGGAACGTCCACATCAACAACTTCGCGGTGATCGGCGAGGTCACCGAACGCGTCGACTCCAACCCGGACAACTTCGTCAACGGCTCGCTCGGGCCCAGCAGCTCGGTCTCCGGGATGTGGATCCAGCACCTCAAGTGCGGCTTCTGGCTGACCGGCAACAACGACAACCTGGTCGTCGAGAACAACCGGGTCCTCGACACCACCGCCGACGGCCTCAACCTCAACGGCACCGCCCACGGCGTCCAGGTCCGCAACAACTTCCTGCGCAACCAGGGCGACGACTCCCTGGCCATGTGGTCGCTGTACTCACCCGACACCAACTCCAGCTTCACCGCCAACACCATCTCCCAGCCGAACCTGGCCAACGGCATCGCCATCTACGGCGGCACCGACATCTCCGTGAAGAACAACCTGATCTCCGACACCAACGCGCTGGGCAGCGGTATCGCCATCTCCAACCAGAAGTTCGCCGACCCGTTCTCGCCGCTGTCCGGGACGATCACCGTGGACGGCAACACGCTGGTCCGCACGGGCGCCGTCAACCCCAACTGGAACCACCCGATGGGCGCCCTGCGCGTCGACTCCTACGACAGCGCCATCAACGCCACCGTCGACATCACCAACACCACGATCACCGACAGCCCGTACAGCGCCTTCGAGTTCGTCTCCGGCGGCGGGCAGGGCTACCCGGTCCGCAACGTCAACGTGACCGGCGCGACCGTGCGCAACGCCGGGACGGTCGTCGTCCAGGCCGAGGCGCAGGGCGCGGCCACCTTCCGCAACGTCACCGCGAGCGGCGTCGGCGCGGCCGGCGTCTACAACTGCCCCTACCCGTCGAACTCCGGCTCCTTCGCGCTCACCGACGGCGGCGGCAACTCCGGCTGGTCCAGCACCTGGTCGGACTGCTCCAGCTGGCCGCAGCCCGGCAGCGGCAACCCCGACCCGGACCCCGGCCGCAACCTCGCCAAGGGCCGCCCGGCGACCGCCACCGGCTCGCAGGACGTGTACACGCCGGGCAAGGCGGTCGACGGCGACGCCAACAGCTACTGGGAGTCCGCCAACAACGCCTTCCCGCAGTCGCTCACCGTCGACCTCGGCTCCTCCTACGCGGCACGCCGGGTGGTGCTGAAGCTGCCGCCGTCCTCGGCCTGGGGCGCGCGCACCCAGACCGTGGCCGTGCTGGGCAGCACCGACGGGTCGGCCTACTCGACCGTCGTGGGGGCCACCGGCTACCGGTTCGACCCGGCCACCGGCAACTCCGTCACCGTCGCGCTGCCCTCCGGCACCAGCCTGCGCCATCTGCGGCTGACCGTCACCGCCAACAGCGGCTGGCCGGCCGCACAGTTCAGCGAGGTGGAGGCATATCTGACGGCGTGACCCGCGCCGCCGGGAAAGTCCCGCGCTTCGCCGCCTGGATCTGCTCCTACACATGGGTGCCCGGTTCGGCGAAGCGCGGGGCGACCCGGGTGTGCAACTGGTCCCGGTCGTCCGGCAGATCCACCCTCAGCCGCTCCTGGACGACGGTCGGGGAGGTGCACAGGACGATCACCCGCCGGCCCGGGCAGACCACCTCGTCGATGTCGTGGGTGACGGTACGGATGGTGATCCCGCCCTCCCGCCACAGCGCCCGGGGATCGTAGGCCAGGGCCCGCGCGATCGCGACCCGCTGCCGCATACCGCCCGAGAGCTGCCAGGGGCAGGCACCGGCGGCGTCCGCCAGGCCGACCGGGAGCAGCGCGTAGGAGACCAGTGCCCCGCGTCGCTCCCGCGGCAACCGCTCCTGCTTCAGGGGAAGTCCGACGTTCTCGGCGACCCGCATCCAGGGGAACGGGCCGCGTCCGTACTCCTGGAAGGCGAACGCCGTCCCGGGCGGCGGCCCCGTCACCCTTCCGCCCCTCCAGGAGCACTTCGCCGCCGGTCGGGGTGAGCAGACCGCCCATGCACGTGAGCAGGGTGGTCCTGCCGCAGCCCGACGGGCCGACGAGACAGACGAGTTCGCCCGCCTCCACGGTGAGGGGGAGGTCCCGCACCGCCTCGATGCGGCGGCCGGAACCGTCATAGACCTTCCTCAGGCCGCGTACGTCGAGCATGGACCGCCCCTACTCGATGCGCACTCAGGACCGCCGGGTCGTCGCGCGCAGTCCGTGGTGCCAGCCGGGCACCCGTCGTTCGACCAGCTGGAAGACCACCGACAGGGTGACCCCGAGGACGGCGTGACGACTGGCCGCTCCGGTGCGGGACGGCGGCGGCCTGGCGGTGGCCGGGGTGAGCCTCGCGGTGCGCTCCGGCCGGATGTCCGACTCCACGGTCCGCCGCGATCTGGTGCCGCGTCTGGGGGCCGCCGCGGCGGCGATCGAGGCGGACCGTGGATCACAGATCGAGCACCAGGCGATCCCCTCGACACCGCGACACACAGATGAGCATGGTCTCCCCGGCCGCCCGTTCCTCCTCGGAGAGCACCGAGTCCCGGTGGTCCGGGTCGCCTTCGAGGACGTCCGTCTCGCACGTCCCGCAGGTGCCCTCGGTGCAGGAGTACAGCACCTCGACCCCGGCGGCCCGCATGGCGTCGAGCACGGAGACCCCGGGTGCGACGGTGAGGCTACCGCCGCTCCGCCCGAGGACGACCTCGAACTCCCGCTCGCCGTCCGCCTGCCGGGCCTTCGGCTGAAAGCGCTCCGTCCGCAGCACGGCCGCCGGGCAGCGCTCCTCCACGGCGTCCAGCAACGGCCCGGGACCGCAGCAGTACACGAGGGTGCCGTCCGGGACGTCGTCCAGTACCGGGCCGAGGTCCAGCAGTCCGGACTCGTCCTGCGGGGCGACGGTGACCCGCTCCCCGCCATAGCGCGCCAACTCGTCGGTGAACGCCATGGACCGCCGGGTCCGGCCGCCGTACAGCAGGCTCCACTCGGCGCCCGAGGCCTCGGCGGCGGCCAGCATCGGCAGGATCGGGGTGATGCCGATGCCTCCCGCGACGAAACGGTAGCGCGGGGCAGGATCCAGCCGGAAGCGGTTGCGCGGTCCACGCACCCGCACCGTGTCGCCGACGCCCAACCGGTCGTGGACGTGGGCGGATCCGCCCCGTCCGGCGGGCTCCCGCAACACCGCGATCCGCCATCCGCAACGGTCCCCGGGATCCCCGCACAGCGAGAACTGCCGCTCCAGCCCCGGGCCGAGTACGACGTCGACATGCGCCCCCGGCTCCCAGTCCGGGAGTTCCCCGCCGTGCGGACGGCGAAGGGTGAGGGAGACGACCCCGTCGGCCGCCGGAACCCTCTCACCGACGACCAGTTCGTCCTCGTACAAATTCATGGCGTGCGCTCCGGGAGCCGGTGTCCTTCGGGGTGGCCGAGCATCCACGTCCACATCTCCACCGGGTCCCGCGCGGTGTGCTCGGCTCCGCAGTGGCAGGTGCCGTGCAGCACGTCGGTGCCCGGCAGCCAGTCGACGCGGTAGATCTCACCGGCGGTCCCGCTCACAGGACCCTCTCCACGGGCTTGTCGCCCTCCTCGGCCAGCCGGGCGAGGATACGGCGGGCGGCGAGGCCGCCGGTGTCGATGTTGATGCTCAGCTCCTGGTAACCGGACCGCTCCGAACCCAGCGTCCGCTGAAGGAGGTTGAGGGCGTCCACGTCCTGCATCACCACCGTGTGGTTGTTGTCCCGCAGGAAGCCGGTGACCTCGGCGTCGTCGGTCGCCCAGTCCCGGGAGACCATCCAGAAGTCGTACACCTTGCCGTCCGAGGACGGGGTGATCGCGTAGGTGATCTCGGTGTGGAAACCGTGCGGGTCGTTGCCGTCGGCCTCGGGCACCACACCGGACGGTGCGATCCGGCTGTGCAGCAGGTACAGACAGGGTGCGTGGTACTCGATGTCCTGCCAGCGGGTGATCCGGCCCTCGATCCCGGTCGAACGGGCGTAGAACGGCGGGCACTCGGCGTCGTCCATGTGCCGGCTGACCCGCACGATCCCGGCGCCCTCGTCGACCTCCGTGGTGATCGGCGTCTCGGCGACCTCCGGGGTGCCTATGTAGCCCCCGTGCAGGTAGGTCTCGTGCGAGAGGTCGAGGAGGTTGTCGACGAGGAGTCCGTAGTCGGCGTCGACGGGCTCCATGCCCCTGACCGTCGTCCAGCCCGGCGCGTCCAGGTGCCGGGCCCGCGGCACGGCGTCCGGGTCGGCGAGCCCGGGGTCGCCGATCCACACCCACACCAGGGAGTCCCGCTCGACCACCGGGTAGGAGGCGACGCGTGCGGTGCGCGGGATGCGCTTCTGCCCCGGCACGTACACGCACGCGCCGGTCCGGTCGTAGGTGAACCCGTGATACCCGCAGACGATCCGGTCACCGTCGAGCCCGCTCTCCGACAGCGGGTAACGCCGGTGCACACAGCGGTCGTTGAGAACGACGGGACTGCCGTCCTCCTCGGCCCGGTAGAGCACGAGCGGCTCGCCGAGAACCGTCCGCCCGAGCAACTCCCGCCCCACCTCGTGACGGTAGGCGGCGACGTACCACTGGTTCCTGGCGAACGCGGTGATGTGCGGCATGAGAGGGGTCCCGTCATCCTCGACGTCGTGTCGGGAACACCATGACGACGGCGCCTCCACCCCGGCAACAGGACTTCCGCCGGGCGGAAAATCCCCGGTCGGCGGAGAGTGATCTGACTCGGAGGGCCTCGGCCGGCTTGAGCCGCCTCAGGCTGCCGCGAGGTCCTGTTCGGCCCGGATGGTCTTTCCGATGTCGCCGAACCTGGTTCGCCGGCGGTCGGTCAGTTCCGCGATCAGGAACGGGCCCCGTCCTCCCTGGTCGCCGGAGCGTGCGTATCTCAGATGCGGGGCTGTGGCGCTGCACTCGGAGACCTCGCAGATGAGCATCTGGCGGTCGCGGATCATCCGGAGGCCGAAGGGTCCGCTTCCGTAACGGATCGCGTTGGTGACCAGCTCGCTCACCACGAGCTCGGTCGTGAACGCCGCCGCGTCGTTCCGCAGGGGCCGGTACGGGATCACGAGGAACCAAGACCCGCGCATCCGTCGGTGGCGCCCTCGTGGCGCCGCCGGCCGGCTCGTTCGGCCCCATCGGGCCGCACCACGTCGACGGGGGATGCCCGCCGCCCGGGCTTCGAGAACGGTGTCGGCGGTGCCGCCCCCTCTGCCGGTTGGGGGGACTGTCACCCGGATCGTCGCCCTCGGGAACCCCTCGTCCCGCGAGCAGCGGTCCGGGTCGGCGACCTCAGGCGGGACGGACTTCACCGCGGCTGGAGGGGAGGCGGGCCAGAACCGGGCCTGGGTCACCGCCCTCTTTGTGAGGTATTGGCGTTGGCGTAAAGGTGACTTGACGCCTGATGGACAGGGCAAACTGCTGACCTCGGCGCTCGACGGCACCACGCTGTCCTCCCATGAGAGACATGAACAACAGGTGGCGCCGCGGGGTGCGCCTTCCACGGCCTCGGCGTACGGCGGCGACCGCCGCCCTCGTGGTGCTCGTGGCCGGTCTGACCGCCGCCCCCGGGGCCGCTCAGGACCTCGGCCCGCACACCGGGCTCACGCAGGCCGCCGCGCGGACCGGAGCGGACCGGACGCAGATCGTCTCCCGGCATAAGGTCACGTTGATCACCGGTGACCGGGTCACCCTGGACACGGACTCCTCGGGCCGGCAGAGCGTCACGGTCGAGCCCGCCAAGGGACGCGAGCACCTCACGTTCGTCAAGCGTCAGGACGGCCGGGACTGGGTCGTCATACCCGCCGACGCCCTCCCCCTGCTGACCGCCGGCCGCCTCGACGCGGCGCTGTTCAACGTCTCGGCCCTGGTCGCGGGGAAGTACGCCGAGCGGTCCGGCCTGCCGCTGATCGTCCAGTACGCGGGTGACGCGGGCACCGCCGAGCGCCGGCTCACCACGGCCGGGGCCGACGGTGCCCGGACCGTCGCCGGCACCCCCTTCGCGACGCTTTCCGAACACCGCGAGGACGCCGCGGAGTTCTGGAAGGGCATCGCCCCCGGCCGGGCGGGCGCCACGTCCTTCGGGGCGGGCCTGCGCCGGGTCTGGCTCGACGGACACTCCAAGGTCCAGGCCGAGAGCACGGCGAGCCGCATCGGCGCCCCGCACGCCTGGCAGCAGGGGCTCACCGGCAGCGGCGTCAAGGTCGCGGTGCTGGACACCGGCTACGACCCGAACCACCCGGACCTCAAGGGCCTCGTCACCGAGTCGGCGAACTTCACCGACGAGCCGAACACCGACGACCTGATGGGGCACGGCACCCACGTCACGTCGACCATCGCCGGTTCCGGCGCGCTCTCCGACGGCCAGTACAAGGGCGTGGCTCCCGGTGTGCGGATCCTGTCCGGCAAGGTGTGCACCGGGGACGGCAACTGCGACAACTCCGCCGTCGTCGAGGGTCTGGCCTGGGCGGCCCAGCACGGCGCCAGGGTGATCAACCTCAGCCTCGGCGACACGGACACGCCGGAGACCGACGCGGTGGAGGCCATGGTCGACACCGTCAGCCGTGACTACGGCGTCCTGGTGGTGGCCGCGGCCGGCAACAACGGCTCCGGCAGCAGGGTCTCCTCGCCCGCCTCCGCGGACCGGGCGCTGGCCGTCGGCGCCGCCGAGGCCGACGACGACCGCGCCGTCTTCAGCTCGGTCGGCCCGCGGACCGGCGACTCCGGCCTCAAGCCGGACATCATCGCCCCCGGCGTCGGCGTCGTCGCCGCCAGGGCGGGCGGCACCACCGCCGACGACGGCTACATCGCGATGGACGGCACGTCCATGGCCACGCCGCACGTGGTCGGCGCCGCGGCCATCCTGTTCCAGCAGCACCCGGACTGGACCGCCGAGCAGGTCAAGCGTCAGCTGATGCAGTCGGCGACCGGCGCCCTCGGGCACGGCGCCTACTACCAGGGCGCCGGGCGCGTCGACGTCGCCCGGGCGGTCGACCAGGAGGTCACCGCCGACGTCGCCGCAGTGGACTTCGGGCTGGTCCGCTGGACCGACGCCCAGCGGCCGCCGGTGACCCGGAAGATCACCTACCGGAACCCGGGCTCCGCCCCGGTCACCCTCCGGCTGGCGCAGAACGCGAGCAGCGGCCTGCTGGACAAGCCCGCCCCCGCCGGCCTGTTCCGGCTGAGCGCCGACACCGTCACCGTGCCCGCGCACGGAACGGCGGACGTCACCCTCACCGGGACCCCGGAGGCGACGACGGCCTACGCCGCCTACAGCGGCGTGGTGACCGCGAGCACTCAGGACCACCAGGTCTCGGTGCGCGTCCCGTTCGGCCTGGACCTCGAGCAGCCGTCCTACGACCTGCGCATCGACATGAAGAGCCGTACGGGCGCGGCCCCCGACACCGCGTACCTGCTCGTCCAGTCGGCCGACCACAAGTCCTTCGAGGTGGAGGCGCTCGGCAAGAACAGCACCGTGGTGCGGCTGCCGAAGGACACCTACTCGGTGAGCGGCTTCTTCTTCGACGCGTCGTTCACCGAGGGCGTCATCGTGGGCGTGCCGAAGGTCGTGATGACCGCCGACCGGCAGGTCGCCATCGACGCACGGAAGGCGAAGCCCGTGACCGTCTCGGCGCCGAACCGCTCGGCGCGCATCCTCTCGGCGGAGATCGGCACCATCAGCGTGGGCGACGAGCTGCTCTCCGTCACCATGTACGACGCGGTCGGCGAGGACCACCTCGAGGGCGTGTACGCGACCCCGACGGCACGGGAGAAGGACTCGAAGTTCACCTACCTCGTCAGCACCGTCTGGGGTGGCCCCACCGGCGCGGACGGCAATCCCTCGTCGGTCTACTACCTCTCCCACCCGGTGCACGGCGCCATCCCGGCCGACCCGGGGTACCGCCCCCGCTCCTCGGAACTGGCCGAGGTGCACACCACCTTCGCCGCCACCACCCCGGGCACCACCGCTGCCCGGCTCGTCTGGATGTACGTCGACAACGTCCGCTTCAGCGCACCCTCGATGACGGGCCTGCCGGTGCCGACCCGGCGGGTCGACTACTTCTCGTCCGCCGAGGGACTGCGCTGGCAGGCGGCCTTCGACCAGAACAACATCTTCGACCCGGACACCCGCGGACAGAGCTACCTCGGCGACCTGCACGGCTACAAGGCCGGCGCCGAGGTCGAGGAGCGCTGGAACGGCGGGATCCAGGCCGTGGGCCTCGCGTCCTCGATGGCGGCCTTCCGTGAGGGCGACACCATCTACCGTCCCTTCCAGTCGGCCGCGAACGGAAACCTCGACCTGGTGGCCGACACGACGGCCGGCCTGCCCACGGTGGAGCTGCGGCGCAACGGCGAACTCGTCTCCGAGGACTGGAGCATGAGCGACGTGCCCGCCGACGCGACGCCGGCCGACTACCGGCTGACGGTCGAGCAGGACCGCGACCTCACCCCCAGCTCGGTCTCCACCCACGTGTCGGCCGAATGGCGGTTCCGGTCGCAGACCACGGCGACCCGGCAGGCACTCCCGCTCTACGCGGTGCGCATGTCGCCGAAGCTGGACGAGTGGAACCGGGCCGAGGCCGGCCGCAGGCTCGACATCCCGGTCCTGATCCAGCGGACGCCCGGCGCCCCGGTGTCACCCGTCCGCGTCTTCACCACCGAGGTCTCCTTCGACGAGGGGAAGACCTGGCATCCGGCGCGGGTCAAGGGCTCCGGCATGGAGCGCACCGTGACCGTGGAGCACCCGCGCCGCGCGGCGGGCGGCTCGGTCAGCCTGCGCGTGAACGTCGAGGACGCGGCGGGCAACTCCTTCGAGGAGACCGTCGTCAAGGGCTACCTGCTCAAGTAGCCGGCTGACGGGACGGGGCCCACCGGACACGCCCGGTGGGCCCCGTCCCGTCAGCGTCGCGGGCGGCGCTCAGAGCCAGTCGCGGCGGGCCGCGTGCCAGCCCAGCTGCATCCGGGTCGCGACGCCCGCCAGACTCATCAGGCCCTGGATGCGCCGCTGGACGGTGCGCTTGCTGACCCGAAGCTGTCCGGCTATCGCCTCGTCCGTCATGCCGGCGACCATCAGGGAGAGCAGGTGCCGGTCCTCCCCGACCGGCGAGGCGGCGTCCGTGGTGCCGGCGCCGCCGATCTGGCCCTCCTCGGTCACCCGGAGCGGGGCACCGATCTCCCAGTGGTGTTCGAACAGGGCGATGAGCGCGTCCAGCAGGCTGGACTCCCGCACCACCGCGGCCTGCAGTTCCCGGGGGTTGCGGGAGGTCCCGGAGGGAGCCAGCGGCAGGATGGCCACCGAGCGGTCGGCGATCGCCATCCGCAGTGGCAGCAGAGGCACCGCCCGGGCGACCTCTCCGGCGCACACGCCCTTGACGACGTAGTCCACCGCGTCGGGGTCGTCGAAGTACGCCTGCTCGTACAGGGCCCGGTAGAGCACGCCCCGCTCCAGCGCGTCGAACTCCTCCTGGTTGCTCTCCGGGGACATGGCCACGTACTGGGCCTTCACGAACCACATCATCTCGCGGCCGGCGCCGTACTGGAGCTGGCGCAGGTGCTGGCGCAGCGCCGCCGCGCCGGTGATGATCTCGATGGCCTCGCCCGTGCCCCGGGCCCATGCGCTGCGGCGGTGGGTCTCCACCAGTTCGTGGACGGCGGCCCGGGTCTGTTCCAGGGCGTCGAAGCGGCGTTGGAGCCGGGGCAGGAGGGCCACCTGCGGCGGCACGGCCGTGAACCATTCGGGACTGTCCTCGGCCACCGACGCCAGGCCCTTGTGTTCCAGCGCACGCAGCAGCAGCCGCGCGGTCACGACGTCGAGGGCCGAGCGGCCGGAGATGTCCTGGACGGACGCCGTCCCGGTGGCGACCAGGAGGCGGTACACCTCGCTCTCGTCGGCCGTCAGGCCCACCGTCTCCAGCATGCCGTCACCCTTCTCCCATCCAGTGGACCCCGGTCGGGGACGCTCGAGTCTCACAGACCGCGGGCCACGGCGCCGGATCGATCCGCGCCGGCGGGTTCGGCCGTCGTTCCAGCGCCGGGCGGGGAGGCCGCGCGAGGAGGACCGCACGGTGAGCCGCGTGCTAGCGTGGAGCGTTTGCAGCGTCGCTGTGACGGTGCCCGCTCCGCGGTCCCCGGCCGGCGGCCGCGTTCCCGCCGCGCCTTCCTCGGTACGGTCCCTTCGGAGGAAGGCTCTCTGTGAGCGAATCACCACGCGCCGATGACCGGCGGCAGGACGAGGTGCCCGGGTCGCCGGACACCGCCGCCGCTTCGCCGGCGGCGTCCTTCGCGGAGCTGGGGCTGCCGCCCGCGCTCCTGCGGGCGCTCGACGAGCACGGCGTGACCGTGCCCTTCCCCATCCAGGCGGCGGCGCTGCCGAACGCGCTCGCGGGGCGGGACGTCCTGGGCCGGGGCCGCACGGGATCCGGCAAGACGCTCGCCTTCGGTCTCGGGATGCTGGCCCGGACGGCCGGGCGGCGCGCGCGGCCCAAGGAGCCGCTGGCGCTCGTCCTGGTCCCCACCAGGGAGCTGGCGCAGCAGGTCGGCGAGGTGCTCACCCCCTACGCCGGGGCGCTTGGGCTGCGGCTCGCGACCGTGGTGGGCGGGGTGTCCGTCGGACGTCAGGCGGCGGCGCTGCGGGACGGCGCCGAGATCGTCGTCGCCACGCCCGGCCGGCTGCACGACCTCGTCGACCGCAACGGATGCCGGCTGGGACAGGTGCGCATCACGGTCCTGGACGAGGCCGACCAGATGTGTGACATGGGGTTCCTGCCGCAGGTCACCGAAGCCCTGGACCAGGTGCGCCCGGACGGGCAGCGGATGCTGTTCTCCGCCACCCTCGACGGTGATGTCGACCAGCTGGTACGGGACTACCTGCGCGACCCCGCCGTCCACTCCGTGGACCCCTCGTCCAGCGCGGTCTCGGCGATCGACCACCACGTCCTCGTCGTGCACGGTCCCGACCGCTACGCCGTGATCACGGAGATCGCCGCGCGGGACGGCCGCGTCCTGCTGTTCTCGGACACCAAGCACGGCGTCGACCAGCTCACCCGGCATCTGCGGGCCAGCGGGGTGGCCGCGGCCGCCCTGCACAGCGGCAAGTCGCAGCCACAGCGCACCAGGACCCTGGCCCAGTTCAAGAACGGCCAGGTCACCGCGCTGGTGGCGACCAACGTCGCGGCACGCGGCCTGCACGTCGAGGATCTCGACCTGGTGGTCAACGCGGACCCGGCCACCGATCCGAAGGACTACCTGCACCGCGCGGGCCGCACGGCCCGGGCCGGCCGCTCCGGCACCGTGGTGACACTCGTCCTGTCGGCACAGCGCCGCGAGACGAGCCAGGTCATGGCGGACGCCGGCGTCGCCCCCCAGGTCACCAAGGTGCGGTCCGGCGAGGCGGAGCTGAGCCGGATCACCGGCGCCAGGACCCCCTCAGGAAAGCCTCTCGACGGCAGCCCGGCCGTACCGCGCCCCAAGAACCACAATGCCCCGTTCCGTGGTTTGGGCAGCACCAAGGACGCCAGGAGCGGCTCCGGCGGCAGGCCGTCCCGCAAGACCAGCGAGGCCCGCAAGCTCGCGGAGGCCCGCGAGGCGGCGCGGGTACGGCGCGGCGGCTGAGCCCGGCTCCGCCCGCCGGTCCCCGGCGGGGCGAGGGCGGAAGCCGGTTCCGGTACCGCGCGGTCACCGCGCGGCGGCGGCCTCCCGGGCGATTTCCTCGAACCGGGCGTTCATGGCCTCGCCCAGCGCCTGGGCGGCGGAGAGCGGGCGCACCATCACGGTGAGGTCGTCGATCTTCCCGTTCTCGTCGACGTGCAGGAAGTCGCAGCCCTGGAGCTGTTTGCCGGCCACCGTCGCGGTGAAGACCAGGGCGTGGTCCCGGCCGTCGGGGCTCGCCATCTCCCGTACGTAGGTGAAGTCCCCGAAGACCTGGGTCACCGCGCGCAGGATCGCCACGGTGATCGCCTTGCCCGCGTACGGCCTGAAGGCGACCGGGCTGGTGAAGACGACGTCGTCGGCCATCAGGGCGGCCACGGCGTCCAGGTCGTCGCTCTCGACGGCCTTGCGGAAGGGATGCATGGGTCCACCTCACCTAGTCAAAAAATTGAGTAGGTGCATGCTAGCGTGCACCCATGGCTCTGCGGAATGCGCTGATGGCCGCCCTCCTGGAGGGCGAGGCCTGCGGGTACGACCTCGCGAAGGAGTTCGACGCGACGGTCGCCAACTTCTGGGCGGCCACGCCCCAGCAGCTCTACCGCGAGCTGGACCGTCTGGAAGCCGAGGGCCTGGTCGCCGCGCGCGTCGTCGAGCAGGAGCGCCGGCCCGACAAGCGGCTGTTCTCGCTCACGGAGGCGGGCCGCCGGGCGGTGCGCGCCTACACCGCCGAGCCCCCGGCCCGGCCCGCGGTGGTCCGGGACGAGCTGCTGGTCAAGGTGCAGTGCGCGGACGCCGGTGACATCGCTGCGGTCCGCGCGGCCGTCGCCGGGCGGATGGACCTGGCCACCGCCAAACTGGCCCGCTACGAACGGATCCGCCGGCGCCTGCTCGCCGGGCGCTCGGAGGAGGCGTACTTCGCGGAGGCGGAACGCGTCGGCCCGTACCTCACCCTGCTGCGCGGGATGTCCTTCGAGCGGGAGAACCTGCGATGGGGTGAGCTCGCGCTGCGCAGGCTGGCGGAACGGGCGGCCGTACATAGTCAACAAAGTGATTAGGTGCACGGACGGGGCGCCCGACATGCGGACGCCCCGTGACCGGGCTCGGATCAGCAGGTGGCGACCCCCGGCAGCCACGCCGGGCCCTTGATGTAGATGTTCGTCATCCAGGCGCCGTTGGTCAGCTTGGACCAGGCGTCGTTGGTGTACCCCTCGGCGGTGACCGTCTGGGCGTGGGACTGGCAGACCACGTTGACCGTCGTGGGCTGCGGGAAGTAGTCGACGACACCGGCGTTCACGTTGGGCTCGCTGTGCGTGCGCACGCCCGTGCCCCAGGTCTGGAACGCGGTGCTGCCCCCGCTCGGCGGCGGGGCGCTGTCGCCGCCGCAGTCCGGGATGCCGGGCAGCTCGGCCGGTCCCTTGATGTAGATGTTGGTCAGCCAGGAGCCGTCGGCCAGCTTGGACCAGATGTCGTTGGTGTACCCCTCGGCGGTCACCGTCTCCGCGTGCTCCTGGCACTGGACCGACACCTGGGTCGGCCCGGCGAAGGTGTCCACGACGGAGGAGCGCACGCTCGGCGTGGAGTGCGTGCGCACCCCCGTTCCCCAGGTCTCGAACGTCGTACCGCCGTTGGCCGGCGGCGGCACCGGCGTGCCCGACGGGTTGACGCGGATCGCGCCCGCGTAGTCGCCGCCCGTGCGCACCGGGGCGACCCGGATGTGGGTGCCCGACTCGTAGGCCTCCACCATCTGCCCGGCGCCCAGGTACATGGCGACGTGGTGGATGTGCCCGCTGCCCCAGAACATCAGGTCGCCGGGGACCAGGGGAGCGGTGCCCTGGGAGGCCGAGAAACGGGCCGTGGCCTGTGAGCTGTGGTACTGGTCGTCGGCCGTGCCGTTGAGCAGGTCGCGGCCGGTCGCCCGGTAGTACGCGTACCGCATCAGGCCCGAACAGTCGAAGCCCCTGCGCTCGTTGTCGTGCAGGCTGTCGGGGTCGGAGCCGTCGTAGTAGCCGTAGGTGGCACCGGGGGTGGCACCGTGGCCGCCGCCCCAGCTGTACCAGACGCCGATCTGTGTGCAGGCCGCGTCGACGGCGGCCTCCGCGGTGGCCGAGGCGCCGGAGGCCAGCACTCCGCAGGCCGTGTCCTGGGCGGCACGCGGGGCGGCCGCGTGTGCGGTGGCGGGGAGGAAGGCGATCAGCGAGATTGCCGCGGTGGCGGCCAACGCCCGGCCCGGCGAGGTGATTTCGGAGACTTTCAAGATGCACATCCTTGGTCGACGTGGAGCCGTGTACCGGGGGTCCGGTGGCGTGCCCGGGTGCCGCGTCCCACCCCCGTCGGGACGCGGCACCCGGTGTTCAGCCGCCCAGCGCGGCGCGCATCTTGGCCAGCGCCCGCATCCGGTTGCGCTGGACGGTGCCGCGATGGGCACCGAGCCGTTCCCCGGCCGTGTCGTGGGTGAGGCCCTCCAGATCGACGAGGATCACCGCGGCGGCCTCCTTCGGGGAGAGCACGCTCAGCAGGGCCAGGGCGGTGGCCGAGGCCTCGTACGAGCCGAGCCCGCCGTCCCAGCCGGCCTCGGGCAGGCGGTCGGTGGTGCGCTCACGGCGGGAGGGGTGCAGCCAGGAGTCGCGCAGCAGGTTCAGCGCGACCGTGCAGGTGTAGGCGTACGGATGGGTCTGGTGCGTGAGATTCCGGGCACGGGCCCGCCGGGACAGCCGCAGATACGTCTCCTGCAGCAGGTCGTCGGCGTCGTGCGGATTGCCGGTCAGGGCCAGCAGCCGTCTGCGCAGTCTGGGCATGTCGGCGGTGAAGGCGGCGTCGAAGTCGGCGGGAGTGACGGGTACGCGACCCGCCTCACCCGTTCCGCGTGCGGTTTCGCGCGGCTCCTGCGTACAGGTGCCGCCGTGGCTTTCCATGATCGTCCCCCGTCGGTCGGTCGTGGTCCTCGCGGTGTCCGCGCGGAAGAGGTGCGGTTCCGCTGTTCAGGCGGTGCGGACGGAGGCCGGGGCGGGTCCGTAGCGGGCGGCCGGCGCGCCGCTCAGCAGCGCCCAGTACCGGTCTCCGTAGGACCAGTGCCACCACTCCGTCGGGTAGTTGACGAAGCCGGCCGTGGTCAGGGCCTGCGCCATCAACGCCCGGTTGGCGCGCGCCTCGGCGCCGATGCCTGCCGCCCCGGTGCGGCAGGCGCCCGCGCTCTCCTCCGGGGTGGCGTTGACCTCCGTGCCCAGCGGCAGTTCGGTGCCGTCGGCGGTGCACAGGGTCAGGTCCACCGCCCCGCCGCTGACATGAGGGGCCACCTCCGGCGGGGAGATGTAGGCGCTGGCCAGCTCCCGGATCCGGTCCGGCGGCGCGTCGGGACGGGCCGCGCGCAGCGTCGCCGCGTACTGCTCGAAGTAGCGGCTCTGCAGTTCGGGCGGCCGGTACCCCTCCACCAGCAGGAACCTGATCCCGGCGGGCAGCAGCGACTGCGCGTCCAGGAGCCGGCCGAGCGCTCCGGAGCGCAGGCGCGCGTAGCTGCCGTCCGGGTCCGCCTGGCGGGGGTCGAGCAGCAGGCCGTCAGTGCCGCGCAGATCGACCAGCGGTTCACCGCACTCCTGCTCGGTGACCGCCGCGACCCGGGGGTCGGAGAGCGTGATGATGTCCGTCACGCAGACAACAGTGCCCGGTGCCCCTGCAATTGCCCTGCAGGATCGCTGCAAGCCGGCACCAGGGGTGGCACGGACCCGGCCGGGTCACGACGGCCCGTCGGCCCGGCGTTCGCGGGCCTCCCGTCCGCCCGACGACCGGAACACCTCCAGCGCCTGTGCCCGGGCCGCCCGGGCGGTCTCCGGGTCGCCGTCCGCCGTCCACACCGCGGCCAGGTCCCAGACCGTCCGCGCCCGCCACAGCGACAGCCCGAGCTCCGTCCAGAGGGCCGTCGCGTGCTCCAGCGGCTCCCGGGCCCCGTCGGTGTCCCCGGCGGCAAGCCGCGCCTCCCCGAGCGTGCGCAGCACCAGCGCCTCGCCGAACCTGTCCTGCCGTTCCCGGGCCACCGCCAGACAGCGCACCAGCCGCCGCGCCGCCTGCTCCGCCCGGCCCGTGCGCAACTCCACCTTGGCCAGGGCCTGTTCGGTGTACATCGCGCCGAAGGTGTCGTGCAGGTCGGTGAAGAGCCGCAGTGCGTCGCGCAGCAGGCGTTCGGCCTCCGGGTACCGGCCCTCGGCCCGGTCGCACAGGGCCAGCGAGCGCAGGGTGAGCCCCTCGCCGTGCAGGTCGCCGGCGGCCCGGTAGAGGTCCAGGGCGCGGGACAGTGCCTTTCGGGCCTGTGTGCCGTGCCCCAGTTCACGGTGCACGTACCCGATGCCGTACAGCACCCGGGCCCGGGGACTCACGTCGCCGTCCTCGCCGTACCGCTCCAGGGCGGTCTCCAGCAGGTTCAACGACTCCGCGTAGCGGGCCTGTTCGTGCCGGACGGTGCCCATACCGGCCAGCGCAACCGCCGACCCCTCCGCCGAGCCGTCCCCGAACAGCCGCAACGCGTCCGTGAAGTACGCGTAGGACTCCTCGAACCGGTCCTGTTCGTAGCGGAGCTGACCGAGTCCGGCGAGCAGCCAGGCCTCGCCCTCGACGTCGCCGCTGCGGCGCACCGCGGCCATGGCGGCGGTGTGCGAACGGGACCAGGCGTCGAACTGGTTGTACAACGCGGCCGAACTCGCTATCAGCGCCCCGGCGAGGTCCCGGGCGGCCCGCGCCATGCCGTGGTCGGCGCAGTGCGTCACGGCGGCCAGCAGTCCGGGCTGCTCGGCGGCGAACCAGGCCGCGGGCCGGGCGAGCAGCGCATCCTCGGTCTCCGGGTCGAGCGGCCGTACGGCGGCCGGTTCCGGGAAGTGCCGTACCGCGCCGCCGGGGCCGCGGGCGGCCGCCTTCCGGGCCAGGTCCAGCCAGCAGCCGACCAGACGCAGCACCGCGGCGGCACGCTCCTCGGCGCTCTCCTCGGCGAGACAGCGCTCGCGGGCGTGTTCGCGGGCCAGGTCGTGGATCCGGTAGCGGGCGAGGCCGGTGCCGTCCATGCCGATCACGTCGATGAAGTGGCAGTCCACCAGCCGCTCGACGGCTTCCTCGGACTCCTCGGCCCCTATGCCGAGGAGCGGGGCGGCGATCCAGGCCGCGAAGTCGGGCAGCTCCAGCAGGGCGAGGCGGCGCAGGGCCCGTCGCTCCTGCGGTGCGAGGTCGGCGTAGCCGAGTTCCAGACTGGTGCGCAACTCCAGGTCACCGGCGCGGAGTTCGTTGAGCCGGCGCTGTTCGTCACGCAGACGCCCGGCGAGCCGGGCGGGCGCCCAGTGCGGGCGGGCGGCCAGCCGGGCCCCGGCGATGCGCACGGCGAGCGGCAGCCGCCCGCACAGGGTGACGATCTCCGCGGCCCGCTCCGGATCCGCCCCGGTCCGCCCTTCGCCGGCCACCCGGCGGAACAGGTCGAGAGCCTCGGCCTCGTTTGGCGCGGCGAGGTCCAGATGGGCGGCACCCTCCAGGGCCACCAGCCGGCGGCGGCTGGTGATCAGCACCGCGGAGCCGGGGCCGGGCGGCAGCAGCGGCCGGACGTCCGCCTCGCCGGCCGCGTTGTCCAGGACGACCAGGACCCGCCGGTGCCCGATGTGGGTGCGGTACAGGCCGGTCAGCTCCTCGACGCCGGAGGACACCGAGTCCGGGTCGACCCCCATCGCGCGCAGCAGCCGCGCGAGGGCGTCGGCGGGTTCCAGCGGGGTGGTGTCGGCGGCCCTCAGGTCCACGAACAGGCGCCCGTCCGGGAAGAGCTCGGCGGTGCGGTGGCCGACGTGCACGGCGAGGGCCGTCTTGCCCATGCCGGAGCGCCCGGAGATCACCCCGATCGGGGGTGCGGTGCGGCCGCTGTCGCCGACGCTCCGCAGCAGCTCGGTGGCCCACTTCACCTGTTCGGCACGGCCGACGAAGTCGGCGATGTCGGGCGGGAGATGGGAGGGAGCGGGCTCGGCGCTCCGTTGGGCGGGAACCGTGCGGGCCGGCTGCCCCGTCCCCAGCACGTGGGTGTCGCCGCTCAGTACGGCCTGGTGGACCGCGCGGAGCTCCGCACCCGGGTCGATGCCCAGCTCGTCACGGAGGACCGTACGGCCGTCCTGGAAGACGCGCAGCGCGTCGGAGACCCGGCCGGTGCGGAACAGGGCCGTCATCAGCTGGCCGCGCGGCCGCTCCCGCAGCGGATGGGCGGCCACATGGGCGAGCAGCGGCGCGATCACCCCGTCGGCGCGGCCCAGCTCCAGCGCCAGCCCGAAGGACTCCTCCTGGGCGACGAGCCGCAGCTCCCCGAGCCGGGCCGCCTCGATCCGCGCGAACGACTGACCGAGCCCTTCCAGCGCCTCCCGGCCCCGCCACAGCCCCAGCGCCTCGGCCAGCGTCTCGGCGGCCTCCTCCGGACGCCCCGCGGACCGACCCGCCGCGAGGAGTTCCTCGAAGCGGCGGGCGTCCACCCGGCCGGGGGCGAGGTCGGCGACATAGCCCGGGGGACGGGTGCGGATCACCTCGGTACTGCCGACCCGGGACAGCGCCCGGCGCACGGCCGAGACGTGGGTGGCCACCAGAGCGCCCGCGGTGGCCGGGGCCTCCTCGTCCCAGACGAAGTCCACCAGGCGTTCGGTGGAGATCACCTCGCCCAGGTGCACGACGAGTGCGGCGAGTACGGCCAGGGGCCGCGAACCGCCGAGCGGGGCCCGTCGGCCCCCTTCCCAGACCTCCACCGGGCCGAGCAGACGCACTTCGAACATCGGTCCCCGATCGCTCCTGGCGGATGCCGACAACGATATCGGCGGGGGCCGTCCGAGCAGGGCGATAGGCGGGCCGTCGTGACCGGATCCGTGCTGCCCGGCCGGTGGCCGGGAACCTCCGGGACGCCCGGTCCGCCGATCGCGGGCGGGGCCGTGAGGGTCCCGGGGCGGGATCCGCCGGCGAGCGCAGTTGGCTGGTTTCTGCGGGTGGGCACAGCGGTCCCTGTACGTGAGACGGGTGGGCGGGGGTCCTCGTATGACCGTGCCCCCGGATTCGCCGCGAATTCCGTCCCGCCGGAACGTCTTCCCGGCCGCATGTCATACGAACGCCCCGCCGGCACCGTCAACGGCGCGAAAGCACCCAGCCGTCCGCCGCCCAGGGAGTTGCCCGATGAAGCGCCCCGTCCTCCGTCGCAAGGTCGCGCAGCTGAGCGCCGTCGCCGCCGTGGCCGCGCTGGCTCTCACCGGCTGCTCCCGGGAGTCCGGCGGCGGTCCGGCACCGGTCGCCGCCGCCAAGGCGCGCGAGCTGACCTGGGCCGAGGACCTCCGGATCTCGGACGCCGAACAGGGCCTGATCGCGCGGTGCATGGACCGCCAGGGCTTCCGCTACTGGTCCGGCAGCTCCCTGTCCCTGGCGGAGAGCCGGCCGGTGGGCTACGTCCAGGACGACGTCCGCTGGGCGCGGACCTACGGCTACGGCAGCCGGATCGCCGCCAAGGAGGACCGCGCCCGGCTGCGCAACCCCAACATCGCCTACCGCAGAGGACTTTCGGCGGACCGCCGAGCCGCCTACGACACCGCCCTGGACGGCGGACGCAAGACGGAGCTGCTGCGCACCGGGGTACCCGGCGGCGGCTCGGTCAGCAAGCGGTCCGGCGGCTGCGACGCGGCCGCCGAGCGCACGCTGTACGGCGATCCGGCCGCCTGGTTCCGGCTGGACTCCACCGCGAGCAACCTGCGTCCGCTGTACGTGGGCAAGCTGCTGCACGACCGGCGCTTCACCGCCGCCGTGCACGACTGGGCGAGCTGCATGAAGCGGGCCGGTCACCCCTACCCGGACCCGGACGCGGCCCGGCAGGCCACCCGGCAGCACCCCGCCGTGCAGAGCCGGGCCGAGGAGGCCCGCAGCTTCGCCGCCGAGACCCGGATCGCGGTCGCCGACGCCACCTGCGCCCGCCAGGTCTCCCTCAAGTCCGTGGGCCGGGACCGGGAGGCCCACTACCTGGCGCGGCTGAACGCGAAGTACGGCACCCAGCTGGACGCCTACCGGCAGGCGCGGCAGCAGGCGCTGGCACGCGCCGAACGGCTGGTGCCCGCCCGCGCCTGACACCGGCGGGCGCCCCACGAACTCCGCGGCACTCCGCCCGCGGCTCCCACCCACACCCACACCCGCCTCCGTCGAGGCAGAACGGAATCCGTCATGCGCAAGATGACCATCGCCCTCGCCACCCTGGGCCTGGCGGCCCTCGGCCTGTCCGTACCCGTGAACGCCCACGCCGTCTCCGGCTGCAACGCGAAGTGGCCGGGCCGGGACGGCTATGTGCGGGCCTGGCGGGACGCCGACTGCCAGGGCGAGCTGCTCGGAGCCACCGCGGGCAACGACCCCGACTGGGGCGACAATTACGACGCCTTCCGCAGCGGCGACCAGAACGCCGCCTCCTCGGTGATGAACAGCGGCTTCGTCGGCGGCAAGGACGTCGTGGCCTTCTACTACGTGGCCGGCTACCCGGACTGGGCCTACGGCTGCCTCAAGCCGGGCGAGCTGTACGTGGACAACCTCGCCCGCAACCACTTCACCAACGGCGAGAACATGAACGACAACATCATGTCCCACGTGTGGGTGGCGTCCAGCGCCTGCGCCCCGGGCTCCTTCATCAGCTGAGACCGCACACCGGCCACGGCCGTCCCGGGCCGTGGCCGGCCCCGCCTCCTCAGCGGCCGACCATCACCTCACGTACCGCCGAGTTTCACATCCGCGCCACCGGACCCTTCCCTGACGTTCGATGCCCTTGGAACACTCGCACCTGCACACAATCCGCCCTGTTCCGGCCATCCCGTACGCCAGGATGAGAGGTCGCACACCCATGACCGAAGTAAACCGGCGCCGATTCCTTCAAGTCGCCGGCGCCACCACGGCGTTCACCGCGCTGTCCAGCAGTGTCCAGCGCGCCGCCGCACTGCCCGCCAACCACCGCACGGGGTCGATCGAGGATGTCGAGCACATCGTCGTCCTGATGCAGGAGAACCGTTCCTTCGACCACTACTTCGGCACCCTCAGAGGCGTCCGCGGCTTCGGCGACCCGCGTCCGGTGACCCAGGGCGGCAGGTCGGTGTGGCACCAGTCGAACGGCACCAAGGACATCCTGCCGTTCCACCCGGACGCCGACGACCTGGGCCTCGCCTTCATCCAGGACCTCCCGCACGGCTGGGCCGACACGCACACCGCCGTCAACAACGGCAAGTACGACAAGTGGGTCCCGGCCAAGGGCTCCACGACCATGGCGTACCTGAACCGGGACGACATCCCGTTCCACTACGCGCTCGCCGACGCCTTCACCATCTGCGACGCCTACCACTGCTCGTTCATGGGCTCCACCGACCCCAACCGCTACTACCTGTGGACGGGGTACACCGGCAACGACGGCCAGGGCGGCGGCCCGGTCCTCGGCAACGACGAGGCCGGCTACTCCTGGACGACGTACCCCGAGCGCCTGGAGAAGGCGGGCGTCTCCTGGAAGATCTACCAGGACGTCGGCGACGGCCTGGACGCGGCCGGCGGCTGGGGGTGGATCCAGGACGCCTACCGGGGCAACTACGGCGACAACTCGCTGCTCTACTTCAAGCAGTACCAGAACGCCAAGCCCGGAGACCCGCTGTACGACAAGGCCCGCACCGGGACCGACGCCACCAAGGGCGAGGGCTTCTTCGACCGGCTCAAGGCCGACGTCAAGTCCGGCGAGCTGCCGCAGATCTCCTGGGTGGTCGCCCCCGAGGCCTTCACCGAGCACCCCAACTGGCCCGCCAACTACGGTGCCTGGTACATCTCCCAGGTCCTCGACGCGCTCACCGCCGACCCCGCGGTGTGGGCGAAGACCGCCCTGTTCGTCACGTACGACGAGAACGACGGCTTCTTCGACCACCTGATACCGCCGTTCCCGCCGGCCTCCGCCGCGCAGGGCAGATCCACGGTCGACCCGGCCCTGGACCTCTTCAAGGGCGACGCGAGCCACGCGGCCGGCGCCTACGGCCTCGGCCAGCGGGTGCCGATGATCGTCGTCTCCCCGTGGAGCAAGGGCGGTTACGTCTGCTCCGAGACGCTCGACCACACCTCGGTCATCCGGTTCATGGAGAGGCGCTTCGGTGTCCACGAGCCGAACATCTCGCCCTGGCGGCGCGCCGTCAGCGGTGATCTGACCGCCGCGTTCGACTTCTCCCGCAAGGACACCAAGCCGGTCGCGCTGCCGTCCACGGACGGCTACCGGCCGCCGGACAAGGACCGCCACCCCGACTACGTGCCGACCCCGCCCGCCAACCCGGCGTTGCCCAGGCAGGAGCGCGGCTCCCGGCCCACCCGGCCGCTCAAGTACGCCCCGCTGGTGGACGGTTCGCTGGACGCGGCGGCCGGCAGGCTCACGCTGACCTTCGCGTCCGGTGCGCAGGCCGGTGCCGCCTTCCTGGTCACCTCCGACAGTCGTACCGACGGCCCCTGGAGCTACACCACCGAGGCCGGCAAGTCCGTCTCCGACACCTGGAACTCGGTGTACTCGGGCGGCTCCTACGATCTGACCGTGCACGGCCCGAACGGCTTCCTGCGCGGCTTCCGGGGGCGCGGCAAGGCGGCCGGACCCGAGGTCACCGCCCGGCCGCACGGCGACGACATCGAGCTGACCTTCACCAACCGGGGCAGCGGCACGGTGAAGCTGCGGGTGGCGGACGGATACGGCGGCCGGGGCCGCACGTTCACGGTGCGCGTGGGCGCCACCGTCAAGCACGTCGCCCACCTCAACCACAGTGACCGCTGGTACGACCTGACCGTCACCTCCGAGTCCGACGCGGCTTTCGTGCGCCGGTTCGCGGGGCATGTGGAGACCGGCCGTCCCGGCGTGAGCGACCCGGCGATCATCACCGTATGACAACGGGCCGGGAACGCATCGTGCGGACTGATCAGGTACCGGTCAGCCCGGGGTAATGTGCCCCGGTGACCACGCAATCGAACACTCCCGCAGACTCGTACCGCGATCCGAGCGGTGCCTCTCCGACACTCTTCACCGAGCCGGTCCTGGTGGTGAACCAGAAGGCCAAGCTGATCGAGCTGACCAATGAGTACAAGGTCATGGACCAGCACGGCCAGGAGATCGGCTCGGTGGTCGAGGTCGGCCAGAGCGCTCTGAAGAAGATCCTGCGCTTCGTCTCCAGCCTCGACCAGTACATGACCCACCGGCTGGAGATCCGCGACGCCCAGGGGCAGCCGCAGCTGCTGCTGACCCGGCCCGCGAAGATATTCAAGTCCCGGGTGATCGTGACGCGCCCGGACGGCTCCACGGTCGGTGAGATCGTCCAGCAGAACATGATCGGGAAGATCAACTTCGCGATGATGGTGGACGGCCAGAAGGTCGGCGCGATCAAGGCGGAGAACTGGCGCGCCTGGAACTTCGCGATCGTCGACCACGCCGAGCAGGAGGTGGCCCGGATCACGAAGACGTGGGAGGGGCTCGCCAAGACCATGTTCACCACCGCCGACAACTACGTGCTGCAGATCCACCACCAGTTGCCGGAGCCGCTGCGGAGCCTGGTGGTGGCGACGGCGCTGACCGTCGACACGGCACTGAAGCAGGACTCCCGCGGACTGGGCTGAGGATCCGTCCGCGGCCGCGTGACGGGCCTGCGCACCGGGCGGGAGTGCGATCGGTCCGCGCGCGGCCGCGGGCGTGGGGGCCGGCCCCCAGTGCCTCCCCCGGCCGAAGGCCGGGGGAGGGTCAGAGCGCCGTGAGCTGCCCGGGTTCCTGTTTCTGCTGAGGAAGCAGCGCCTGCTCCGCCGCGACCCGTGCCGACTCCAGGGCCAGCACCGCGGCCACCGGATGCTCGTCGCCGTCCGGTTCCACGACCCGGGCGGCCGCCGGGGTCACCCGGGTCAGCAGGATCACGCCGTAGGAGGCGAGGCCGGCGCCCGCCAGCGCGAGCAGGATGCCGGTCGCACCGCCGTTCAGGCCCTGTCCCAGCAGGGTCAGGCCGATGACCGCGGCCACCATCGGGTTGGCCAGGGTGACCACCGCGAGGGGGGCGCCCAGCCCGCCCCGGTAGGCGAGCTGGGAGAGCAGCAGGCCGCCCACCGCGAACGCGGCCACCAGGAGCGTCACCACGATCACCTCGACGCTCAGAACGGGGCCGGAGCGGTCCGTGGCCGCCACCGTGACCGTCTGGGTGAGGGCCGAGGCGACGCCCGAGGCGAAGCCGGACGCCGTCGCGTGCCGCAGACCCGGCCGGGCGCCGGGGCGCGACAGGGCGCCGATCAGGGCGGCGGTGGTACCGGCCACCGCGAGGGCCTCGGTGAGGCTCAGCACCCGATGGGGTGCGGGGCCGGAGGCCGTGACCAGCAGGGCACCGAGACCGAGCAGGGTCAGGGCCGTGCCCCGCCACTCCGTCACGCTGACCCGGCGCCCGGCCGCCCGCGCGCCCATCGGGACGGCCGCGACCAGGGTGAGTGCGCCCAGCGGCTGTACGAGGGTGAGAGGCCCGTACTTGAGAGCCACGACGTGCAGCAGCGCCGCGCCCGCGTTGAGGCCGACCGCCGCCCACCAGGCACCGGAGCCGAGCAGTCGTACCAGACCCGCTTCGGAGGTCTTCGCCGCGAGCCGCTCCTGGGCGACCGCGGCGGCCGCGTAGGCGACGGCCGAGACCAGGGAGAGCAGGACGGCGATCAGGGCCGCGGCGCTCATCGGCCCACCCCTGCCAGTGCGGGCTCTTCCACGGCCAGTCCCCGGGTACCGCGTCCGGCCGTGGTGGCCGTGCGATGGGGCGGGTTGATCAGGGCGAGGGCGGCGGCCAGCATCACGGTGGCGACGATTGCGTCCAGCCAGTAGTGGTTCGCGGTGCCCACGATCACCAGCAGGGTGAGCGCCGGGTGCAGCAGCCACAGCCAGCGCAGGCTCGGTCGGACACCGCGGCGCGCAGCGCCTCGTCCGGGGTGGCGGGAGACGGGTGGGCGGGTCGCGACGATCAGGCCGACCGCCACCATCAGGGCCCAGCCGAAGTGCAGCGAGGGCATCGCGGCGAACTGGTTGGAGAGGTGGTCGCTGGCGGGCGGGCCGTACACGGAAGGGCCGTACACCCGGGCCGTGTCGACGAGGCCGGTCGCGGCCAGCATCCGCGGCGGGGCCAGCGGGAAGGTGAAGGGGAGCACCAGGGCGGCGGCGGTGACCACGGCGAGGACCCGGCGGGCCCAGACGTAGTGCGCGGGCCGCTTGAGGTAGAGCCAGACCAGGAAGGCCAGCGTGGCCGGGAAATGAATCGTCGCGTAGTAGGTGTTGGCCAGGTGGACGAGGGTGCCGTCGTGCAGCAGCGGGGACTGCACGTCGGCCTCCGAGGGCAGGTGCAGGGTGCGTTCCAGGTCCCAGATCCGGTGGGCGTTGTGCAGGGCCTCCGTGGTGTGGCCGGTGGCCAGCTGACGCCCGAACTTGTAGACGAGGAAGAGTCCCGCGACGAGCAGGAACTCACGGACGAGCGGCGGCCGGGCTATCGCCCCCGGCTCCGCTGCTGCCGGCTCGGACTGGGATCTCATCCCAGGCCCCCTCACTGACGGTGGTGCTGTACGGGGTCCGGGCGGTGGCCCGAACACGCCGATGCTCATCGATACGAATGCGTACCGATACGCCACTGTACCGATACGGCCGAGTACCGGTACAGTGGCGTATCGATAGACGTAGGCCACACTGGTTGTAGGTTTCCGCCCCGCACGAACGGCGGGCGGGGAGCAGATGATCCGTAAGTGATGCGCGAGTGAGGAGCAGGGCACATGACGTCGCAGGCCGCGGACGAACCGGAGTCGGTTGTCGCCTCGCGCCGCTCCAAGATCACGCCGGAGCGTGAGCGGGAGTTCTTCGACGCCGTGCTCGAACAGATCCGCGAGTGCGGCTACGACTCCGTCACCATGGAGGGCGTCGCCAGCAGCACCCGGTGCAGCAAGTCCACGCTCTACCGGCAGTGGAAGACCAAGCCGCAGTTCGTCGCGGCCGCGCTGCGGGCCACCCGCGAGGTGCGCTTCGCCGGCGTCGACACTGGATCGCTCGCCGGTGACCTGCGCGAGGTGGCGCGGGCCGCGGGGGACTGGTCACGCAAGGACACCAGGCTGCTCTCGGCGCTGAGCCACGCGCTCCACTCGGACGTGGAACTCGCGCAGGCGCTGCGCGAGGCGCTGGTCGAACCGGAGATCGCCGCACTCCAGGAGATCCTGTACCGCGGTGTCGAGCGCGGCGAGGTGCGCGCGGGCCATCCCGCGCTGGAGTACGTGCCCGCCATGATGTTCGGCGTGCTGCGGATACGGCCGGTGCTCACCGGCGAGTACGCCGACGCCGGCTATCTCGTCCGCTTCGTCGAGGCCGTCGTGCTGCCCGCACTCGGACTGACCCAGACCCAGGCCGCCGTCCACGGGATGACTGGACGGTGACCTGCTCGCGCCGCACCGTGGGGACGGGGGCGGCGCGCACCCCCCGGCCGGGTGGGGCTCCCCTTTGAGCGGAGGGGCGCTCCACCCGGCCGATCTGCGTTCCGGTGCCGGAGCGGATCAGACGGTCTGGCCGTCGCCGCCGCCGGAGGACACCTTGATGCCCTTGGTGATGTCGTCTATCAGCGACTGGTCCTGGCCGACGTCGACACCGAACCGGACCACCACGATCTGCCGGGGGTTCGAGGGCGACGGGAAGGCCAGCGACTCGACGTAACCGTCGGCGCCCTTGCTGGTCACCGCCTTCCAGCGGACCAGGTAGCCCTTCTGCCCGGCCACCGTGACCGCCTTGGAGGCCAGCACCTGGTGCGAGGTGATCGAGCCGTAGGTCTTTCCGCCGTACGACTCAGTGGCGTTGGCCGAGATGTCCGCCTTGGCGACCTCCTCGGCGGTGTCGCCCTTGGTGCCCAGCGCCACCGCGGGTGCCGAGTAGGCGCCGCCCGCGGTGCAGGACTGGGAGGTGTCGCCCGGGCACTTGTAGGAGTCGTCGGAGGTGATCTGGGCACCGACGTTGATCGCCTGCCCGGTCCAGCCCTTGGGTACCGGGATGCCGATGGCGTTGATGGAGTCGGACACCGTGCCGCCGCCCTGTACCTTCGGTGCCTCGGA
Source organism: Streptomyces sp. NPDC026515 (assembly GCF_055567595.1). Taxonomy (NCBI): domain Bacteria; kingdom Bacillati; phylum Actinomycetota; class Actinomycetes; order Kitasatosporales; family Streptomycetaceae; genus Streptomyces; species Streptomyces sp. NPDC026515. The sequence goes on from NZ_JBVHQD010000004.1 coordinate 250,313, forward strand.
CTGGCCGGGCGCCGGTGAGGTGTCTCCTCCGGAGCCGCCCGAGCCGCCGGACCCCGAGCCGCCGGACCCCGAGCCGCCCGACCCGCCGAACGGGAAGCCCTGTCCGCCGTCCTGCCCCTCGGGGCCGCCCTGGCCGAAACCGCCGCCCGCACCGCCCGAGCCCTGCTGCGAGGCCTGGCCGCCGCCGTCGCCACCGCTTTCGGCGGTGAGCGCCCACGCACCCACCCCGATGGCGGCGAGGACCGCCACGGCGACACCGACGGCCACGCCGGTGCGCAGCCCGCGCTTCCCGGCGGCCGTCGGCGTCGGATGGCCGGGGTACCCCGGATGGGCCGGGTATGCCGGGTAGGCCGTGCCGGCCGTGCCGATCACGTCGGCCGGGGGGTGCACCGGGGGACCCCAGCCGATGCCCGACCCGGCGGGGCGGGTCTGCTCCGTCCACGTCCTGCCGTCCCACCAGCGCTCGCCGGCCGGACCGTCACTTGTCTGCCCGGGGTCGGGGTACCACCCGGGGGGAGTCGCCTGCGTCATGCCCCCACCGTATGAGGCGTCGGTGAAAGTCGGATGAGAGGATCCGGCGACTTTCGGATGAGTCACCTCGGCGCGCCTCCCGCGAGCCGCCGCACCTCCCCGGTCCGCAGCCGCACCGGCGGTCCCGGAGTCCCCGGCGGCACCCGCGGACCGCCCCGCCCCGGGCCGGGGAGCACCGCTCAACCCCCTCCCGTCCGCACCGGCCGCGCCAGCGCGAGCACGCTCACCGCGCAGGCCGCCGCCGCGTAGTAGCCGGGAACGTCCAGGTCGCCGGTGCGCCTGACCGCCTCCGTGATGACGAGGCCCGCACAGCCCGAGAACACGGCATTGGACAGGGCGTAGGCGAGTCCCAGGCCCGTGCAGCGGGCGCGCGCCGGGAACATCTCGGCCAGCAGGGCGGGCCCCGGTCCGGCCATCAGCCCCACCACCGCGCCCGCACCGAACAGGGCCGCGCCCTTCACCCCGGCGGACACCCCGCCGTCCTGGAGGAGGCCGAGCAGCGGCAGTGCCAGCACGACCACGAGGCCCGCGCCCGCCAGCATCACCGGCCGCCGCCCGACCCGGTCGCTGACCAGCCCGGCCGGGAGGATCGATGCCGCGAACCCGATGTTCGCCAGCACGGTCGCCAGCAGGGCCGCACGGAAGCCGGTGTGCAGCGCGGTCTGGAGGTACGACGGCAGGACGACCAGGAAGGTGTACCCGGCCGCGGACCAGCCCATCACCCGCCCGACGGCCAGCGTGACCGCCCCTGGCGACACCCGCACCGTCCGCTCCCCGGGCTCCCGGAACTCGGGCGTCTCGTCCAGCCCCACCCGCAGCCACAGCGCGAGCCCGCCCAGGGGCAGCGCCAGCAGGAACGGCAGCCGCCAGCCCCACGCGTCGAGTTGACCGTCCGTCAGTACGGAGGCGAGCCCGGCCGCCGCGCCCGCCCCGCCCAGCAGCCCCAGCGCCACGGTGAAGGACTGCCACGCCCCGTACAGCCCCCGCCTCCCCGGCGGCGCGAACTCGGTCAGCATCGCCACCGCGCCACCGAACTCCCCGCCCGCGGACAGCCCCTGAACAGCCCTCAGGAACGTCAGCAGCCAGGGCGCGAGCGTGCCTGCCTGTGCATACGTCGGCAGCAGGCCGATGAGCGCGGTGGCGCCCGTCATCAGCGCGACGACGAGGATCAGCACCGGCCGCCGCCCGAGCCGGTCGGCCAGTCGCCCGAACAGGGCAGCGCCCAGCGGCCGGAAGAAGAACGCCAGCCCGAACGAGGCATAGGTGCGCACCAGCCCCTCGGCCGCGCTGCCGCCCTCCGGGGTGAAGAACCGCTCGGCGACGACCGTCGCGAAATAGCCGTAGACGCCGAACTCGTACCACTCGATGAAGTTGCCCACCGAGCCCGCCGCCAGCGCCCGGAGGGGGCGATTCCGCTCCTGAACTGCCCGATCTTCGAAAGCCGGCTTCATTTCCATGCCCGTTGGCGGTCCGTTCGCTCGACAGCGGCAGGTCGGGGCGGCAACAGGTGTCCGGTCCCGCCTCCGGACAGCCAACAGGAAGGCTAGGCTCGTGGTCTGTACGTCGTTCGGGCGACTTGGGGAGGTAACGGGATGACAGAGGACCTGTCTCCAGGGGGCTCCTCGGCACCACTCTGGGAGCGCGAGGCCGAGATCACCGCCGTCACCGAGGCGCTCGACCTCCTGTGTGCCGACCGGACGACCTCCGGGAACCTGCTGGTGCTGCGCGGCGAGGCCGGACTCGGCAAGACCGCGCTGCTGGCCGAGACCCGGCGGATCGCCGGGAGCCGCGGGTGCACCGTCTGGTCCGCCCGCGGCGGCGAGACACTGCGCAGCGTTCCCTTCAACGTCGTACGGCAACTGCTCCAGCCCGCGCTGGTCTCCCTGCACCCCGACGAGGCCCGGGAGTACCTCGGCGACTGGTACGACATCGCCGGCCCCGCCCTGGGCATAACCGACCCCGGCGAGCGCCAGGCCGACCCGCAGGGCGTCTGCGACGGCCTGGTCGCCGCTGTCCGCCGGCTGGCCAGACGCGACTGGCCGCTGGTGCTGCTGATCGACGACGCGCACTGGGCCGACCAGGAGACCCTGGCCTGGCTCGCCGCCTTCGTGGAGCGCCTCGACGACCTGTCCGTGCTCGTCCTGGTCGCCCGCCGCCCCGGCGAGGTCAGCGGCGACAGCGCCCGCTACCTCGACACCGTGGCCGCGGCGGCCGCGAGCCCGGCGCGCGATCTCAGCGCCCTCAGCCCGGAGGCCACCGCCGGACTCACCCTCGCCACCCTGGGCGCGCACGCCGACGCCCCGTTCTGCCGTGAGGTCTGGGCCGTCACCGGCGGCAACCCGTACGAGACCGTCGAACTCCTCGCCAAGGTCCAGGACAGCGAGGTCGAACCCGTCGAGGCCCGGGCCGGTGAGCTGCGCGCCCTCAACCGGTCGGCCCGCGGCGGCGGACTCGTCACCCGCCTCGAAGGCCTCGGTATCGACGCCACCCGGTTCGCCTGGGCCGCCGCGATCCTCGGTACCGGCATCTCCGTCGACCTGGTCGCCCAGCTCGCCACCATGAGCGTGGCGGACGCCGAGCGCTGCGCCGACCTGCTGCGCAGCGCCCGTATCCTCACCGCGCCGGACCCCGCGGGCTCCCGCTCCCACGCCGGTGACCTGGAGTTCGTCCACCCGCTGATCGCCAGCGCCGTCTACAACTCCATCCCGCCCGCGATGTGCACCGCCATGCACGGCATCGCCGCCCAGATCGTCATCGACGACGGCCGGACCATCGCCGAGGCGTCCCGCCATCTGCTCAAGGTGCATCCGGACGACGACGAGGAACTCGTCCAGCAGTTGCGGGACGCGGCCAAGGAACACCTCGCCGTCGGCGCCCCGGACGCGGCCCGCCGCTGCCTGGAACGTGCCCTGCTGGAGCCGCCCGTGCCCGAGGTGCACGCGCGCGTGCTCTACGAACTGGGCTGCGCCACCCTGCTCACCAAGCCCGCCGTCACCATCGGCCATCTGCGGAGCGCGCTCGGCATGCCCGGCCTCGGCGGTGCGCAACGCGTCGACGCCGTCTTCCGCCTCTCCCAGGCCCTCCTTCACAACGACCAGCTGGAGGAGGCCGTCCGTACGGTGGAGGCGGAGGCCGCCCGGCACGAGGAGGGGCCGGCCAGACTCCGGCTCCAGGCCGTCCAGTTCATGTGGGAGGGCATCGCCGGCGAGGCCGTCTCCCCGCACCGCTCCGAGCGCCTCGGCGCGCTCACCGACACCTGCACCGGCCGGGACAACTCCGAGCGCGCCCTGCTGATGCTGCGCGGCTTCGACCTCCTCATCCAGGGGGAGAACGCCGAAGAGGTCGTGGAACTGTGCGACCGCGCCCTCGTCAACGGGCGGCTCGCGCCCGGACTCGGCTGGACCGACACCGAGTGGGGCATCGAACTGCTGCTGATGCTCGCCAGCGCCTACGTCTACACCGACCGCCTCGACCGCGCGGAGAGCCTCTACAACGAGGCCCTGCGCGCCTACGAGTCCTCCGGCTGGAGCGGCGGTCATCTCGCCCTCGCCCATGCCTACATGGGCCTCGGACACCGCAGGCGCGGCCGGCTGCGCGACGCGGAGACATCCCTGCGGGAGTCCTTGCGGATCGCCGAGCGGGTCGGCCGCAGACTGCCCCTGTACTGGACCGCGACCTGCAACCTGGTCGACACGCTGCTCGCCCGCGGTCATGTCCAGCAGGCCTGGGAGACGGCCGAGCAGTACGCTTTCGCGCCGCCGTACCCCTCCACGATCGTGATGCCGGACCCACGGTCCGTGCGCGGCCGGCTGCTGCTCGCCGTCGGCCGTACGAAGGAGGCCGTCAACGAACTGGAGGCCGCGGAGAAGGCCGCCGCCGCGCGCGGCCACTTCAACCCGGTGGTGGTGCCCTGGGCGCTCGACCTCGCGCGAGCCCTCGCCGTCGAGGACCCGGCGCGGGCGGCGCAGCTGACGGCGGACGCACGGCGGCAGGCCGAGCGGTTCGGCACGGACACGGCCATCGGCGAGGCGCTGCGGTGCGCCGCCGCTCTGGAGACCGGGCAGCGGCAGGTGCGGCTCGCCTCGCAGGCGGTCGCCTATCTGGAGGCGTCGCCGTGCCAGTACGAGCACGCGGCGGCGCGGGTGGAGTACGGGATCGCCGCCCGGTCGGTGGCCGAGTTGAACCGCGGGCTGGCGCTGGCCCGGTTGTGCGGGGCGGACGGGCTGGTCGCTCAGGCGCGGGAAGTTCTGGACACGGGAAGAGGGCTGCGCTGACCGGTGCGCTGTGGGCCGCGGGTGCCTGGGGCCCTGTCGCGCGGTTCCCCGCGCCCCTGGAAAGGAGAGGTGCTACAGCGACAGGAGTTGGTCAGTGACCGCTGAGAGGCGTTTCTGTACGTCCCTGTCGTACGTCCCCGCGTGCGCCCTGGCGGGATTCGTGCCGTCGAAGTAGCCGCCCGTCCCCAAGTCCCGAGTGGCCAGGGCGAGTACCCCGGGCGCGCCGTCCGCCACCGTGTTCCAGGGCGCGACCCCGCCCTCCCGGACCATCGCGGTGTCCATGAACGTCGCCGGGTGCAGGACGTTCACCGAGACCCCCGTGCCCGCCAGCTTCTCCGCCAGGGCGAAGGTGTGGGCCGCCAGCGCGAACTTCGCCCGGCAGTAGGCCGCGAAGCCCTGGTAGCCGCGGGTGAACTCGGGGTCGTCGAAGTCCAGCGGCTCCTGGCCGGCCGAGCCCACGTTGACGATCCGGGCCGCGGTGCGGGCGCGCAGTACCGGCAGCAGGGCCCGGGTCAGGGTCACCGGGGCCAGGTAGTTCACGGCCAGGCGCAGCTCATGGCCGTCCGCGCTCAGTTCGCGTCCCGAGCCGGGCGCGCCGGCGCCCACGCCCGCGTTGTTGATCAGTACGTCCAGGCCGGGTCGCGCCTCGGCGACGCGGGCGCCCAGCTCGCGGACCTGCGCCAGCGAGGCCAGGTCCGCGACGAAGCCCTCCGCGTCGCCCTCGGCGCGCAACTCCTCGGCCAGCGCCGCGGTACGGCCCGGATCCCGGCCGTGCGCGAGGACCGCGTGTCCGGAGCGGACCAGCTCGAAGGCGACGTACCGGCCGAGCCCGGAGGTGGCACCGGTGATCAGAACAGTCGACATGCTGCCAGCGTAGGCACGGCCCGCCGCCGGATGCTTGACCCTGCTGGGGCTACGACTGCCAGGATCACCCTTCCTCTTCCAGCACCCGCTGAGCCGTCGCGAACGCCGCGTTCGCCGCCGGGACCCCGCAGTACACGGCCGTCTGCAGCAGCACCGCGCCGATCTCCTCAGGGGTGAGCCCGTTGCGCCGGGCGGCCCGCACGTGCATGGCCAGCTCGTCGAGGTGACCGTGTGCCACCAGCGCGGTGAGGGTGACCAGGCTGCGTTCGCGGCGGGAGAGGGTGGGGTCGGTCCAGATCTCGCCCCAGGCGTAGCGCGAGATGAAGTCCTGGAAGCGTGCCGTGAACGGCGTCTGGCGGGCCTGTGCCCGGTCGACGTGCGCGTCGCCCAGCACCGCCCGGCGCACCGCCATGCCCCGCTCGGCGCCGCCGTCGAGGTGCGAACGGAGCGCCGTGAGGACGGCCTCGGGACACTGCGCGGGCGCCAGGTGGGAGGCGCCCGGCAGCTCGACCAGGGTGGCCGCCGGCACCGCGTCGGCGATCTCCCGCAGATGCGGCGGCGGGGTGGCGGGATCCCGACGGCCCGCGACCAGCAGGGTGCGGACGGCGATCTCACCGAGCCGGTCCCGCAGGTCGAAGGCGGCCAGCGCGTCGCAGCAGGCGGCGTACGCCTCCGGATCCACCGTCCGCTGGTCCTCGACCAGGCGCGGCACGGTGAAGCCGGGTGTGAACCAGCGGGCGTCCGCGTTCTCCGCGAGCCACGCCACGCCCTCCCGGCGCACCCGTGCGGCCCGTTCCTCCCAGGGCCCGGACCCGTTGAAGTGGGCGGAGGAACAGATCACGGCCAGGCTCTCCAGCCGGTCCGGGTGGTGGACGGCCAGGTGCAGTCCGACCGCACCGCCCAACGACACCCCGGCATACGCGAACCGCTCGATGCCGAGTGAGTCGGCGAGCGCGAGCACCAGGCCGGCGAGGTCACCGACGGTCGCTCCCGCCCTGACCAGGCCGGGCGCCGCACCGCCGTGCCCCGGCAGGTTCCAGCGCACCACCCGGTGGCCGCTCGACAGCTCGGGCGCCACCGCGTCCCACAGCGCGTACGAGGTGCCGAGCGACGGCCCGAGCAGCAGCGGGGGAGCGGAAGCGGGGCCCTCGGAGCGGTGGTCGAGGAGGTTCTCGATCAACGTCGCTCCAGTGCTCGGTCGGTGAGGACACCGGCGGAGCCGGTGTAGCGGGCCGGGTCGGTCGGATCGCCGAGGTCGATGTCCTTCACCTCGGGCTCCTGTGCGAGGAGTTCAGGCAGCGTGCGCCGCTCGGTGTGCGTGCGGCGGGCGAGCTCGGTGAGCAGCTCCTTCGCCCGGTCCCGGCCGAGCGCCGGGGCCAGTTCGGCGGCCAGCCGCTCGGAGACGATCAGACCGCGGGTGAGATCCAGGTTCCGGCGCATCGCGTCCGGGTGCACGCGCAGCCCCGCCGTCAGCTCCGCCGTGTCCCGGGCGGCGCCCCCGACGGCGCGCAGCAGGTCCCGCAGCGGCTCCCACTCGGCGTGCCAGGCGCCGGCCGGCCGTTCGTCCTCCGCGGCCAGTGAGCCGTACAGGACGGCGGCGAGCTGCGGGGCCCGCCGGGCGGCCGCCGCGACGAGCGTGGACCGCACCGGGTTCGCCTTGTGCGGCATCGCCGACGAGCCGCCCCCGCCGCCCTCGGACAGCTCACCGATCTCGGTACGGGACAGCGTCAGCACATCCACGGCGACCTTGCCCAGCGCCCCGGCCGTGAAGGCGAGACACCCGGCGAGATCGGCGATCGGAGTGCGCAGGGTGTGCCAGGGCAACAGGGGGGCGGCGAGGGCGAGTTCGCGCGCGTACTTGGGCGGCAGCTCTTCGGCGTGCGCGGCGCCGTACGCCCCGAATGCCGCCAGCGTGCCCGCCGCGCCGCCGAGTTGCACGGGCAGCGACGCCCGCACCCCGGACACCCGGTCCCGGGCGTCGAGGACCAGCGAACGCCAGCCCGCCGCCTTCAGCCCGAAGGTCGTCGGAACGGCGTGCTGGGTGAGCGTGCGGCCCGGCATGGGTGTGTCACGGTGCTCGGCTGCCGTCCGGGCGAGCGCCTGCTCGGTACGGCCGAGGTCGGCGCGGATCAGGTCCAGGGTGCGGGCCGCGACCAGCATCGTCGCCGTGTCCATGATGTCCTGGCTGGTGGCACCCCGGTGCACGTACGGTCCGTACTCCGCGCCGGCCGCCTCGGTCAGATCGGCGACCAGCGGGATGACCGGGTTGCCCCCGGCGCGGGCCCGCTCCGCGAGGGCGGCGACGTCGAAACGGGCCGGATCGGCCGCCTCGGTCACCGCCGCGGCGGCCTCGTCCGGGACCAGCCCAAGCGCCGCCTGGGCGCGGGCGAGGGCCGCCTCCGCGTCGAGCAGGGCCCGCAGAAAGGCGGTGTCGCCGGTCGCGGACGCGGCGGCGGACCCGGCCCACCCGGGACCGAGCAGCCCGGCGTCACCGCCCCCGTGCCCGGCGGGCGGGGGAGTCACCGGTACTCCAGGAAGACCGTCTCGCCCTCGCCCTGAAGGCGGATGTCGAAACGGTAGGTCTGCCGGCCCTCGTCGGCGGCGATCAGCGTGTCGCGTCGCTCGCCCACCCGGGTGAGCAGCGGGTCGGCCGCGAGCGCCGCGTCGTCGCCCGGCAGGTAGATCCGGGTGAACAGGTGCACCAGCAGCCCGCGCGCGAACAGGCACACGCTGAGGTAGGGCGCGCTGGCCCCGCGGGCGCCGGGCCGCAGCGTCCGCGCGTACCAGTGCCCGTCGGTGTCCGTCTGGATCCGGCCCCAGCCGGTGAACTCCACGCCGTTGCGGCCGAGGTGGCCGCCGGTCGCCGGGTCGCGCCGGATCGAACCGTCGGTCGTGGACACGTTCCCGTCCGGGCCGGCGCCCCACAGCTCGACGAGCGCGTCCGGCAGCGGGGCGCCCGCACCGTCGAAGACGTATCCGTGGACCGTGACGGTGCCGGGGTGTCCGAGCGGTGCGATGTCCTCACCGCCGCGGAACGGCAGCGCGTAGCCGTAGAACGGGCCGACCGTCTGCGACGGGGTCGGCAGCACGTTCTCCGGGCTGCTCGTGTCGATCTTCGTCATGGCAGGTCAGCGTCCTTCTTCGAGCCAGGTGGCGTGCGGGCCGTCGAGCACGATGTCCCAGTGGTAGCCCATCGAGAACTCCGGCACGGACAGGCTGTGGTCGTAGGTCGCGACCAGCCGCTGCCGGGCCGCGTCGTCCGTCACCGACTGGATGATCGGGTCGTGGGGGAACAGCGGGTCGCTCGGAAAGTACATCTGTGTCACCAGCCGCTGCGTGAACGCCGTGCCGAACACCGAGAAGTGGATGTGCGCCGGGCGCCACGCGTTGAGGTGGTTGCGCCAGGGGTAGGGGCCCGGCTGGACGGTGGTGAAGCGGTAGCCGCCGCCGGCGTCCGTGATCGTACGGCCGACACCCGTGAAGTTCGGGTCCAGCGGGGCGTCGTGCTGCTCGCGCTGGTGCGCGTAGCGGCCCGCGGAGTTGGCCTGCCAGACCTCGATCAGCTGGCCCCGGACCGGCCGGCCGTCCCGGTCGAGCAGCCGCCCGGAGACGGTGATCCGCTCCCCGATGGGCTCACCGTCGTGCTGCCGGGTCAGGTCGTTGTCCATCCCGGTGACGTCCCGCTCCCCGAACGCGGGTGAGTGCAGCTCCACCAGCTCCGGGTCCTTGCCGGTGTCGATGGCGACCAGGGGGTGTCCGGGATGCCGGAGCAGCGAGGACCGGTAGGGGGCGTAGTCCCGGCGGGGGTGGTGTTCGACGGGGGCGCCTTCGGCCACGCGCTCTTCGTAGCCGGCGTGCTCGGCCGCGATCTCGAGGTCGATGTCGCCTTGGGTGAGTGTCATAGGAAGTCCTAGGTGAGGCGCCCTCGTCCGGAGGGGCGTGGGCACGACCAGCCACGACGTCGAGCCACTTCTCGATCAAGGAATTAATCAGGGCACTGAGTATTCAGCGAGATGCCTCTCACGCTGCCACCGGCACCGCTCCCCGTCAAGAGCCTGCCGGATCGCGAACCGTTGCACAGGACGCGACGCGGCGACACCGAGTATCGTTCAGTGCACTTACCAATTCCGACCTTGGGGGCGCACATGGCCGCGGTGGACCTCACCACCCACCCCGGGCACCTGGCCCGGCGGCTGCAGCAGGCCCACTACCTGCTGTGGAACACGATGGTGTCGGAGGAGATCACCTCCCCGCAGTTCGCGGTCCTGAACGCGCTCGTCGCCGAGCCGGGACTGGACCAGCGCACGGTGGGGGAGCGGGTGGGGCTCGACCGGTCGACCATCGCCGAGGTCGTCAGCAGGCTCGGACGGCGGGGGCTGGTGGACAAGGTGCGCGACCCGCAGGACGGCCGCCGCTCCCTGCTGCGCCTCACCGGCGACGGGCTGCGCACCCACCGCAAGCTCACGGTGCGCACCGCCCGGATGAACCAGGTGTTCCTGGCCCCGCTCGCGGCCGAGGAGCAGACCCAGTTCTTCGATCTGATCCGCCGGGTCGCGGACGCGGCGGAGGGGCTGCGCCATCCCGTGGAGCCCGTCGCCCCGCAGGCCTAGGACTTCGCGAACACCACCCACACCTGCCCGGCGGCGAAGTCCACCGGAGCGCCGTCGGCCCCGGTGAACGTCGTGGCGTCGGTTGCCTCCCGCCGCGTCCAGGTGGCCTCGAACGACCGCCCGTCCCGCAGTACCTCGGCCCTCCCCGTCCCCACCGTCTCGGTGAACGGCGTGTAGTTGCCGAGCACGTCGTGATAGTCCGACGTGCGTATCCGCACGTGTTGCACCACGACCGTCGCGGCCGTCACCCGCCGGCCGGCCGTGGTGCGGGCCGGGGTGCCGTCCATCGACACCAGCCAGCACTGCCGGGCCGCGGACCAGGTGAAGGTGAACCGGGCCACGGGATACCGCACGGTGCGGGTGGTGGTGACCGTGCCGCCGGCCGGGGCCGGCCCGTGGCGGAAGCCGGTGGTGAGCGCCGCCTCGCCGGGTGCGCCGGACATCAGCCTGGCGGGGCGGAGGTACAGGTTGTGCGGGGCCGGCCTGCCGCTGTCCCGGTAGTAGGCGCCGGACGCCGTGTCGGGGGTCTCCGGCCGCAGCGGTGCCCGGTCGATCAGCGGGAGCAGCTTGCGCTGGGCACCGGAGAAGGCGAGCGTCGGCCGGTCGAACTGGCGCAGCAGTTCCAGATCGGACTCACGGGCGCTGCGCACCGGCCCGACGACCGCTGGCAGCCTGGTGGCGTACACCGCCATCAGCCTGCTGAGCCCGCCCTCCACCTGCTCCGCGTACACCACGTCGGCCGAGTCCAGCCCGGTCTGCGGGCGGGCCGCGCCGACGTTGTCGATCTTCACGGCCAGTACGGAGCCGGTGGGGGCGGTGGTCCGGCCGTCCGGTGTCCGTCCACCGTGCGGGGCGCGGGCGTCGTCCGAGGGGCCGTGCCGGGTGCAGCCGGCCGTCGGGGCGGCCGTCAGCACGGCCGCGGCCAGTGCGGCCTTCAGTGCGGTCCGGCGCGTCGGCGCCCCGTGTCCCATGCCCACCGCTGTCACCCCGTTCGTCCCCTGATTGTGTGCTCGTCGGCACACCGGTGGCCATACCCCGTCGGAACTACGACCCCAGGATCTCCGCCAGGTCGTACCGCACCGGTTCGTCCAGCTGGGCGTAGGTGCAGCTGTCCGGCGTGCGGTCCGGGCGCCAGCGGCGGAAGCGGGCCGTGTGGCGGAAGCGGGCGCCGTTCTCCATGTGGTCGTACGCCACCTCGGCCACCCGCTCCGGCCGCAGCGGCACCCAGGACAGGTCCTTCTTGCCCGACCACCGGCTCGGGGCGCCGGGCAGCCGGGCCGACTCGTGGGCGGCCTCCTCCGCCCAGGCCGCCCAGGGATGCCCGGAGGCGTCGTCCATGCGCAGCGGCTCCAGTTCCCCGATCAGTTCGGCCCGCCTCTTCATCGCGAACGCGGCCGAGACGCCCACGTGCTGGAGGGCGCCCCGGTCGTCGTACAGGCCCAGCAGCAGCGAGCCGACCACCGGGCCGCTCTTGTGCAGGCGGTAGCCCGCCACCACGACGTCGGCGGTCCGCTCGTGCTTGACCTTGAACATGGCACGCTCGTCCTGGAGGTAGCGCAGGGTGAGCGGCTTGGCGATGACGCCGTCGAGGCCCGCCCCCTCGTACTGCTCGAACCACTGCCGGGCCACGTCCACGTCGGTCGTCGCCGGTGCCAGGTGCACCGGTGGGGTGACCTGGGCCAGCGCCGTGGTGAGCAGGGCGCGGCGGTCGGTCAGCGGAACGTCCAGCAGGGACTCGTCGGCCAGCGCCAGCAGGTCGAAGGCGACGAACGAGGCGGGCGTCCGCTCCGCCAGGGTGCGCACCCGGGAGTCCGCCGGATGGATCCGCTCGCTCAGCGCGTCGAAGTCCAGCCTGCCGTCCCGCGCGATCACGATCTCCCCGTCCAGCACGCACCGCTCGGGCAGCCGCTCCGCCAGCGCCGCCACCAGTTCGGGAAAGTACCTGGTCAACGGTTTCCCGGTGCGGCTGCCGAGCTCCACTTCGGCACCGTCCCGGAACACGATCGCGCGGAAGCCGTCCCACTTGGCCTCGTACTGCATGTCCGGCGGGATCGCCGCCACCGACTTGGCGAGCATCGGCTTCACGGGTGGCATCACCGGCAGATCCATGCCACGACTCTACGAGCGGACCACGGGCTGCGCGCGTCGCGCGGCAGACCTTTCGACGGCACTTGTCGATCACAACATGGACACGCCATCCGCACGGCACGCGCACGGGCGGGATGATGCCCCTTCGGCAGACGCGCTTCGCGGGGGAACATTCATGCGTATCCGTACGACCGTCACCACCGTCCTGCTGCTGGCGGCCACCGCGACGGCCTGCACCGGCGGTGGCTCCGGGACGACCGGCGCCGGCGCGTCCGGCCCGTCCGGCGCCGAGGCCCTCACGCTCGGCACCGGCACGCACTGGAAGGACGTCGACGGCGACGGCAGCCACATCAGCGCCACCACGACCGCCGTCAGCTACACCCAGCCCGCCGAGGGCGTGCGCCTGCCCACCAACCTCGCCGACTTCCCCGACTCCGAGTGGGCCGTGCTGGAGGTGAGGACGTGCGCCGACGCCGACAGCACCGACGTCATCGTCGCGCAGTCCCCCTGGACCCTCCGGCTCAAGGACGGCACGCAGGTCAAGCCGCTCGGGCTGAAGGGATACGGCGTTCCCGCGCCGGCCTATCCCGTCTCGGCGGGCACCGTGCGACCGGGCGGCTGTCTGCGCGGGAAGATCACCTTCGGCGTGGCCGAGGGCAGCCGCCCCGACATCATCGTCTACGACGTCCAGCGCCGGCCGGCCGTCACCTGGTCCGTCCCCCGGGCCTAGCCGAAGTCCGTGTCCCCGGGCCGTGCCGAGGCGAGCGGGCCGGCGCGACCGGAGGGTGCGGGCCGGGCACGCGGGTGGGCGCGGATCGGGTGCAACCGATGTGCGCGGGGCGGGCGGTGCGCCTACGGTGGCCGCATGGGCGATGCGGTGGAACTGGAGGTGGCCGGCCGGACCGTACGGCTGTCCAGCCCCGGAAAGGTGTTCTTCCCGGAGCGCGGCTTCACCAAGCTGGACGTCGCCCGCTACTACGCGGCCGTGGCCCCCGGCATCCTGCGCGCCCTGCGCGACCGTCCCACCACCCTGCAGCGCTACCCCGACGGCGTCGACGGCGAGTGGTTCTACCAGAAGCGGGCGCCCAAGAGCATGCCCGACTGGATCCCCACCGCTCACATCACCTTCCCCAGCGGCCGCACCGCCGACGAGATGTGCCCCACCGAGGAGGCCGCCGTGGTGTGGGCGGCCCAGTACGGAACCCTCACCTTCCACCCCTGGCCGGTACGCCGCGCCGACGTGGACAGCCCCGACGAACTCCGGATCGACCTCGATCCGCAGCCCGGCACCGACTTCACCGACGCCGTCCGCGCCGCCCACGAACTGCGCTCCGTCCTCGACGAGTTCGGGGGGCTGCGCGGCTGGCCCAAGACCTCCGGCGGCCGGGGACTGCACGTCTTCGTGCCGATCGAACCCCGCTGGACCTTCACCCAGGTGCGGCGCGCGGCGATCGCCCTGGGCCGCGAGCTGGAACGGCGGATGCCGGACCAGGTGACGATCAAGTGGTGGAAGGAGGAGCGCGGCGAGCGCATCTTCGTCGACTACAACCAGACCGCCCGGGACCGCACCATCGCCTCGGCCTACTCCCTGCGGCCCCGCCCCGACGCCCCGGTCTCCGCGCCCCTGCGCTGGGTGGAGGTCGACGAGGTGCGGCCGGGCGACTTCGACCTCGCCACGATGCCGGCCCGCTTCGCCGAGGTCGGCGATGTGCACGCCGACATGGACGACCACGCCTACTCGCTCGACGCGCTGCTCGAACTCGCCCGCCGCGACGAACACGATCACGGCCTGGGCGACCTGCCCTATCCGCCCGAGTACCCGAAGATGCCTGGCGAGCCCAAACGCGTCCAGCCGAGCCGCGCACGGCCCGAACAGCCCTCCTGACGCGGGGCCTTGGGGTGATTCCCGGCGGCCCCCGAGCCGCCGGGCGCTCCCGTTCCTTCGCCCGCCCGGGGCTATGCTGATCGTCAGCCGCCGAGGAGGAGGGCCGAGGTGTCCGAGGCAGTGTCGCGCCCCACTCTGGAGGCCGTGGCCGCACGGGCCGGGGTGTCCCGGGCCACCGCGTCACGGGTGGTCAACGGCGGGGACGGGGTCCGCGAACCCCTCGTCGAGCGGGTCCGCAAAGCGGTCGAGGAACTCGGGTACGTCCCCAACCAGGCGGCCCGCAGCCTGGTCACCAGACGCCACGACGCGATCGCCGTCGTCATCGCCGAACCCGAGACACGGATCTTCACCGACCCCTTCTTCGCTCTCCAGCTACGCGGCATCAGCAAGGAGTTGACCGCCCGCGACAACCAGCTCGTGCTGCTGCTCACCGAGGGACGGGACGACCACGTGCGGGTGGCCCGCTACCTCACCGGCGGCCATGTCGACGGCGCCCTCGTCTTCTCGCTCCACCTCGACGACCCGCTGCCCGGCCTGATCGAGGGCGCCGGAGTCCCCACCGTGTTCGGCGGCCGGCCCGGCTGGAGCGACGGCACCGACAGCGCCGTGTACGTGGACTGCGACAACCGGGGCGGCGCCCAGGACGCCGTACGCCATCTCGCGGGCCTCGGCCGGACCCGGATCGCCCACATCACCGGGCCCCTGGACCAGACGTCGGCCGCCGACCGCCTGCAGGGCTACCGGGACGTCATGGGCACGCTGGGGGAGACCGATCCGAGCCTGGTCGTGCCGAGCGACTTCACCCCGGCCGGCGGCGCACGGGCCATGGGCGAACTCCTCGACCGCTGCCCGGACGTAGACGCCGTGTTCGCGGCCAACGACCTCACCGCACTCGGCGCCCTGCGCGTCCTGCACGAGCGCGGTCGCCGGGTACCCGAGGACGTGGCCGTGATCGGCTTCGACGACGTACTGCCCGTCACCGAACAGACCCGGCCGTCACTGACGACGGTCCGTCAGGACATCGAGGAGATGGGCCGGTTGATGGCCAGACTCCTGCTGGCCTCGCTGTCCCGGGGCGACCCGGCGACGGGGGCGCCGTCCAGCGTCATCCTGCCCACGACACTGGTACGGCGTGCCACCGCCTAGGCACCGGCCGGCTCAGCCCTGCTGCTCGCCCCTGATCACCGCGAACCGGGCGCCGTACGGGTCGGCGAGCTTGGCCATGCGGCCCACACCCTCCAGCGTGGTCGCCGGCATCCGCACCTTGCCCCCGGTCTGCTGCGCCTTCTCCACCACCGTGTCCGGGTCCTCGACCTCGAAGTACGGCAGCCAGTACGCGCCGATCTGCGCCTCGGCAGGGTCCTCCGCCAGCGGAACCATCCCGCCGAACATCGAGTCGTCGTCGCCGTCCGCCGGGTTGACACAGGTGTAGGTGCCGCCGGGGTAGGGCACTCCGGAGGTCTCCAGACCGAGCACCTTGTGGTAGAAAGCGGCGGCCGCCGCGATGTCCGGGGTGTACAGCTCCACCCAGCACAGCGAACCCGGATCGTTCGCGATCTCCACGCCCTTGGTCCGCCCGGGCTGCCAGATTCCGAAGGGCACGCCCGCCTGGTCGGCGAGGATCGCCAGATGCCCCTGGCCCATCACGTCCATCGGCTGGGCGAGGACGCTGCCGTGCGCCTGCTCGGCGGTCTTGGCGGTGGCCTGCGCGTCCTCGCTCTGGAAGTACACGCTCCAGCTCGGCGGGCCCTGCTCGGGAGAGGTCTGCATACCGCCGGCGACGGTTTTGCCGTCCAGCTGGAAGAAGCCGTAACCGCCGGCGTCCGGTCCCGCCGACCGGAACTGCCAGCCGAAGAGGCCGTTGTAGAAAGAGACGGCGCCGTCGATCTCGGGGGTGCCGAGGTCGATCCAGTTGGGAGCGCCGTTGACGAAACGGGTGGTGAGCATCTTCGCCCTCCTCGGAAGGGTCCCGTGCATTGCAGAGCCGAGTCTTCCACCGCCCACTGACAATCGCTGCCGGAGCGCGCCCACCGGCAGCCGGTTACCGTGGGTCACTTGACGCACTCGCCGAGTTCTGGATTCCGTTGCGCGCGCCGCCGTGCGCAGGCGTGGTGCCGTCCCGCATGATCGAGGCTGCCGCGGTCCGTCGCGCCCTCGTTGAGCGGGCGTTGATCGAACGTTTTTCGCCGCCCGGCACGATCCTGGCCATGCACTTCGACACCACCATCCCACCCCGCACGCCCGTCCCGGTCTGGCATGCGCAGGCGCTGTGCGCGCAGACCGGTGCGGACTTCTTCTTCCCCGAGCCCGGCAGCTCGGTGCGCGAGGCGAAGCGCATCTGCGGTATGTGCGAGATGCGTTCGGCCTGCCTGGAGTACGCGCTGGACAACGACGAACGCTTCGGCGTCTGGGGCGGCCTGTCCGAGAAGGAACGGCTCGAACTGCGGCGTGCCTCCCGCTGATCCGAGGCCGGCCCGGAAAACCCAGTGGGATTCCTCCGCCGCGTCCGGCTAGGCTCCGGGCACGCGGCCGGACGTAGCGCAGAGGCAGGCGCACCGCCTTGCCAAGGCGGACACGCCGGTTCGAATCCGGTCGTCCGGATCGCGTGCCGAGGTCCTGTAGAGCAGAGGCAGACTCGCCGTCATGGCATGACGGATACGCCGGTTCGAATCCGGCCGGGACCACGAGCGGCGGACACGGGGCGGGACGGATGGACGAGGCGATCACCGAGGCGGAACTGACGGCTTTCCACGACGTGGTGGGGAAGCTGCGGGCGCTGCCCGTCGACGACCCGGTGCGGCTGCGCGCCGAGCAGGTCGCCGCGTCCTTCGCCCGCGACGGACGGCTGCGCCGCCGCCGGACCCGCTCCACCGAACTGTCGTCGGCGGACGCCGCGGTGATGGCCGCGACCGCGACCGGCGCCCCGGACCGCCGCGAGGACGCGCCGCTGGCCGTACCCGGCGCAGGGGGTGTCTTCCACAAGCCCCGCACCTGCTACGTCTGCAAGTCGCCCTACCGACAGGTCGACACCTTCTACCACCGGCTCTGCCCGGACTGCGCCGCCGACAACGCCGCCCGCCGCGCGCTGAGCGCGGACCTGAGCGGCCGTCGGGTGCTGCTCACCGGCGGCCGGGTGAAGATCGGCTTCCAGCTGGCGCTGATGATGCTGCGCGACGGCGCCGAGGTCCAGGTCACCTCCCGCTTCCCGCACGACACCGTGCGCCGGTTCGAAGCCGCCCCCGGCAGCGAGACCTGGCGGCACCGGCTGGCCGTGCTCGCCGTCGACCTGCGCGATCCGCGCCAGGTGCTCGGCCTGTGCGAGGAGTTGCGGCAGGACGGCGAGCCGCTGGACATCCTCGTCAACAACGCGGCCCAGACCGTGCGCCGGCCGCCCGAGGCGTACGCGCTGCTGGCCTCCGGCGAGCGCGCCGCGCTGCCCCCGGGAGCCCGGCGGGCCCCCGGGTTCACGTCGCCGCGGACACCGGCCACCGGGGCCGCGGCCCTGCCGGCCGCGCTGCGCGAGGCCGACGAGGCCGGGCTGCTGCCCGATCCCTCGCCGGAGAACTCCTGGTCGGCCCGGCTCGGCGCGCTCGACCCGGCCGAGGTCCTGGAGACCCAGCTCGTCAACGCCCTCGCCCCGGCCCTGCTCTGCGACCGCCTGCTGCCGCTGCTGCTGGCCTCGCCGCACCCACGCCGGTACGTGGTCAACGTGACCGCGGTCGAGGGGCGGTTCGCCGTCCGCAACAAGATGGCGGGCCATCCGCACACCAACATGGCCAAGGCCGCCCTCAACATGCTCACCCGCACCAGCGCCGCCGAACTCGCCGAGCGCGGCGTCCACATGTGCGCCGTCGACACCGGGTGGATCACCGACGAGAACCCGGCGCCGAAGAAGGCCCGGATGGCGGGCGCGGGATTCCGCACTCCCCTGGACATCGTCGACGGGGCGGCCCGCGTCTACGACCCGATCGTGCGCGGCGAGGCGGGCGACCCGGTGTCCGGGGTGTTCCTGAAGGACTACCGGGAGGCCGCGTGGTGAGTGAGGAGCCGACGTTCGCCGGGGTGCCGCGCGTCCTGCCGCGCCCGGCCGCCGAACTCGCGCCGCTGCTGGACTGGTTGCGGGCCGGACGCCCGGCGGGGGAGCGGCTGGACTTCACGGCCGGGACCGCGCTGCCGGACGGGCGCCTCGACCTGTGCAAGCAGGGCGTCGGTGCGGCGGGGGCCGCCCTGATCGCCGAGGCTCTCGGCGCGGGTCCCACGCCGGTACGGCATCTGCTGCTCGGCACGGACGCGCTCGGCGACGAGGGCGCCGCCGCGGTGGCCGGGTCCGGCGCCGGGGTCGAGACGCTCTACCTCGGCTGCAACGGCATCACGGCGGGCGGCGCCTGCCGGATCGCCGACCAGCTGCGTGCCTCGCCCCAGGTCGTCACCGGTGTCTGGCTGAAGCGGAACCCGCTGGGGGGCGGCGGTGGACGGGCCGCCGCCGAACTCGTCGAGTCCGCGCGCTCCCTGCGCACCCTCGACCTCGTGCAGACCGGGCTCGACGCGGACGGAGCGGCGGTGCTGGCCGACGCGCTGCTGGTGGCCGCCGACGGCGGGCGCCGGATCGAACGGCTCTTCGTCGGCGGCAACCCGCTGGGCGAGGCCGGTGCCCGGGCGCTGGCCGCCGTCGTCGCCCAGGGCGCGGTCGACGAACTGTACGTGTCCGCCGCCCGGTTGGGCGACGCGGGCGCGCTGCTGCTGGCCGACGCCCTGGACCGGGCCCCGTACGGGCGCCTGGCCCGGCTCGCCGCCGCCAGCAACGGCATCGGTCCCTCGGCCGCCGCCCGTCTGGTGACGGCGTCCGCCTCGGCCGGGGTCACCCTGCTCGACCTCGGGCGGGTCCGGGCTGCCGCCGTGCTCGCGGCACCGGACAACCGGCTGGACCTGGCCGCCGCCGACACCATCGGGCAGGCCCTGGCCGGCGCCGGGCACCGCCTCTCCCATCTCGTCCTGACCCACACCGGCATGCGCAGCCGCGAGGCCCACCGCCTCCTCGACCACGCGGCCCGGGCCGGCACGGCCACCCGCTACCGTCTCGGTGCCGGCATCGCCGCCAGCGTCAAACGCCGTCTGGACGACCTCAGCGCCCACGTGCCGGCACCGACGGTCCCGGCCGACGTGGCCGCCGTACGCAGTGTGCACCGGACGGCACCGTCGGAAGGCTGAGCGTCCCCGGGGCTGGTGACGCTGTCGCTCCGGCGTCCGCTCGGCGGTCCGGAGGCGCCCCTCTAGGATCTCCCGCACGGGCGGGGCCGTAGCGCAGAGGCAGGCGCGCTGGTCTCCAGAACCGGAACACGCCGGTTCGAATCCGGCCGCCCCGCCCCCCGGAAAGACCGCTGGACGGAGGCAGCGTGCCGCCGCGGACCGGAGAGCATGCGGACCGCCCACCCGCGCGGCACGCTGGTAGGGGACCAGGTGGCGACGGGAGGAGCCCCATGGGACACACCGAACAGCGGCCGTCCGTCCGGGCCCGGGCCGGGAAGCCCGTCGGCAGCGGAGGCGTCTTCTTCTCGTTCGCCCCGTGGATCATCTTCGGCGTCGTCGCGAGCCCCAGTACCTGGGAGTACGCGGCGCTGGCGGCGCTGGTCGCCGCGGCCGTGCTGTCCGGCAAGGACATGCTCCGGGGCCGGTTCTTCCTGCTGGACATGGTCGCGATCGTGTTCTTCGCGGTGCTCTGCGTCCTCGCCCTGGCCCTGGAGCGCCACGAGCTGATCTGGCTGGAGACGTACGCCCAGGTCATCTCCAACCTGGTCGTGGCCGTCGTGGCGCTCGGCTCCCTGCTCTCCGACCCCTTCACCGCCCAGTACGCCCGCCACCGGGTACCGCGCGAGTACTGGGGCTCGCCCGTCTTCACCCACGTCAACATGGTGCTGACCACGGCCTGGGGGGTGGTGTTCGCGCTGATGGCCCTGTCCACCTGGCTGGCCATCCGGCTGCCCGGGCAGAGCGACTGGTTCAACTGGGTCGTGCCCATCGCCCTGCTGGTCTGGGTGGTGAAGTTCACCGAGCGCTACCCGCAGCGGTACAAGGAGCGGTACCGGGAGCGGGCGGCGGCCTAGACGGACAGGGCGCACCGGGAATTTCGTGCGCCCCTCCGTCGTGGGGTCACGCCTGGGCGCGTGCCGCCATCCGTGCCTTGCGGGCGGCCAGCTTCTCGTCGAACTTCAAAGCCTCCGCGTCCAGTCCGCCCATGAACAGGCCGAGTTCCTCCTGCGCCCGCAGGCCCTCCGGGCCGAGACCGTCGATCTCCAGGACCTTCAGGTGGCGCAGCACCGGCTGGATCACGTCGTCGTGGTGGATGCGCAGGTTGTAGACCTCGCCGATGGCCATCTGGGCGGCGGCCCGCTCGAAGCCGGGCATGCTGTGGCCGGGCATCCGGAAGTTGACCACGACGTCCCGCACCGCCTGCATGGTCAGATCGGGGGCGAGTTCGAAGGCGGCCTTCAGGAGGTTGCGGTAGAAGACCATGTGCAGGTTCTCGTCGGTCGCGATCCGGGCCAGCATGCGGTCGCAGACCGGATCGCCCGACTGGTGACCGGTGTTGCGGTGCGAGATGCGGGTCGCGAGCTCCTGGAAGGCGACATAGGCGATCGAGTGCAGCATCGAGTGCCCGTTGTCGGACTCGAAGCCCTCGCTCATGTGCGACATCCGGAACTGCTCCAGCTGGTCCGGGTCGACCGCGCGGGAAGCGAGCAGGTAGTCGCGCATCACGATGCCGTGCCGGCCCTCCTCGGCGGTCCAGCGGTGCACCCAGGTGCCCCAGGCGCCGTCTCGGCCGAACAGCGAGGCGATCTCGTGGTGGTAGCTGGGCAGGTTGTCCTCGGTGAGCAGGTTCACCACCAGAGCGATCCGGCCGATCTCGGTGACCTTGGACTGCTCCTTGCCCCAGGCCTCGCCGTCCTCGAAGAAGCCGGGGAAGTTACGGGCGTCCCCCCAGGGCACGTACTCGTGCGGCATCCAGTCCTTGGCCACCTTCAGATGGCGGTTCAGTTCCTTTTCGACCACTTCCTCCAGGGCGTACAGCAGCCGCGCGTCGGTCCATGCGGACGAGCTGCCGAGATGGGAAGAAGTGATCGTCACGAGAACTCCAGGGGGACGCCGAACAAGAGCGGATGAACAGGAGAGAACCGGCGAGCGGTGCCGGAAACCTACGTGATCGTAGGCTACGAATCCGTAGGTTACGAAGCCGTAGGTTAAGTGCGCTGTAAAGATCGCTGATCAGGCGCTGTGCCCAGGTCGCGCCAGGACACGCCAAGCAGCCCTGGGACCCGCAGGTCCCAGGGCCGGTGGAGTGACTCGATCACCCGGTCAGGCGTGCAACTCCCGCAGCCGCACCGAGAGGCACGTCACACAGCCCTCCAGTTTCTCGAACTCGGAGATGTCCACGGCGATCACGTCGTGACCGAGGTCGGTCAGCAGTTCCGCCGTCTTCGGGGCGCTCGCCGACATCAGCAGCTTGCCGCTGCCCAGCAGCACCACATGGGCGCCGGCCTCCTCGGGGACCGCCAGGAAGCCCGGGAAGAGGGAGGGCCGGTCCACGTTCGGGATGTGCCCCAGCACCGTTCCGTCCGGCAGCGCGGTCACCGCCGACTTCAGATGCAGCACCTTGCTCACCGGTACCGCGACGACCCGCGCGCCCAGCGGCTCGAACACCGCCCGCACCTGCTGCACCCCGGCCGCGTTGGTCCGTCCGCCCCGGCCGACGTAGACGGTGTCGCCGACCTTGAGGACGTCACCGCCCTCCAACGTGCCCGGCTCCCAGACCCAGTTCACCGAGCAGCCGAGGCGGGCCACCGCCTCCTCGACCCCGGCTGTCTCCGCGCGCCGGGACTCGGCGCCGGGCCGGGTGATCAGCGCCACGTTCCTGTACATGACGACGGTGTCCTCGACGAAGACCGAGTCCGGGCAGTCGTCCTCCGGGTCGACCTCGATGGTCTCCCAGCCGTGCGTGCGCAACGTCTTCGCGTACGCCTCCCATTGGTCCTGGGCGAGCTCGACGTCGACCTTCTCCCGCTCGATGTGCGTCACCAGGCCTTCGGCCAGGCGCGGGCTGGGACGGCGGATGAGGGCCTTCTTGCTGGGCACGACGGGTCTCCGGGGTCGGCGGTCGGGTCCGGCGCCCAGTGCGGGGCGCCGGACGGACATCATGCAGTGCGGGTCCGTGTCGACAAAACCCTCGTTGTCAGGCTGTGCCCCTCCTGAGACTCGCCACCTCCTGCGGTGTGGTGCCCGTCAGCTCGCCGTCCGCCACCAGCAGCCAGCGGGTGATCCCGATCGACTCCAGGAAGGGGAGGTCGTGACTGGCCACGATCAAGGCGCCCAGATAGGACTCCAGGGCCGTGGTGAGCTGCCGCACGCTCGCCATGTCCAGATTGTTCGTCGGCTCGTCGAGCATCAGCAGCTGCGGGGCGGGATCGGCCAGCAGCAGCGCGGCCAGCGCGGCCCGGAAGCGTTCCCCGCCGGAGAGCGTGGCCGCCCGCTGGTCGGCGCGGGCGCCCCGGAACAGGAAGCGGGCGAGCCGGGCCCGGATCCGGTTGTTGGTGGCGCCCGGCGCGAACCTGGCCACGTTCTCGGCCACGGTCAGCTCCCCGTCGAGCACGTCCAGCCGCTGCGGCAGGAAACGCAGCGGCACGTGCGTGTGCGCCTGGCCCGCGACCGGTGCCAGCTCCCCGGCGATCGTGCGCAGCAGCGTCGTCTTGCCCGCGCCGTTGCGTCCGATCAGGGCGATCCGCTCGGGCCCGCGCAGATCGAGGATTCCCTTCACCCGTGAGCCGTGCGCGAGTTCCAGGTTCTCCAGCGTCAGCACGTTCCGGCCCGGCGGTACCGCCGTGTACGGCAGCTCGACGCGGATCTCGTCGTCGTCCCGTACCGCCTCGACCGCTTCGTCCAGCCGCTCCTTCGCCTCGCTGAGCCGCTCCTCGTGCATGATGCGGTGCTTGCCGGCCGACTCCTGAGCGGCCCGCTTGCGCGCCCCCATGACGATCTTCGGCTCGCGTTTCTGCTCGGACATCTTCTGCCCGTACCGCTTGCGGCGGGCGAGCTTGACCTGGGCGTCGGACAGTTCGCGTTTCTGCCTGCGGACATCGGCCTCGGCGACCCGCACCATGCGTTCGGCCGCGTCCTGTTCGACGGCGAGCGCCTCCTCGTAGGCCGAGAAGTTGCCTCCGTACCAGGTGACCTCCCCGGCCCGCAGGTCGGCGATCTGGTCGACCAGGTCGAGGAGTTCACGGTCGTGGCTGACCACGATCAGCAGGCCCGGCCAGGACGCGACCGCCGCGTACAGCCGCCTGCGGGCGTACAGGTCGAGGTTGTTGGTGGGCTCGTCGAGCAGCAGGACATCGGGCCGGTCCAGGAGCAGCGCGGCCAGCCGCAGCAGCACCGACTCACCGCCGGAGACCTCGCCCACGGTCCGGTCGAGCCCGATGTGGCCGAGCCCGAGTTCGCCGAGGGTGACCAGCGCGCGCTCCTCGACGTCCCAGTCGTCGCCGAGTGTCTCGAAGTGCGCCTCGGACGCGTCGCCCGCCTCGATGGCGTGCAGCGCGGCCCGCCGGGTGGCGATGCCGAGCGCCTCCTCGACACGCAGCGCGGTGTCGAGGGTGACGTTCTGCGGGAGGTAGCCGACCTCGCCGGCCACCTTCACGGTGCCGTCGGACGGGGTGAGCTCACCGGCGATGAGCTTGAGAAGGGTGGACTTCCCTGATCCGTTGACGCCGACGAGACCGGTGCGGCCGGGGCCCACGGCGACGTCGAGGCCGTCCAGGACGGGGGAGCCGTCGGGCCAGGAGAAGGACAGGGACGTACAGGTGACGGAAGCAGACATGGGCGCCTCGCGGTTGCTTGCGGTGTCGGGGGACAGACGCGTGTCGAGACACCGCGGGACGGCAGCCGGGGCCAGGGGAGTTGCCTGTGCCGAAGGACGGCTCGCACGCCGAGGTCGAACGCCACGGACACACCTCACGGGTGTGACGCGGTGTCTCGAATCCTCAGACGAGCAACGTCCTTCTCCTATCGGCGGCAACAGAACCGTCGTCCAAGGTAGGAGGCCGCCGAGGGGGTGTCAACGCAATTGATCGGCGGCTCGCGTCCCGCCTGCGTGTCGGATTCCTGCCGGCCCGTGCCCGGCCCCGGATGGTTGAGTCGTCCGCATGACGAACCTGACCACCCTTCGGGAACAGGCCCTTGCCTTTCACGCCCTGCACGTCCCGGGGCGTCCGCTCGTCCTCCCGAACGCCTGGGACGCGGTGAGCGCCCGGCTCGCCGAGGACGCGGGCGCCGCGGCGGTGGCGACCACCAGCGCCGGGCTCGCCTGGGCGCTGGGCGCCCCCGACGGCGACCGGCTGGACCGGGGCCGTGCGGTGGAGGCCGTCGCCCGCATCGTCGCCACGGTGCGGGTTCCGGTCAGCGCCGACATCGAGAGCGGGTACGCCACCGACCCGGCAGGGGTCGCCGACACCGTCCGCGCGGTGCTCGCGGCGGGCGCCGTGGGCGTCAACATCGAGGACGCGTTGTACGACGGTGAGGGGAGCGGGCCGCTGAGGCCGGTCGCGGAGCAGGCCGAGAGGATCGCCGCCGCCCGGGAGGCCGCCGACAAGGAGGGCGTGCCGATGTTCGTGAACGCCCGGATCGACACCTTCCTGCGTGCCACCGGTGACGTGGCGGCCACCCTGGAACGTGCCGCCGCCTTCCGGGGCGCGGGCGCCGACGGGATCTTCGTCCCCGGGGTCGTCGACCCGCAGACGGTCACGGCGCTCGTCGAGGGCGTCGAGGGACCGCTCAACGTGCTGGCGGGCCCGGGTGCGCCGACCGTCGCCGAACTGGCCGCCCTCGGCGTGGCCCGGGTGAGCGCCGGATCGGCCCTGGCCGAGGCGGCACACGCGGCCGTCCGCCGTGCCGCGCGGGAGCTGCTGGACACGGGGACCTACGGGGCGCTGGCGGACGGGCTGGGCTACGGCGAACTCAACGCCCTGCTGACCAGGGAGGGCTGGTTCAGCAGGCGTCCCGCATCAGTTCGGCCAGGTCGTGGTCGAGGTCCAGCCGGAGGTGTTCGAGGCCGGCGGCCACCAGCTCGCCGGTCGCCTCCAGGAAACGCCGGATCTCGTCCGTGCGCACATGGATGACGGCGGTGCCCTCGGGGGCGTGGAACTCCAGCACGGTGCGGTCGTAGCCGTACGGCCGCACCCGGACGTCACCGTCGCCCTCCGGGGCGTCCAGGCCCGCCGTGAGCAGGTCGCGGGAGAACGTCCAGCAGACGTCGACGCCCTCCAGGGTGGCCGGGGCCGGGAAGGTCATACGGACGGCGAAGGGATCCTCGCTGTCGTAGCACAGGCTGGCGGGAATGCTCGGCATCCGCGGCGACGCGGCGACCAGGCGGGCCTCTACGGGCTGCTCGATGACAGTGGACAAGGCCTGCTCCCTAGCGACGGCTGGACGAATTCCCGGGCGTGTGAGACCTGGCAATGGAAGAGACGAGGGAAGCGCCCGATCCGTGCACGCGAAGTGCGAGTGACCTCTGTCACCGGGCTCATTCACACCCGGGGCTTACCCGGCCCGTGGGACGGCCGGGCCCTCTGGACGGCACCGGGACGGTGGGCTAACTTGCCGCGCCATGAGGCGCTTGGGGAGCACGCGACGGTCAGGACGGACGGGACGAACGAGCCGGACGGTGACGGTGGGGGTGGCGTGCGCGGCGGCGCTGGCCGCGCTGACCGCGGGTTCCGCGCACGCGGCGACACCGGCACCGCGGTGGGTGGTCAAGGACACCGGCACACCGGACGTGCGGTTCCGCGGTCTGGCCGCCGTCGACCGCCACACCGCGTGGCTGGCCGGAACGGCCGGCACCGTGCTGCGCACCACCGACGGCGGGACGACCTGGCGGAACGTCTCTCCGCCGGGCGCTGCCGACCTCCAGTTCCGGGACGTCGAGGCGTTCGACGCACGCCGCGCGGTGGTGCTGGCCATCGGGGAGGGCGAGGCATCCCGGGTCTACCGCACCGATGACGGCGGGGCGACCTGGACCGAGTCGTTCCGCAACACCGACCCGGCCGCCTTCTACGACTGCATGACCTTCTTCGACCGCCGTCATGGCCTCGTCATGAGCGACCCGGTGGACGGGAAGTTCCGCATCCTGTCCACCGGGGACGGCGGACGCTCCTGGCGGGTGCTGCCCGGCACCGGGATGCCGGCCGCCCTGGACGGTGAGGCGGGCTTCGCGGCCAGTGGCCAGTGCCTGGTCGCCTCCGGGCCGAAGGACGCCTGGCTGGCCACCGGCGGCGCCGCCCACGCGCGCGTGCTGCATTCCACCGACCGCGGACTGACCTGGACCGCCACCGACACGCCCGTCCCGGCCGGCGATCCCGCCAAGGGCGTCTTCGCCCTCGCCTTCCGGGACCGTACCCACGGCCTCGCGGTCGGCGGCGACTACCGCGCCGACCAGTCCTCCCCGCGGGCCGCGGCGGTCACCCGGGACGGCGGCCGCACCTGGCAGCCCGCGACCACCCCGCCGCCCGCCTACCGCTCCGGTGCCGCCTGGCTCCCGCACAGCCGTACCGCCGCCCTCGCCGTCGGTCCCACCGGAACCGACCTGACCGCCGACGGCGGCCGCACCTGGCGGACCGTCGACACCGGTTCGTACGACACCGTCGACTGCACCCCCGATGTGAGCTGCTGGGCCGCCGGTGAGCAGGGACGGGTGGCACGTCTGGAGCGCTGACGCGCGGGTGTCCGGGCGGCGAGCGCGCGCATGACGGCGGGTCAGCCCCACCCCGCGTCCACGGCGCCGTGCGGCGGTGGGCCGCACGCGCGTGTGTGTGCGTCGTACGCTCGTGGTCACCATGACGACCGTATCCGTACCTGTGGACTGGCCCGCGACCGAGGAAGCGGCGCTGGCCGTTCAGGACGGCCTGCGGGGGCGGGTGATCCTCGACGAGCCGGGACCGGCGCCGGGCGCCGGCCACGTCACCGGGGTCGACGTGGCCTACGACGACGAGCGGGACCTGGTCGCGGCGGCGGCCGTCGTGCTGGACGCGGCGACCCTGGAGCCCGTGGCCGAGGCCACCGCCGTCGGCCGGGTCTCCTTCCCGTACGTGCCCGGCCTGCTCGCCTTCCGCGAGATCCCCACGGTACGGGCCGCCCTGGACGCCCTGCCCTGCCCGCCGGGCCTGGTCGTCTGCGACGGCTACGGCCTCGCCCACCCGCGCCGCTTCGGTCTCGCCAGCCACCTCGGCGTCCTCACCGGCCTGCCCACCGTCGGCGTCGCCAAGAACCCGTTCACCTTCGCCCACGACGACCCGGACGCGCCGCGCGGCAGCCACGCACCGCTCCTCGCCGGCACCGAGGAGGTCGGCAGGGCGCTGCGCACCCGGGACGGCGTCAAGCCGGTGTTCGTCTCCGTCGGCCACCGGGTGAGCCTGGACAACGCCTGTGCCCACACGCTGGCGCTCACCCCGCGGTACCGCCTTCCGGAGACCACCCGCCGCGCGGACGCGCTGTGCCGCAGGGCACTGCGTCAGGCCCGGGCCTGAGCACCCGGACCGAGCACTCGGACCGAGTACGCGTACGGATGTGGCCGCCCCGGTGCCGGCGGCAGGCCGGCCCGCATGACGACAGCCCGTGCGCCCAAGCCCCTGGCCGACCCCGCCCAGCCCGTCGAGCGCGCCGTCGATGCGGCGCTCGTCCTGGCCGTGGTGGCGGGGTTCGCCCGGATCACCGGCATGTTCTGCACGGTCGTGGCCTGGTCCTGAGCTAGCGGACGGCGGCCACCCGGAAGCCGATTCCGGCCCCGCGCAGGCGTTCGGTCAGGGCGTCGCCCATCGCCTGCGCCGTGGTGACCTGGCCGGACGTCGCCGGCAGGTCGTCGAGGGCGAGGCACAGCGCGGCCTCGGCGAACATCTTCGCCGTCTCGCCGTAGCCGGGATCGCCGCCCGAGACCTCCGTGAAGACCCGCCGTCCGCCGCCCTCGCCGACGAACCGGACCCGGAACCAGCTGCGGGCCCGCTTCTCCTCGCTCGGCCCCTCGCCGGGCCTGAGCCGGTCCGACAGCCAGCGCCGGGCGGGCGGCAGTTGGGCTGCCGCGGCCACCGCGCCCACCGCCGTGATCCCGCCGAGCGCCATCGGAAGACGCCGGACGGCCGCGTAGTGCCGGTAGCGGAAGTCCGGGCCGTAACGGTCCAGTGCCTTCGCCGAGCGGCGCACGATCTGGGCGTCGATGGTGGGCAGCGGCAGTGCCCAGGCACCGATCTCGCCGGCGAAGCGCGGCGGTCCGGCCGGGGCGGTCGCCCGGCGGCCCATCAGACGGGGTTCGTACCGGGCGCGGTCCCGGGCGGCGGCGATCATCTGCCGGGGGCGCGCGAACTGGTCGAGGACGGAGGCGAAGGTGCCGCCGGAGAAGGCCGCGTCGGCGGTCACGAAGCCGTCCACGGTCAGCGGCACGCCCTCGGGCAGGTGGCGGACGGTGAAGTAGGCGCCCAGGTCGTGCGGGACCGAGTCGAAGCCGCAGGCGTGCACCAGCCGGGCCCCGGTCTCGCGCGCGCGTGCGTCGTGCCGCACGTAGGTCAGGTCGACGAACTCAGGCTCCCCGCACAGGTCCAGGTAGTCCGCACCGGTGTCCGCGCAGGCCGCGACCAGGTCCTCGCCGTAACGGCCGTACGGACCGACCGTGGTGGCCACCACGCGCGCCTGTTCGGCGAGGGCGCGGACCGTGGCGGGTTCGGTGACGTCGGCGCGCAGCAGCCCGACCTCCGTGCCGGCCGGCAGCCGCTTGCGCAGGGACTCCAGCCTGCGCTCGTTCCGGGCCGCGACCGCCCAGCGCAGGCCTTGGGGCGCGTGGGCGGCGAGGTAGCCGGCGGTGAGTTCGCCGACGAAGCCGGTGGCCCCGAAGAGCACGATGTCGTAGGGACGGTCCGTCGTCTTCAGCCTGCTCATGACACCTCTCGGTCGTGCAACCCGTGCCGTTGTCGGTGGCTGAGGCTAGCGTGAGGAGTGCGGACGCACCCCCACCGGGTATCTTGACTAAGCGCTTGCTCGTCCACCCTTGTGCTCGGTAGAACGTGTTCCTAGCATCGTCGGTGTTACATCAGTTGTGTCAATGAC
The DNA here is from genome assembly GCF_055567595.1 of Streptomyces sp. NPDC026515. NCBI lineage: Bacteria > Bacillati > Actinomycetota > Actinomycetes > Kitasatosporales > Streptomycetaceae > Streptomyces > Streptomyces sp. NPDC026515. The sequence goes on from NZ_JBVHQD010000004.1 coordinate 279,694, forward strand.
TGGGGGCGGCATGACCACGGCAGGGACGCCAGGACACGGCCCGCTCTCCGGCGTGCGCGTGATCGAGCTGGCCGGCATCGGACCGGGTCCCTTCGCCGCCATGCTCCTGGCCGACCTGGGCGCCGACGTGGTCCGCGTCGACCGGCCCGGCGGCCAGGGCCTCGCCATCGACCCGGCGTACGACGTCACCAACCGCAACAAGCGCTCCGTGCTCGTCGACCTGAAGGCCCCGGACGGCCCGGCCCGCGTCCTCGACCTGGCCGAGCGTGCCGACATCCTCGTCGAGGGCTACCGCCCCGGCGTCGCCGAGCGCCTCGGTGTCGGCCCCGAGGACTGCCACGCCCGCAACCCCGGCCTGGTCTACGGCCGGATGACCGGCTGGGGTCAGGAGGGACCGCTGGCCCGCCGCGCGGGCCACGACATCGCCTACATCGCCCTCACCGGCACCCTCGGCATGATCGGCCGCCCCGACGAACCCCCGGCGGTCCCCGCCAACCTGCTCGGCGACTACGCGGGCGGCGCCCTCTACCTGGTCGTCGGCGTCCTGGCCGCGCTGCACCACGCGCGCGCGGGCGGCACCGGCCAGGTCGTGGACGCCGCCATCGTGGACGGCACCGCGCACCTGGCCGCGATGATCCACGGCATGGTGGCCGCGGGCGGCTGGCAGGACCGGCGCGCCGCCAACCTGCTGGACGGCGGCTGCCCGTACTACGGCACCTACGAGACCGCCGACGGCGGACACATGGCGGTCGGCGCCCTGGAGCCGCAGTTCTACGCCGAGTTCCTCAGGCTGCTGGGCGGCCTGGACGACCTGGCCGACGCCCGCAAGGACTGGACTCGCTGGGGCGAGCTGCGCGAGCGGGTCGCGGTCCGCTTCAAGGCCCGCACCCGCGAGGAGTGGACGGCCGTCTTCGAGGGCTCCGACGCCTGCGTGGCCCCCGTGCTCTCCCTGGGCGAGGCCCCGCACCACCCCCATCTGGCCGCCCGCGGCACCTTCACCCACCACGGCGGCATCACCCAGCCGGCCCCTGCCCCCCGGTTCTCGGTGACCCCCACGGCCGTACGCACCGCGCCCGCCCGGCCCGGCGCGGACACCATCGAGGTGGCCCGCGACTGGGCCGTACCCGCCCTGCTCGACGAGGACAAGGACACCGCCTGATGGAGCTCTCGACCTTCCTCGACTACGCGGGCGACCCGCGGGCCGCGGCGGACCGGGCGGCCGCGCTGGAGTCGGCGGGCCTCGACACCGTCTGGGTCGCGGAGGCCTACGGCTTCGACTCGCCCACCATCATGGGTTACCTGGCCGCCCGCACCGAGCGGATGAAGATCGGCTCCGCGATCCTCAACGTCTACTCCCGCACCCCCGCCCTCATCGCCCAGACGGCCGCCGGCCTCGACGCGATCTCCGGCGGCCGGGCGATCATCGGCCTCGGCGCCTCCGGCCCCCAGGTCGTCGAGGGCTGGCACGGGAAGGCCTACGACAAGCCGCTCGGCCGCACCCGCGAGACCATCGAGCTGACCCGGCGGATCCTGCGCCGCGAGACCATCGACCACCACGGCATCACCGACATGCCCCGCCCCGGCGGCCTCGGCAAGCCCCTGAAGATCCTGACCAGGCCGGTCCGCGCCGAGGTCCCGCTCTACGTGGCCTCCCTCGGCCCCGCCAACGTCCGGATGACCGCAGAGATCGCCGACGGCTGGCTGCCCACCCTGTTCATCCCCGAGAAGGCCAAGGACGTCTGGGGGACGCCACTGGCGGAGGGTGCCGCCCGCCGCGACCCGGCCCTCGGGCCGCTGCGGATCGCCGCCGGGGGGCTGCTGGCCATCGGCGAGGACGCGGCGGCCGCCCGCGACCTGGCCCGGCCCCGGATCGCCCTGTACGTCGGCGGCATGGGCGCACCCGGCAAGAACTTCTACAACGACCTGGCCGTCGCCTACGGGTACGAGAAGGAGGCCCGGCTCATCCAGGAGCTCTACCTCGCCGGCCGCCACCGGGACGCGGCGGCCGCCGTACCCGACGAGTTCTGCGAGCTCATATCCCTGTGCGGCCCGCAGGGATACGTCCGCGAGCGCGTCGCCGCCTTCCGCGAGGCGGGCGTGACCACGCTGGACGTGATCCCCGTCGGCCCGGATCCGGCCCGCCTGGTCGAGACCGTCAAGAACTGGCTCTGACCCCCACCGCCACCGAACCCTCGTTGAAAGGCTTGTCAGTGAGCACCGAAGCGTACGTGTACGACGCGATCCGCACCCCGCGCGGCCGCGGCAAGGCGAACGGCGCCCTGCACGGCACGAAGCCCATCGATCTGGTCGTCGGACTCATCCACGAGATCCAGGGCCGTTTTCCGGGCCTGGACCCGGCCGCGATCGACGACATCGTGCTCGGTGTCGTCGGCCCGGTCGGCGACCAGGGCTCCGACATCGCGCGGATCGCCGCGATCGCCGCCGGCCTGCCCGACACGGTGGCAGGCGTGCAGGAGAACCGCTTCTGCGCGTCGGGCCTGGAGGCCGTGAACATGGCCGCCGCCAAGGTCCGTTCCGGCTTCGAGGACCTCGTCCTCGCGGGCGGCGTCGAGTCCATGTCCCGGGTGCCGATGGCCTCCGACGGCGGCGCCTGGTTCAACGACCCGATGACCAACCTGGCCACCAACTTCGTGCCGCAGGGCATCGGCGCCGACCTGATCGCCACCATCGAGGGCTTCTCCCGCCGGGACGTCGACGAGTACGCGGCGCTCTCCCAGGAGCGTGCGGCGACGGCCGTGAAGGAGGGCCGCTTCGACCGTTCCGTGGTCCCCGTCAGGGACCGCGCGGGCCTGGTCGTCCTCGACCACGACGAACACCTGCGCCCCGGCACCACCGCCGACTCGCTCGCCAAGCTCAAGCCCTCCTTCGCCGACATCGGGGAGCTGGGCGGGTTCGACGCGGTCGCGCTGCAGAAGTACCACTGGGTCGAGAAGATCGACCACGTCCACCACGCGGGCAACTCCTCCGGCATCGTCGACGGCGCCTCCCTGGTCGCCATCGGCACCAAGGAGATCGGTGAGCGCCACGGCCTGACCCCGCGTGCCCGGATCATCGCGGCCGCCGTCTCCGGCTCCGAGCCGACCATCATGCTCACCGGCCCGGCCCCGGCCACCCGCAAGGCACTCGCCAAGGCCGGACTCACCATCGACGACATCGACCTGGTCGAGATCAACGAGGCGTTCGCGGCGGTCGTGCTGCGCTTCGTCAAGGACATGGGCCTGTCCCTGGACAAGGTCAACGTCAACGGCGGCGCGATCGCGCTGGGCCACCCGCTCGGCGCCACCGGTGCGATGATCCTCGGCTCTCTCGTCGACGAGCTGGAGCGCCAGGACAAGCGCTACGGGCTGGCCACCCTGTGCGTGGGCGGCGGCATGGGCATCGCCACGATCGTCGAGCGCGTCTGAAAACCCCGGCGGAACCAAGAGACCTCACGGAGACCCTCACATGACCGAGAGCACCACCATCCGCTGGGAGAAGGACGACACCGGCGTCGTCACCCTGGTCCTGGACGACCCGAACCAGTCCGCCAACACCATGAACGCGGCCTTCGTCGAGTCCCTCGCCGCGGTCGCCGACCGGCTGGAGGCCGAGCAGGACTCGATCCGGGGCATCGTCTTCACCTCCGCCAAGAAGACCTTCTTCGCCGGCGGCGACCTGCGCGACCTCATCCGGGTCACCCCCGAGACCGCCCAGGACCTCTTCGACGGCGGCCTCGCCATCAAGCGCAACCTGCGCCGCATCGAGACCCTCGGCAAGCCCGTCGTCGCCGCGATCAACGGCGCTGCCCTGGGCGGTGGTTTCGAACTCGCCCTGGCCTGCCACCACCGGGTCGCCCTCGACACCCCCGGCACCAAGATCGGCTGTCCCGAGGTCACCCTCGGCCTCCTCCCGGGCGGCGGTGGTGTCGTCCGCACCGTGCGCCTGCTCGGCATCGCCGACGCGCTGCTGAAGGTCCTCCTCCAGGGCACCCAGTACAACGCGCGCAGGGCCCAGGAGAACGGCCTGGTCCACGAGGTCGCCGACAGCCCCGAGGATCTCCTCGCCAAGGCCCGCGCCTTCATCGACGCCCACCCGGAGTCCCATCAGCCCTGGGACGTCCCGGGCTACCGGATCCCCGGCGGCACCCCGGCCGACCCGAAGTTCGCGGCCAACCTGCCGGCCTTCCCGGCCTCCCTGCGCAAGCAGACCAACAACGCCCCCTACCCGGCGCCGCGCCGCATCCTCGCCGCCGCCGTCGAGGGCAGCCAGGTCGACTTCGAGACCGCCCAGGTCATCGAGGCCCGCTACTTCGTGGAGCTGGCCGCCGGGCAGATCTCGAAGAACATGATCCAGGCGTTCTTCTTCGACCTCCAGGCCGTCAACTCCGGCGCCAACAGGCCGGGGGGCGTCGAGCCTCGCAAGGTCACCAGGGTCGCCGTCCTCGGCGCGGGCATGATGGGCGCGGGTATCGCCTACTCCTGCGCCCGCGCGGGCATCGACGTCGTCCTCAAGGACGTCTCCGCCGAGGCCGCGCAGAAGGGCAAGGCCTACTCCGAGAAGCTGTGCGCCAAGGCCGTCGCCAAGGGCCGCACCAGCCAGGAGAAGGCGGACGCGCTGCTCGCCCGGATCACGCCCACCGCCGACCCGCAGGACCTCGCCGGCTGCGACGCGGTCATCGAGGCCGTCTTCGAGGACACCTCGCTCAAGCACAAGGTGTTCCAGGAGATCGAGTCGGTCGTCGCCCCCGACGCCCTGCTGTGCTCCAACACCTCCACGCTCCCCATCACCGCCCTCGCCGAGGGAGTCGAGCGCCAGCAGGACTTCATCGGCCTGCACTTCTTCTCGCCCGTCGACAAGATGCCGCTCGTCGAGATCATCAAGGGCGAGCGCACCGGCGACGAGGCGCTGGCACGCGCCTTCGACCTGGTCCGGCAGATCAACAAGACGCCGATCGTCGTCAACGACTCGCGCGGCTTCTTCACCTCCCGGGTGATCGGCCACTTCATCAACGAGGGTGTCGCCATGGTCGGGGAGGGCATCGAACCGGCCTCCGTCGAGCAGGCGGCGGCCCAGGCCGGCTACCCGGCCAAGGTCCTCTCCCTGATGGACGAGCTGACCCTCACCCTGCCGCAGAAGATCCGCCGCGAGTCGAAGCTGGCCGTCGAGGAGGCCGGCGGCACCTGGACCGCGCACCCGGCCGAGGCCGTCATCGACCGCATGGTCGACGAGTTCGGCCGCCCGGGCCGCAGCGGCGGCGCCGGCTTCTACGACTACGCCGAGGACGGCCGGCGCGCCGGGCTCTGGCCGGGCCTGCGCGAGCACTTCACCGAGCCGGGTCGTGAGATCCCGTTCCGTGACATGCAGGAGCGGATGCTCTTCGCGGAGGCACTGGACACCGTCCGCCTCCTGGAGGAGGGCGTCCTGACCTCGGTCGCCGACGCCAACATCGGATCGCTCTTCGGCATCGGCTTCCCCGGCTGGACCGGCGGTGTCCTCCAGTACATCAACGGCTACGGCGCCTACGGCGGGGCGGATGCCGGCCTGCCCGGCTTCGTGGCCCGCGCGCGTGAGCTGGCGGAGACCTACGGCGACCGCTTCACCCCGCCCGCGCTGCTGGTGGAGAAGGCGGACAAGGGGGAGACCTTCACGGACGGCCGCTGACCGGACCGCCCGGTCCCGGCCCCCGTCTCAGGAGGGCCGGGACTCCTCCGGGCCGGCGAGCCACTGGTGCACCTCGTGCCTGAGCGACCGCTGGAACGTGGTCAGCAGCGCCTGCACCACCAGCGGCTGCACATGGGCGGACAGTGACCTCACATCCTGCTCGGTCCGCTCCGCCACCTCGGCCCGGAACACCTGCGCCAGCGCGTGGGCGGCCGAGCGCGAGTGCTCGACCAGCACGGTGCGCGCGGCCAGGATCGCCTGCTCGGACAGCGGTACGTCCAGCAGCTGCACGGCGAGCCGGAGCAGGCCCGGGTCGACGCGGTAGGCGTCTCCGTCGGGCCGTACGACGTCCATCGCGACGAGCCGCTCGACGTCCCCCTCGTCCAGCTGCCGCCCGGCCCGCCGGCGCAGCTCGCCGGCGCTCACCCTCTCCTCGGTGTCAGGCGCCCAGGAGGCCACCACGGCCCGGTGGATGGCGAGGTCGTGGTCGGTCAGCCCGGGCGGCAGCCGGTGCAGATAGCGTTCGATCGCCGCCAGTGTCATGCCCTGGTGCTGAAGCTCCTCGATGAGCGCCAGCCGGGCCAGGTGTCCGGCCCCGTAGTGACCCACCCGGCGGGCACCGATCACCGGCGGCGGAAGCAGCCCCTTGGTGCCGTAGAACCGGACCGTGCGGACCGTGGTGCCGGCCCGGGCGGCCAGTTCGTCGATCGTGAGCACCGGCTCCCCGGAGTCGCTGTCGGTGTGGGTCGTCATGTGCAGCAGTATCGCTGTCACAGCGGCACTGTGACACCGGCATCGCCATGTCATCGATGATCATTTGTTCGCCAAAAATTCATCCACATGACTAGATCATCATCTTGTGAGAAGTGCCGCTGTGTGACGTGTGCCATCGCATACGCCCAGGTGGCCGGGGAAGGTGGCACCTCGGTCCGTGCCGTCACCGAGTGCGCCGACCGAGTACGTCCGGACACCCGAGCGCGACCCGCTCGGGCGCACCAGAGAGTGGAACCACCTGTGAGCAAGAACGCCGTGGACACGGCACAGGCCGTCGCCACCCGGACCGACGCGGCCCAGACGCCCGCGGACGCGGGCGACGCCGGCTACAGCAAGGACCTCAAGGCCCGCCACGTCAACATGATCGCCGTCGGCGGCGCGATCGGCACCGGCCTCTTCCTCGGCGCAGGCGGACGGCTCCACAACGCGGGCCCGGCGCTCGCGCTGGCCTACCTGGTCTGCGGAATCTTCGCCTTCTTCGTCGTACGCGCCCTCGGCGAGCTGGTCCTTTACCGCCCGTCGTCCGGATCCTTCGTGTCGTACGCGCGTGAGTTCCTCGGCGAGAAGGGCGCCTACGTCGCCGGCTGGATGTACTTCCTGAACTGGTCGACGACCGGCATCGCCGACATCACCGCGATCGCGCTCTACACCCACTACTGGTCCATGTTCACCAGCATCCCCCAGTGGACGCTCGCGCTGATCGCCCTGGCGGTGGTCCTCGCGGTGAACCTCATCTCGGTGAAGATCTTCGGCGAGATGGAGTTCTGGTTCGCGATCATCAAGGTCGCCACCCTGGTCGGCTTCATGCTGATCGGCATCTTCCTGCTCGCCACCCAGCACAAGGTCGACGGCCAGACCCCGGGTCTGAGCGCCATCGGCGACCACGGCGGTGTCCTGCCGCACGGGCTGATGCCGGTCATCCTGGTCATGCAGGGCGTGATCTTCGCCTACGCGGCCCTGGAGCTGGTCGGTGTCGCGGCCGGCGAGACCGCCGAGCCGGGGAAGGTCGTCCCACGCGCGGTGAACTCGATCATGTGGCGCGTCGGCATCTTCTACGTCGGCTCGGTCGTCCTGCTCGCCCTGCTCCTGCCCGGCTCGGTGTACTCGGCCGACCAGAGCCCCTTCGTGACGGTCCTCTCCAAGATCGGCGTCTCGGGCGCCGGCGACGTCATGAACCTGGTGGTCCTGACCGCGGCGATGTCCTCCCTCAACTCCGGCCTGTACTCCACCGGCCGCATCCTGCGCTCCATGGCGGTGGCCGGATCGGCCCCGAAGTTCACGGCCCGCATGAACCGCAGCCAGGTCCCCTACGGCGGCATCCTGCTGACCTGCGCGGTCTGCGTGCTCGGTGTCGTCCTGAACTACCTGGTGCCCAGCCAGGCCTTCGAGATCGTGCTGAACGTCGCCTCCCTCGGCATCATCAGCACCTGGGTGATCATCATGCTCTGCCACCTGGTCTTCGTCCGCCGCGCGAAGGCGGGCCTGGTCGGCCGTCCCTCCTTCCGTCTCCGCTTCAGCCCGGTCACCGAGATCGCCACGATCGTCTTCCTGCTGGTCTGCCTCGGCATGATGTGGAACGACCCGGAGGTGGGCCGCAAGACCCTCCTGCTCATCCCGGTCATCGCCGCCCTGCTGGTGGCGGGCTGGTTCGGCGTCCGCCGCAGGGTGGTCCAGACCGCCGACGAGGAGCTGTCGCGGCTCACGAAGTAGCAGGTCAGCGCCACTGTCAGTGGCATCGCCCACGGTGGCGTCATGTCGGAGATCACTTACATCCGGGGTGACGCCACCCGCGCCGTCGGGCAAGGGCGTCAAGGTGATCGCCCATGTCTGCAACGACCTGGGGGGCCGGGGGAAGGGCTTCGTGCTCGCACTCTCGCGCCGCTGGCCGGAGCCGGAGCGGGCGTACCGCGCCCAGATCCGGCAGCAAGGGCGTACCGGTCCGCTGCGGGGCGAGCGACACGGCCCTGACCAAGCTGGCCGACGGGACGCTCGCGCTCGGCGCCTTTGTCCACATGCCCCGCACAGGCTGCGGCCTGGCAGGCGGCAGGTGGTCCCGCGGGGAGCCACTGACAGCGGAGCGGTTGGTGAGACGGGGACTGGCGGTCACGGTGTACGACCACGGAGCTGAGGTGCCCTTCCAGGGGCGCTGGGGGAGGAACTGCGCGACCAGCCGCAACCGGCCCGCAGCCCCCCGCTCACCGCACCCTGCAACCGCTCAGTGCACGTCGTTCGTCGCCTCGATCTTCTTCCAGGACCTCGGCTGGTCAGGCACGCCCGCGGCCTTGAGCGCGGGTACCGCCGGCTTCGCCGGCTCGAACAGCCACGCGTCGAACAGCCCCGACAGCGACTTCCCGGACACCTTCTCGGCGTACTCCTCGAAGTCGGCCACCGACGCGTTGCCGTACGCGTGCTCCCTCGGCCACCCCTTCAGGATCGCGAAGAAGGCGCCGTCCCCGACCGCGTTCCGCAGCGCCTGCACGGCCAGGGCCCCGCGGTCGTAGACGGCGATGTCGAACTGGTCGTCCGGACCGGGATCCCCCGGCTTGACCGTCCAGAACGCGTCGTCGGCCGGGTGCGACGCGTACACGTAGTCGGCGAGTTCCTGCGTCGTCCCCTCGCCCTCGTGCTCGGACCACAGCCACTGCGCGTAGCGCGCGAAGCCCTCGTTGAGCCAGATGTCCTTCCAGCCCTTGACGGAGACGTCGTCGCCGTACCACTGGTGCGCCAGCTCGTGCACCACCACGGAGGTGTTGGAGCCGTTCGCGAACTGCTTGGGGCTGTAGTACACACGGGTCTGGGTCTCCAGCGCGTACCCCGTCGTCGTGTTCGGCACGTACCCGCCCGCCGAGCTGAAGGGATACGGCCCGAAATAACCGGAGAGCCAGTCGACCAGCTCCCCGGTGCGCTCCACGCTCGCCCGCGCCGCCCCGTCGTTGTCGCCGAGGTCCTTGCTGTAGGCGTTGACGACCGGCACCCCTCCCTCGGAGGTGCTCGTCGTGATGTCGAACCTCCCGACGGCCAGCGTGGTCAGGTAGGTCGCCTGCGGCCTGTTCTGCCGCCAGTTGTAGCGGGTCCAGCCGCGCTGCGAACTCGTCGACTGGAGCGAGCCGTTGGAGACGACCTGGGTGCCGTCGGGGACGGCGACGGAGACGTCGTAGGTGGCCTTGTCCAGCGGGTGGTCGTTGCTCGGGTACCACCACCAGGCGGACTCGGGCTCGTCCGCGGCGACCGCCCCGTCGGGCGTGCGGTGCCAGGTGCTGAAGCCGTACGCGCTCTTCGTGGACGGTACCCCGCTGTAGCGGACGACGACCGTGACCTGCGTGCCCTTCGCCAGTGGCGACTTCGGGGTGACGACCAGCTCGTGCTGTCCGGACGTGGTGAAGGCCGCTGTCGCGCCGTTGACCCGCACCTCGCTCACGTCCAGCAGGAAGTCCAGGTCGAAGCTGGACAGGTCCTGTGTGGTGCGCGCCAGGATCGTCGCCGTACCGGCCAGCTCGTCGGTGGCCGGCTGGTACTGCAGACGCAGATCGTAGTGGGAGACGTCGTAGCCGCCGTTGCCGTAGTACGGGTAGTAGGGGTCGCCGATGCCCGGCGCGCCGGGACTGTGACTCGCGGCCGATGCCGGGATCGCCAGCAGCAGGGAGGCCGCCGCGAGGGCGCCCGGCGCGAGGATTCTGCGGTGCACGAGAACTCCAGGTCGGTAGGGGGCCGAGGCGCCCGTCACGCCCGGACGGGAACGCCAAGTCGATGGAGCACGAAAACTGTTCGGATCCTATTCAGTCCCTGTGGCCCCTGGCCTGTCCACGGCCCCTGCTGTCACACGATCGCCATTCGGCCGCAATCAGTGCTGTCGGTCCCTCAGATGCCGTCTTTTGCACAGGAGTTGACGGGGGTAGCGTCCGCCGCATGCCGAAACGCACGCGCTTCACGATCTGGAGACCGTTCGTCATCGCGGTCGTCGGGGCCCTGGCGGCCGCCTTCCTCAGCCCGGTCGCGGCCCAGGCGGCCGGGACAGCCCCGCGCGAGAGCAGGCCGGTCTACTCCTACGCCGACGCCATCCGCGAGGCCGTCTGGGTGGACACCGGCCTCGACTCCGACGGCGACGGGAGGACCGACCGGGTCGCCGCCGACATCGTCCGGCCCGCCGAACCCGCCGCGCAGGGGCGCAAGGTGCCGGTCATCATGGACGCCAGCCCGTACTACTCGTGCTGCGGACGCGGCAACGAGAGCCAGCTCAAGACGTACGACGCCGCCGGGAACGTCGTCCGGATGCCGCTGTTCTACGACAACTACTTCGTGCCCCGCGGCTACGCCGTCGTCGGCGTCGACCTGGCCGGCACCAACCGCTCCGACGGCTGTGTCGACGTCGGCGGCCGCTCGGACATCCAGTCCGCGAAGGCCGTCGTCGACTGGCTGAACGGCCGCGCCAAGGCCTACAGCAGCCGCACCGGCGGCACCGCCGTCAAGGCCGGCTGGACCAACGGCAGGACCGGCATGATCGGCAAGAGCTGGGACGGCACCATCGCCAACGGCGTCGCCGCCACCGGCGTCAAGGGTCTGAAGACGATCGTCCCGATCAGCGCCATCTCCTCCTGGTACGACTACTACTTCGCCCAGGGCGCCCCGCTCTACGACTCCGGGCCCGACTGGCTGGCCGGCGCGGTGGAGAGCGACGACGCCTACGCCAGGTGCGGTGCCGTCCAGCAGAAACTGGTCGACGGCGCGCCGCGCACCGGCGACTGGACCGGTCTGTGGACCGAACGGGACTACGTCAGGGACGCCGCCAAGGTACGCGCCAGCGTGTTCCTCGTGCACGGCATGCAGGACCTCAACGTCCGCACCAAGAACTTCGGCCAGTGGTGGGACGCCCTCGCCAAGAACGGCGTCGAGCGCAAGATCTGGCTCTCCCAGACCGGGCACGTCGACCCCTTCGACTACCGGCGCGGAGCCTGGGTCGACACGCTGCACCGCTGGTTCGACCATGAACTCCTCGGCTACGACAACGGCATCGACCGCGAGCCGATGGCCGACGTCGAACGGCACCCCGACCAGTGGGTGACCTCCGCCGTCTGGCCGCCGCGCGGCACCGCGGCCACCACCCTGCGTCCCGCCGCCGGGGCCCGGGCGGGCGTGGGCATTCTCGGCCTCAGCCGGAAGACGGGCACCGAGACGTTCACCGACGACCCGACGCGGAGCGAGACCGACTGGGCGGCCCAGATCGCCACCCCGACCGCGGACAAGGCCGGCTTCCTCACCGCGCCGCTCAGCCGCGACCTGCGCCTGTCCGGCTCCTCCGAGGTCACGGTCACCGCCACCCCGACCACCTCGACGGCCCACCTGACCGCCGTCCTGGTCGACCTCGGCCCCGACACCATCCGGGACTACGCCGACGCCGCCGAGGGCATCACCACGCTCACCGACCGCACCTGCTGGGGCGAGAGCACGGCCGGCGACAGCGCCTGCTTCCTGAGGACCGCGGCCAGGACCAAGGCCGTCGACTTCACGGTCCTCAGCCGTGGCTGGGCCGACCTCGGCACCTACGCCGACCCCGGCAAGGGCGTCCCGCTCACCCCGGGCCGGACGTACACGATCACCCTCGACCTGGCCGCCACCGACCACGTCGTACCCAAGGGGCACCGGCTGGCGCTGATCGTCGCGGGCACGGACAAGGACCTCATCGATCCGCCGTCCACGACGCCGACGCTCACCCTGGACCTGTCCCGCACCGCGGCCCGGGTCCCGCTCGTCGGGGGAGCGGCCGCGTTCGCCCGCGCCACCTCCGCGCGCTGGACCGCCCCCGGGACGGGCGACCTGACCGGAGTGCGCGCCCCGCGTACCGTGCGGCGGGTCCCCGCGAGCTGACCGCTCAGGCGGCCGGGCCCGGATCCACCAGCCCGGCCGCCTGACGTGCGCAGCCCCAGGCCACCGTGACCCCGGCCCCGCCGTGCCCGTAGTTGTGCACCAGCAGGCGCCCGTCCGGCAGGATTTGACGTTCCAGCCGTACCGCGTCCCGGTACGGGCGCAGCCCTACCCGGTGCCCCAGCACCCGGGCCCCGGCGATCTCCGGCCGTACCGCCGCGCACCGCGCCACGATCCCGGCCGCGATGTCCGGATCGGGCTCCAGGCACCAGGCGTCCTCGTGCGCCGTGCCCCCGAGCAGCAGTCCTCCCGGCTGTGGGAAGAAGTAGGCCGAGACACTTCCTTCGGCCCCTCCTCCAGGTCCTGCCGCGGTCTTCTCGGCAGAGGTGTACCAGGTGGTGATGCCCGGGTTCTCCACCACGACCAGCTGCCCGCGCACCGGACGCACCGCCGGATCGGGAACCAGCGAACGGGCCCCCAGCCCGCTGCAGTTCACCACCACCGCCGACCGCACCTCGCCCAGCCCGCGCACCACCCGTTCCTCGACCGTCCCGCCCGCCTCCTCCAACCGCTGCCGCAGCCACCCGAGATGGACCGGCATGTCGATCAACGGCAGCCGCGCCGAGAGCCCTTCAGGTGTGTCGGCCAGCGGCACCCGGGCCGCCCACGGCCCCAGCCTGTCCAGCCGCAGCCCGTCGTGTACACCCTCGACCAGGCGTACGCCCGTCTGCGCGGACCGCGCCGCCAAGTCCTCGTACACGGTGAGGGATTCGAGCGCCCAGTCACCGACCAGCCGCTCCGGCTCGATCCGGTACGGCCACCACAGCGCACCCGCGACCGCCGAGGTCGTGCGCTCGCCGGACTCCCGTGCCCAGACCCGCACCCGGTGCCCGCTCTCCGCCAGCACCACCGCCGTGGTCAGCCCGACGACCCCGCCGCCGACCACGATCACTTCGTCACTCAGCCCTCGGTCCATGCCGGGACGCTAGCCGAATATGTCATGCCGCGCTCAGATCATCCCGTTCTGGGGATACTCACAGCATGTGTGCCGCATACGCGACCTTCGGCCTGGCCCCGGCGATGCGCGCCGGCGGCGTCCGCGCCGACGGCGGTTACCAGGTCCACCGGGACTTCGTGGACTTCGTCGTCGACGGGTCCCCGCTGCTGTTCCAGCTCTCCGACCTGGACGCCGTCTCCCCGCTCGCCTCCGACGTGCCGCCCGCGATCTTCACCGCCCAGGTCCGCGGCCTGCTGCTGGAGTCCGAGGCGCCGCTGCCCGGTGAACGGTACGTCATCTACGGCTGCCCCGACTGCGAGGACCTGGGCTGCGGCGCGGTCACCGCGGTCATCGAGCGGGACGGCGACGACTACGTCTGGCGGGACTTCGCCTGGCAGACCGACGAACACGCCGACCTGGAACTCAACGGCTACCCCGGCATCGGCCCGTTCCGCTTCCCCGGCCCCGAGTACCGCAGGGCCCTCGGGGCCCTCCTGGAGGACCCCGGACCCCCGCCCGGCCGCCGGGTCCTGCTGATCGGCGCGCGAGTCGCCCTGCTCGCCAAGCTGGCCGCGGCCCTGCGCACCATCGGCATCGGCGCCGACATCACCCGAGACGCCGAGGGCGTCCTGGCCGAGGAACTCCGCGGCTACGGTGCCGTGGCCTTCGGCCCCACGGTGGGCGAGGCCGAGCGGGCCGCCGTACGCAGGGCGTTCGACCGGGCCGGCGCGGAAGCCGCCTACGTCGACGGGTTCGCCCCGATCGTCCCCGTCCTCGTCGCCCAGATCGAACACGCCCTGGACCACAGCGCACTCCCGCAGCGCCGGCTGACCCACCTGGTCGCCGCCGACGGCACGGCCGGCATCGAGGTCACCTCGCCGTGCCGGGTCCGGCTCACCGCCTACCGCCTGGACCGGCTCTCCCGCCTGCGCGCCCAGGACCTCTTCGACGGAGTCCTGGAGCCCGGCAGCCACCGCATCCCGCTCGACGGTCAGGCGGCCAAGGACGGCGTCTACGTCGTGGCCCGGACCTCCGGCAGCGTGCTGGTGGCGGCGGTGACGCGCTGACCGGCGGCGAGAGGGGGCTGAAGGCGGGCTCCCGGGCGCATTAGGATCGGCCATCTGATGACTGCCACCCTCGTCGCCAAGAACCTCGCCGCCGGGCACGGCGACCGCTCCCTCTTCTCCGGGCTCGACCTCGTCGTCGCGCCGGGGGACGTGATCGGTCTGGTCGGTGCCAACGGCGCGGGCAAGTCCACCCTGCTGCGGCTGCTCGCCGGCCTCACCGCCCCCGAAGAGGGCGAACTGCGGCTCTCCCCGCCGACCGCGGCCGTCGGCCATCTGCCCCAGGAGCCGGAGCGCCGGCCGGGCGAGACCGTGCGCGCCTTCCTCGCCCGCCGCACCGGCGTCGCCGAGGCACAGCGGGTGATGGACGAGGCAACCCAGGCCCTGGTCGACGGGGCGCCGGGGGCCGACGACGCGTACGCCACCGCGCTGGAGCGCTGGCTCGGCCTCGGCGGCGCGGACCTGGAGGAGCGGGCCGAGGAGGTCACCGACTCCCTGGGCCTGGCCGTCGGACTCGACCAGCCGATGACCTCCCTCTCCGGCGGCCAGGCCGCTCGCGCGGGCCTCGCCTCCCTGCTCCTGTCCCGCTACGACGTCTTCCTGCTCGACGAGCCGACCAACGACCTCGACCTGGACGGTCTCGAGCGGCTGGAACGCTTCGTGACCGGCCTGCGCGCCGGCACGGTCGTCGTCAGCCACGACCGCGAGTTCCTCACCCGCACGGTCACCAAGGTCCTCGAACTCGATCTCGCCCAGCGGCAGGTCAACCTCTACGGCGGCGGCTACGACGCCTACCTGGAGGAACGCGAGACGGCCCGCCGGCACGCCCGCGACGACTACGAGGAGTACGCCGACAAGAAGAGCGCCCTCCAGGACCGCGCGCAGATGCAGCGCTCCTGGATGGACAAGGGCGTCAAGAACGCCCGGCGCAAGGCGAACAACGACAACGACAAGATCGGCCGCAAGTTCCGCAGCGAGGCCAGCGAGAAGCAGGCCGCCAAGGCCCGCCAGACCCAGCGCATGATCGAACGCCTGGACGTGGTCGAGGAGCCGCGCAAGGAGTGGGAGCTGCGCATGGAGATCGCGGCGGCCCCGCGCTCCGGTTCGGTGGTGGCCACCCTGCGGGACGCGGAGGTACGGCTCGGGGACTTCGCCTTCGGACCGGTGTCCCTGCAGATCGACTGGGCCGACCGGGTCGCGGTGACCGGCGCGAACGGGGCCGGCAAGTCGACGCTGCTCGGCGCGCTGCTGGGCCGGGTGCCACTGGAGGCGGGGCACGCCGCGCTCGGCTCGGGGGTCTTGGTCGGCGAGGTCGACCAGACCCGCAAGCTCTTCCACGGCACCGAGGCCCTGCTGGACGCCTTCTGCGCGGCCGTCCCGGACACCGAGCCGGCGGAAGTCCGCACCCTGCTGGCCAAGTTCGGCCTCAGGCAGGACCACGTCCTGCGCTCCGCGGCCACCTTGTCGCCGGGGGAACGGACTCGGGCCGCGCTGGCGCTGCTCCAGGGCCGGGGCGTCAACCTCCTCGTCCTGGACGAGCCGACGAACCACCTCGACCTGCCCGCGATCGAACAACTGGAGTCCGCCCTCGACGCCTACGAGGGCACCCTCCTCCTGGTCACCCACGACCGCCGCATGCTGGACGCGGTCCATGTGACCCGCCGCCTTGAGGTCGCGGCGGGCAAACTGACCGAACTCGCCCGGTAAGGGGGCGGGAACCGCGCGACCGTCGACGACGGACCCGCGGTTCCCCACGACCTCCCATGGGCGGAGTCAGCGCTTGCCCTTCTTGCCGCCGTCCAGCAGCCCGGCCCGGCGCAGAGCGTCGGCCATCGCGCTGTTGGCGGGCGCCGGCGCCTGACGCGCACCGCCGCCCTGTCCCTGGCCGCCACGGCCGCCGCCCTGCTGCCGCTGCTGCGGCGGACGTCCGCCGCGCTGTCGCCGTTCGCCGCCCTCGCCCTGCCGGCCGCCGCCCTGAGGCGTCGCCTCGTCGTCCAGCCGCAGCGTCAGCGAGATCCGCTTGCGCGGGACGTCCACGTCGAGGACCTTCACCTTGACGATGTCGCCCGGCTTGACCACGTCCCGCGGGTCCTTGACGAAGGTCTTCGACAGCGCGGAGACGTGCGCCAGACCGTCCTGGTGGACGCCGATGTCGATGAACGCGCCGAACGCCGCCACGTTCGTGACGACCCCCTCCAGGATCATGCCGGAGGACAGGTCGGAGATCTTCTCGACGCCCTCCTTGAACGTGGCCGTCTTGAAGGCGGGACGCGGGTCGCGACCGGGCTTCTCCAGCTCCTTGAGGATGTCGGTGACGGTCGGCAGACCGAACGTCTCGTCCACGAAGTCGCCCGGCCGCAGCGAGCGCAGCACACCGGTGTTGCCGATGAGCGCGGCCACCTCCTGCTGCGAGGCCTTCACCATGCGCCGTACGACGGGGTACGCCTCGGGGTGGACGCTCGACGAGTCCAGCGGGTCGTCGCCGCCGCGGATGCGCAGGAAGCCCGCGCACTGCTCGTACGCCTTCGGGCCGAGCCGCGCCACGTTCTTCAGCTGGCCCCGGGAGGTGAACGGCCCGTTGGTGTCCCGGTGGGCCACGATGTTCTCGGCGAGCCCGGAGGTGATGCCGGAGACCCGGGACAGCAGCGGGGCCGACGCGGTGTTCACGTCGACGCCCACGCCGTTCACACAGTCCTCCACCACCGCGTCCAGCGACCGCGACAGCTTCACCTCGGACAGGTCGTGCTGGTACTGGCCGACACCGATCGACTTCGGGTCGATCTTGACCAGCTCGGCGAGCGGGTCCTGGAGCCGGCGGGCGATGGAGACGGCGCCGCGCAGCGACACGTCCATGCCGGGCAGCTCCTGGGAGGCGAACGCGGACGCCGAGTACACGGACGCGCCCGCCTCCGACACCATCACCTTGGTGAGATTCAGCTCCGGGTGCCGGGTGATGAGTTCACCGGCGAGCTTGTCGGTCTCGCGGGACGCCGTGCCGTTGCCGATCGCGATCAGCTCGACCGTGTGCTCGGTGGCGAGACGGGCGAGCTTGGCGACCGCCTCGTCCCACTTGTTCGCCGGGACGTGCGGGTAGATGACGTCGGTGGCGACGACCTTGCCGGTGGCGTCGACGACGGCGACCTTCACGCCGGTACGGAAACCGGGGTCCAGGCCCAGCGTCGCGCGCGTGCCGGCCGGAGCGGCGAGCAGCAGGTCGCGCAGGTTCGCGGCGAAGACGTCCACCGCCTCGTCCTCGGCGGCCGTACGCAGCCGCAGCCGCAGATCGATGCCGAGGTGGACCAGCAGGCGGGTGCGCCAGGCCCAGCGGACCGTGTCGGTGAGCCACTTGTCGGCCGCCCGGCCCCGGTCGGCGATCGCGAACCGGTGGGCGACGATGCCCTCGTACGACGAGGGCCCCTCGGTCGGCTCCTCCGGCTCCAGGACGAGGTCGAGGACCTCCTCCTTCTCGCCGCGCAGCATCGCCAGGATCCGGTGCGAGGGCAGCTCGGTGAACGGCTCGGCGAAGTCGAAGTAGTCGGCGAACTTGGCGCCCGCCTCCTCCTTGCCCTCCCGTACCTTCGCGGCGAGCCGGCCACGCACCCACATGCGCTCGCGCAGCTCACCGATGAGGTCGGCGTCCTCCGAGAACCGCTCGGTGAGGATCGCCCGGGCACCCTCCAGGGCCGCCTGCGGATCGGCGACGCCCTTGTCGGCGTCCACGAACGCGGCGGCGGCGGCCAGCGGTTCCACCGTCGGATCGCCCAGCAGTCCCTCGGCCAGCGGCTCCAGGCCGGCCTCCCGCGCGATCTGTGCCTTGGTCCGCCGCTTCGGTTTGTACGGCAGGTAGATGTCCTCCAGCCGCGCCTTGGTCTCGGCGCCGCGGATCCGCGCCTCCAGCTCCTCGGTGAGCTTGCCCTGCTCGCGCACCGACTCCAGGATCGCCGTCCGGCGCTCCTCCAGCTCCCGCAGATAGCGCAGCCGCTCCTCGAGCGTGCGCAGCTGCGCGTCGTCGAGCATCTCGGTCGCTTCCTTGCGGTAGCGGGCGATGAAGGGCACCGTCGAACCGCCGTCGAGCAGCTCCACGGCAGCCTTGACCTGCCGCTCCCGTACGCCGAGCTCCTCGGCGATCCTGCCTTCGATGGACCCTGGAACCAGGGACCCGGGTGTCGTCACGATCCCGTACCGCCTTCTCCACT
The DNA here is from genome assembly GCF_055567595.1 of Streptomyces sp. NPDC026515. Taxonomy (NCBI): domain Bacteria; kingdom Bacillati; phylum Actinomycetota; class Actinomycetes; order Kitasatosporales; family Streptomycetaceae; genus Streptomyces; species Streptomyces sp. NPDC026515. The sequence goes on from NZ_JBVHQD010000004.1 coordinate 298,245, forward strand.
GAGGTTGCGCGGCAATTGTGGCAGGTGACACCGACAACCGGGCCTCAGGGCACCGTTCCGCGACACGAAGTCACCGCGAGGGGGGTCAGCCGACCGCTTTCACCCCTTGCCGACCAGATCGGCCGGAAAGGCGCCCGCGGCGAGGGCCGCCCCCGCGAACCCCCTGGCCAGGTCGGTCAGCCGGGCCACGTCGTCGCTCCCCAGGTGTTCGTACGGCGCCCGGTCCAGCCGGTCCGTCTCCGACTCGATCTCCGCCCGCAGGGCGGCCCCCGCCTCGGTCAGCTCGCCCGCCGTGTCGAGCAGCCCGCGCTCCCGCAGCCGCCGCACGGCCGCGTCCCAGTCGTCCTGGCTCCACCCCCGTGTGGCCAGCACCCATTTCGGGGCCATGCCCTTGCCGGTCGCGGTGTGGGTCACCACCGCCTCCAGCCCGTCGAGCCCGGCCGAGATCAGCACCGCGAGGTGCCCGTCACCGCGGTGCTCGCGCAGCAGCGTGGTCGCGTGCCAGTAGGCGAGGTGGGGCTCCTCGGGCACCGGCAGATCCGCGTGCGCCGCGTAGAGCGGGCGGCCGGAGCGGGAACACGCCTCGGCGGCGCGCAGCGCGAGCCGCGCGGCCTCGGCCATCTCGGCGCAGGCCACCGTGTCGGCGCCGAGCAGTCGTCGCATGGAGGCGTCGACGGCACGCGCGCGTGCGGCGAGCACGTCGCCCGGCGAGGCGGTCTCCCAGACGGCCGGGACGTGCCGGGCGACCAGTTCGTACTTGTAGTTGTAGAACGTGGCCGTCACCGTGCCGGGCCCGACCGGCCCCAACGCGGCAGCCCGCACCGCGAAGTTGACGGCCCGCGGGTGGGTCACCCCGAGCGCGGCCAGTTCCTCGGCCAGCTCGGGACTGAAGAAGTGGGTCGCGTGCAGGGAATTGAGCAGGGTGTGACAGCGGCGGCCGGCGCGCGGCTCCAGGACGGCAGTGGTCATGGCGAGCACGTTACCGACTGGTCGGTACGGACTCCAGTGCCGTGCGTGTCCTGACGGTACGGCCTTCGGCCCGCGCCGGCAGGAAAGGCGGGAAATCCGTTGTCGCGGTCGTCGCGGGGAACAGGTCGTCGCCGACGGCAGGTACGTCACCGCGGCCGGGCGGCTCGGGATCGAGTACGGCCCGCTTCATCCTCGGCCGGGGACGGCCCAGCTGAACCGCGGCCGGCGGCGCTCCAGGAACGCGGCGACGCCCTCGGCGGTGTCGCCACTGCCCCGCGCCTGCTCCGTCCAGTGGCCGTCGCGGTCGGTACGGCCGTTGACGAACTCCTTCGCCGCCGCCTGCGTCAGCTGGGAGCGCGCGGTCAGGATCCGGGTGAACTCGGCCACCCGCCCGGTCAGTTCGCCCACGGGCAGCACCTCGTCGACCAGGCCGGTGCGCAGCGCCCGCTCGGTGTCGATCAACTCGCCGGAGTACAGCAGGTACTTGGTGGCCGCGGGGCCGACCAGGGCCACCAGACGGCGGGTGGAGGAGGCCGGGTAGACGATCCCGAGCTTGGCCGGGGTCACGCCGAAGAGGGCGCCCTCCTCGGCGAACCGCAGATCGCAGGCCGCGGCGAGCTGCGAGCCGCCGCCGACGCAGTGGCCGCGGACCGCGGCGAGGGTCGGCTTGGGGAACGCGGCGAGTGCCTCCTCGGCGGCGCAGGCGAGGAACTGCGCCTCGGCGGGAGAGCCCTGGAGGGTGGAGATGTCGGCACCGGCGCAGAAGGTTCCGCCCGCGCCGGTCAGCACCAGGGCCCGGACGCCCGGGTCGGCCGACAGCTCGTCCAGCAGGGGCGGCAGGGCTCGCCACATCGCCGCGGTCATCGCGTTGCGTTTGACCGGGTTGTGGATGACCACCGTGGCCACGGCGCCGGTGACCTGGTGGGAGAGGTGGGGCTCCATGGGCGGGATGCTATCGGCGTGACGGTGCCGGCAAGCGGCGCGGCCCCGCCCCAGGTGTTGCAGTACAACCGTAATAGTGCGCGAAGTCGACTTTACTGGGACAGGAACGGTCTCTCGACCGACCTTGTCGTGCGTCGACGGTCAGAAGCGTTCGATAGTCGCTGACTTGTGTTCAGTCATCCGGAGCGGAGGGCGTCGTTACCAACACTCGTCGTGTGGTGACAATCGAGCGCGAGGGTGGCGACCGGACCATGGAGAACCACGGGCGCGGGCACGACCCGCGTCCAGAGGGAGGCGGCCCTCCGCCGCCGGATCCGCTGCCGTACGAAGGAGTCTGGCGGTTCACCGCCGCCGCCGTGGACGCCTCGGTCCCGCAGGCGCGGCGCGCCGTACGGGACCTGCTCCAGCGCCAGGGCGTCCCGGTCTCGGAGGACCTGGTGTACGGGCTGTTGCTGATCGTCTCCGAGCTGGTCACCAACGCGGTCAAGCACGCGGCGCTGCTGTCGCCGGTGCTCGCCGTCGAGGTCGCCGTCGGCGCCGAGTGGGTGCGGGTGTCGGTGGAGGACAACCACCCCTACCGCCCGACCGCCCTGGAGGCCGACCACGGGCAGACCGGCGGCCGGGGGCTGCTGCTGGTGCGGGAGGTGGCCAGGGAGGCGGGCGGAGTCGTGGACGTGGAGCACACGTCGAGCGGCGGCAAGGTGATCTGGGCCGCCCTGCCGCTCAAACCCGCGGCGCTGCCGTGAGGCCGCTCACCAACCCGCGGACGGGCCCGTCAGCTCCCTGATCGCCGGACGGGCCGCGTCCAGCACGGTCATGAACCACGCCGAGAAGGGGTCCCGGGTGTGCCGCTCGGTCAGCTCGGCGGCCGTCACGAACGCGGTCTCCCCGACCTCTTCGGGGTCCGCCGCGAGCGGTGCCTGCACCATGCCGACGAACAGGTGGTTGTACTCCTGCTCCACGAGTCCGGAGGCCGGGTCCGGGTGGTTGTAGCGGACCGTGCCCGCCTCGCCGAGCAGCGAGGGGGAGACCCCCAGCTCCTCGAAGGTGCGGCGGGCCGCCGCCGCGAACGGGGCCTCGCCGGGGTAGGGGTGGCCGCAGCAGGTGTTGGACCACACGCCCGGGGAGTGGTACTTGCCCAGCGCCCGCTGCTGGAGCAGGAGTCTGCCCTGCTCGTCGAAGAGGAAGACGGAGAACGCCCGGTGCAGCTGCCCGGGTGGCTGATGCGCGGCCAGCTTCTCCGCGGTCCCGATGGTCACACCCTTCTCGTCGACGAGTTCAAGCAAGATCGCGTCCGTTGTGCCCTTCGACGTGCTGTGCGTCGCGGTGGCAGGTGTGATCGGCATACCCATCCTTCGCCTCGGTCTTCGTACCAAGTCTGCCGTACGAATCCGACACTCCCGGCACTTCCCGGCACGGGCACGCCGGAAGAGGGACCCGGTAGTTGATCGTGCCCTACGGGTGCGGACGGGAACCGCCCGGGGGTCTCGAACACCAGGACGCCGGGGGGAGTCCGGACCGATGCGTTCCCTGCGTTCCGGCGGCCCGGGCGGACCGCGGCGCGGTCAGTGGCAGAGCCGGGCCTCGTGCTGCGCGTGCCCGACCGGCTCCAGCTGGAAGGTGCAGTGCTCCACGTCGAAGTGATGGCCGAGACAGCCCTGCAGTTCGTGCAGCATCTTCTCGTGGCCGATGGCGTTCAGCACGTCCGAGCGGACCACCACGTGCGCCGACAGCACCGGCATCCCCGAGGTGATCGTCCAGGCGTGCAGATCGTGGACGTCCTGCACGCCGTCCAGCGCGAGGATGTGCGACCGCACCTCGGCCATGTCCACGTCCTTGGGTGCCGACTCCAGCAGGACGTCCAGGGTCTCGCGCAGCAGTTTCACCGTCCTCGGCACGATCATCAGTCCGATGAGCAGCGAGGCGATCGGGTCCGCCGCCTGCCAGCCGGTGGTCAGGATCACCACGGCCGAGATCAGCACCGCCAGCGAGCCCAGCGCGTCGGCCGCCACCTCCAGGAAGGCGCCGCGCACGTTCAGGCTCTCCTGCTGGCCGCGCACCAGCAGGGTGAGCGAGATCATGTTGGCGACCAGGCCGATCAGACCGAACACGATCATCACGCGGGCCTCGGTGTCCGCGGGCGTCAGGAACCGCTGGACCGCCTCGTACAGCACGTAGCCGCCGACACCGAGCAGCAGCAGACAGTTGGCCAGGGCGGCCAGGATCTCGGCGCGGGCGTAGCCGAAGGTGCGGTTGGTGCTCGCCGGGCGGTTGGCGAAGTGGATCGCCAGCAGCGCCATGCCCAGACCCAGGGCGTCGGTCGCCATGTGGGCCGCGTCCGCGATCAGCGCGAGCGAGTCGGCCAGCAGGCCGCCGAAGATCTCGACCACCATCACCCCGAGGGTGATGGCGAGCGCCACCCGCAGCCGGCCGCGGTAGGCCGCCGCGGCCGTGCCGGTGGTCGGCGCGTGGGCGTGCGTGTGACCGTGGTCGTGCCCTGCCCCCATGGGATACGCCTCCTCTGTTCCGCCGGGGATCACAGTGAACTACGGGTGGGGGGTATCCGGCAACGCGACGGTGAACACCGTTGTCATGTGCCCTGACCTGCGGAAACGAATCCCAGGTCAGGGCACCCTCAGTCACCCTTCATGAACGGGCGCTCACCCCGGGCCGCCGCCGGACGCTCCTCGGTGCCGCAGCGCCCCATGTCCTCAATGCCCGTTCTGTGAGCACGGTTTGTGAGCCGGGGCCGGGATCACGGATGATGATCTCGGCAAAGGCCGGGGCAGAGCGGGTCGTCCGTGCCGTGAACGGCCGGTGAACAAGCAGTCCGCACCATCCGATAGCCTCTGCCGAATGCCGCCCGGGGGCAACCAGGCACACCACGCCCCACCACGCAGGAGAAACCGGCGCCCGTCGCCGGCACACCAGGGAGTGAGTTCGGTTGCCGACCGCCATCGTCACCGGCCAGCCGGTCCCCGGATCGTCGTTGGAGAGCGATCTGCGGGCGCTCGGCTTCGAGGTGTCCACGGCCCCGGACAGCGCCGGCACCGCGGCCCTCCTCGCGGCCGTGCCCGCCGACCGGCGGGTCGCCGTCGTCGACGCCCGCTTCGTCGGGCATCCGCACGCCCTGCGCCTCGGCCTCACCGACCCGCGCTTCCCGCTCGCCGCGATACCCGGAGCCGTCACCGCCCAGCCGGCCGGCCGCCAGGCGCTGACCTCGGCACTGGCCCGGGAGGCCGCGGCCGGCGGCGGTACCGACCTCGCCGTCGACGGCCTCGTCACCGCCCTGGACGCCGACGTGCACCGCCCCGAGCTGGGCAGTCTCGTCGCCGCCGTCCCCGCCGACCCGCAGGCCCGCAACGAGGCACGGCAGGCCGTCGCCGCCGTCGACGACGAGGCCGTACGCCTGAAATCCGCGGTGAAGTCCCGGGACGGCTTCTTCACCACCTTCTTCATCAGCCCGTACTCCCGCTACCTCGCCCGCTGGTGCGCCCGGCGCGGACTGACCCCCAACCAGGTCACCACCGCCTCCCTGCTCACCGCCCTGATAGCGGCGGGCTGCGCGGCCACCGGCACCCGGGCCGGGTTCGTCGCGGCGGGCGTGCTGCTGATCGCGTCCTTCGTCCTGGACTGCACCGACGGCCAGCTGGCCCGCTACTCCCTGCAGTACTCCACGCTCGGCGCCTGGCTGGACGCCACCTTCGACCGGGCCAAGGAGTACGCCTACTACGCGGGCCTCGCCCTCGGCGCGGCCCGGGGCGGCGGCCACGACGATGTCTGGGCCCTCGCGCTCGGCGCGATGATCCTGCAGACCTGCCGGCACGTCGTCGACTTCTCGTTCAACGAGGCGAACCACGACGCCACCGCCAACACCAGTCCCACCGCGGCCCTCTCCGACCGGCTCGACAGCGTCGGCTGGACGGTCTGGGTGCGCCGGATGATAGTCCTGCCCATCGGCGAACGATGGGCTCTCATAGCCGTCCTGACCGCGGCGACGACGCCGCGGATCACCTTCTACGTGCTGCTCGTGGGCTGCGCCCTCGCCGCGACCTACACCACGGCCGGGCGCGTGCTGCGCTCGCTGACCCGCAAGGCCAGGCGGACCGACCGGGCCGCCCGGGCGCTGGCCGACCTCGCCGACAACGGCCCGCTCGCCGGATTCGCCTCCCGCGTGCTGCCCGCCCGGCTCGGCTCCCCGCTCCTGGTGGCGCTCGCCGGAGTGGCGGTTCTCACCGTCTCCCTCTTCTCGGGCGTGACCTGGGCGCCGGTCGCGGGTGCCGTCGTCTACGCGCTGGCCTCCGGCCAGGCCCTGGCCCGCCCGCTCAAGGGCGCCCTCGACTGGCTGGTCCCGCCCCTGTTCCGGGCCGCCGAGTACGGCACCGTCCTCGTCCTCGCAGGCAAATCCGGGGTGAACGGAACCCTTCCCGCGGCTTTCGGCCTGGTGGCCGCCGTCGCCTACCATCACTACGACACGGTGTACCGCATCCGCGGCGACGCCGGGGCGCCGCCGGCCTGGCTGGTCCGCGCCATCGGGGGGCAGGAAGGGCGAACGCTGCTGGTCACCGTGGTGGCCGCGGTACTCACCGCCACGCAGTTCGAGGTCGCGCTCACGGTCCTGGCCGTGGCCGTGGCCGGGCTGGTGCTCGTCGAGAGCATCCGCTTCTGGGCGTCCGCAGGGGCGCCCGCCGTACACGATGAAGGAGAACCCGCATGATCGGCCTCGTGCTGGCGGCCGGCGCCGGACGGCGTCTGCGCCCCTACACCGACAGCCTGCCCAAGGCGCTGGTGCCGGTGGGGCCCGCCGGGATAGAGGACTCGATCACGGTGCTCGACCTGACCCTCGGCAACTTCGCCGAGATCGGCCTGACCGAGGTCGCGATCATCGTCGGCTACCGCAAGGAGGCCGTGTACGAGCGCAAGGCGGCCCTGGAGGCGAAGTACGGCCTCAAGCTCACTCTCATCGACAACGACAAGGCCGAGGAGTGGAACAACGCCTACTCCCTGTGGTGCGGCCGTGACGCCCTCAAGGACGGCGTGATCCTTGCCAACGGCGACACCGTCCACCCGGTCTCCGTCGAGAAGACGCTGCTCGCCGCCCGCGGCGAGGGCAAGAAGATCATCCTGGCGCTGGACACGGTCAAGGACCTCGCCGACGAGGAGATGAAGGTCGTCGTCGGCGCCGGCCAGGGCATGACGAAGATCACCAAGCTGATGGACCCGGCCGAGGCCACCGGCGAGTACATCGGCGTCACCCTCATCGAGGGCGACGCGGCCCCCGAGCTCGCCGACGCGCTGAAGACGGTCTGGGAGAGCGACCCGCAGCAGTTCTACGAGCACGGCTACCAGGAGCTGGTCAACCGCGGCTTCCGCATCGACGTCGCGCCCATCGGCGACGTCCGGTGGGTCGAGATCGACAACCACGACGATCTCGCCAGGGGACGGGAGATCGCATGCCAGTACTGACCAGGCTGATCCCCTCGCCGGTCGTCGTCGACATCCGCCCGGGTGCCCTCGACGACCTGGCCGGCGTGCTCGCCGACGAACGCATCTCACACTCCGGCCGTCTCGCCGTCGCCGTCAGCGGCGGCTCCGGCGCGAGGCTGCGCGAGCGAATCTCGCCGAGCCTGCCCGGCGCCACCTGGTACGAGGTCGGCGGCGGCACCCTCGACGACGCGATCCGGCTGGCCGGCGAGATCAAGGCGGGCCGCTACGACGCGGTCGTCGGCCTCGGCGGCGGCAAGATCATCGACTGTGCCAAGTTCGCGGCCGCGCGGGTGGGACTGCCCCTGGTCGCCGTGCCGACGAACCTCGCGCACGACGGCCTGTGCTCGCCGGTCGCCACCCTCGACAACGACGCGGGCCGCGGCTCCTACGGCGTGCCGAACCCGATCGCGGTCGTCATCGACCTCGACGTCATCCGGGAGGCCCCGGCGCGCTTCGTGCGCTCGGGCATCGGCGACGCCGTCTCCAACATCTCGGCGATCGCGGACTGGGAGCTGTCCCACCGCGTCACCGGCGAGAAGATCGACGGTCTGGCGGCCGCCATGGCCCGGCAGGCCGGTGAGGCGGTGCTGCGCCACCCCGGCGGCATCGGGGAGAACGACTTCCTCCAGGTGCTCGCCGAGGCGTTGGTGCTCAGCGGTATCGCCATGTCGGTGTCGGGCGACTCCCGCCCGTCCTCCGGCGCCTGTCACGAGATCAACCACGCCTTCGACCTGCTGTTCCCGAGGCGTGCCGCCAGCCATGGCGAGCAGTGCGGGCTCGGCGCGGCCTTCGCGATGTATCTGCGCGGAGCCCACGAGGAGTCCGCGTTCATGGCCGATGTGCTGCGCCGGCACGGACTGCCGGTGCTGCCGGAGGAGATCGGCTTCACCGTGGACGAGTTCGTCCGGGTCGTCGAGTTCGCCCCGGAGACCCGGCCCGGCCGCTACACCATCCTCGAACACCTCAACCTCAAGACCCACCAGATCAAGGACTTCTACGTCGACTATGTCAAGGCCATCGGTAGCTGAACTCCGTCCGGTCGTCCACCCCGCAGGGGTCAAGGACCGGCGCAGCGGTGAGCACTGGATGGGGCGCCTCTATATGCGCGAGGTGTCCCTGCGGGTCGACCGCTACCTGGTGAACACCAGGGTCACGCCCAACCAGCTCACGTACCTGATGACCGTCTTCGGCGTGCTCGCGGCCCCGGCCCTGCTGGTGCCGGGGATCACGGGCGCCGTGCTCGGCGTGGTCTGCGTCCAGATGTACCTGCTCCTGGACTGCGTCGACGGCGAGGTCGCGCGCTGGAAGCAGCAGTACTCGCTGGGCGGGGTCTACCTCGACCGGGTGGGCGCGTACCTGACCGACGCGGCCGTCCTGGTCGGCCTCGGGCTGCGCGCCGCCGACCTGTTCGGCAGCGGCCGTATCGACTGGCTGTGGGCCTTCCTCGGCACCCTGGCCGCGCTGGGCGCCATCCTGATCAAGGCCGAGACCGACCTGGTCGGCGTCGCCCGGCATCAGGCCGGGCTGCCGGTGGTCAAGGAGGCGGCCGCCGAGATGCGTTCCTCCGGCATGGCCCTGGCCCGCCGGGCCGCCGCCCTGCTCCGGTTCCACCGGCTGATCCTCGGCATCGAGGCCTCGCTGCTGATCCTGGCCCTGGCGATCGTGGACCACGTCCGCGGTGACCTCTTCTTCACCCGGCTGGGCACCGCCGTGCTCGCCGGCATCGCGCTCCTGCAGACCCTGCTGCACCTGGTCTCGGTCCTCGCGTCGAGCAGGCTGCGGTGAGCGCCGGGCTGAAGGTCGGCGCGGTCGTCATCACCATGGGCAACCGCCCCGACGAACTGCGTGCCCTCCTCGACTCGGTCGCCAAGCAGGACGGCGACCGGGTCGAGGTCGTCGTCGTCGGCAACGGCTCGCCGGTCCCGGACGTCCCGGACGGCGTCCGCACCATGGAGCTGCCGGAAAACCTGGGCATCCCCGGCGGCCGCAACGTCGGTATAGAGGCCTTCGGCCCGAGCGGCCGCGATGTCGACATACTGCTCTTCCTGGACGACGACGGCCTGCTCGCCGAGCACGACACCGCCGAGCTGTGCCGGCAGGCCTTCGCGGCCGACCAGCGGCTCGGCATCATCAGCTTCCGCATCGCCGACCCGGAGACCGGGCAGACCCAGCGCCGGCACGTGCCCAGGCTCCGGGCCGCCGACCCGATGCGCTCCTCGCGGGTCACCACCTTCCTGGGCGGCGCCAACGCCGTCCGCACCCAGGTCCTCGCCGAGGTCGGCGGCCTGCCGGACGAGTTCTTCTACGCCCATGAGGAGACCGACCTGGCCTGGCGGGCGCTGGACGCCGGCTGGATGATCGACTACCGCTCCGACATGGTCCTCAACCACCCCACCACCGCCCCCTCCCGGCACGCGGTCTACCACCGGATGGTCGCCCGCAACCGGGTGTGGCTCGCGCGCCGCAACCTGCCCGCCCCGCTGGTCCCCGTCTACCTCGGGGTGTGGATGCTGCTGACCCTGGTGCGGCGCCCCTCGCGCCCGGCCCTGCACGCCTGGTTCGCCGGCTTCCGGGAGGGCTGGACCACCCCGTGCGGACCCCGTCGGCCCATGCGGTGGCGCACCGTGTGGAAGCTCACGCGACTGGGCCGGCCTCCGGTGATCTGAGAAGCTCGAAGGTGCGTGTCCGCGTTCCCGGGGGTGTCCGGCGCGCGGACAGCCCCGGAAACGTGTCCCATGGCGGATACGTGTCACCTCCGGTAGCACAATTTCGTAAGACGCACGTAAGACGAATCCGAGGACGAAGGCTTCCACCCTTGAGTGAGACAACGCATGACGTCGGAATCGCGGTGAGCGCGGTGCCGTCGCCCGACGAGGGCCTGACGGCGGGGCAGCTGGCCGCCAGGTACGGGCTCACGGTGAGCGGCGCACGTCCCTCGCTCGTCGAGTACGTACGCCAGCTCTGGGGACGCCGGCACTTCGTCCTCGCCTTCTCCCAGGCGAAGCTCACCGCCCAGTACAGCCAGGCCAAGCTCGGCCAGGTCTGGCAGGTGGCCACACCGCTGCTGAACGCGGCCGTGTACTACTTCATCTTCGGCGTCATCCTGCACGCCAGCCGCGGGATGTCCCAGGACATATACATCCCGTTCCTGGTCACGGGCGTCTTCACGTTCACCTTCACGCAGAGCTCGATCATGACCGGCGTGCGCGCGATCTCCGGCAACCTCGGCCTGGTGCGGGCGCTGCACTTCCCGCGTGCCGCGCTGCCGGTCTCCTTCGCGCTCCAGCAGCTCCAGCAGCTGTTGTTCTCGATGATCGTCATGATCGCCGTGGTGATCGGCTTCGGTACCACCCCGGGCCTGTCCTGGCTGCTGGTCCTGCCGACCCTGGTGCTGCTGTTCCTCTTCAACACCGGCCTGGCGATGATCGTGGCCAGGCTGGGCGCCAAGACGCCGGACCTGGCCCAGCTGATGCCGTTCGTGCTGCGCACCTGGATGTACATGTCCGGTGTCATGTTCTCCATCAGCAAGATGATGGAACACCGGCCGGAGTGGGCGCGCCTGCTCCTCCAGGTGAACCCCGCGGCCGTCTTCATGGACCTGATGCGCTTCGCGCTGATCGACGGCTACGGCTCCGAGAACCTCCCGCCGCACGTCTGGGCCGTCGCCCTGGCCTGGGCGCTGGTCGTCTTCGCGGGCGGTTTCGTGTACTTCTGGAAGGCGGAGGAGCGGTACGGTCGTGGCTGAGCTGAACGACACGGAGCAGCAGGGGGCGCGGATCCCCACCGTCATCGCGGAGGACGTGCACATCGTCTACCGCGTCAACGGCGCCAGGTCCGGCAAGGGCAGCGCGACGGCCGCCCTGAGCCGCATCGTCAAGCGCGGCTCCGACGACGCGGCGCGCGGCGTCCGCAAGGTGCACGCCGTGCGCGGGGTCTCCTTCGTCGCCTACCGGGGCGAGGCGATCGGCCTGATCGGCTCCAACGGGTCCGGCAAGTCGACCCTGCTGCGGGCCATCGCCGGCCTGCTGCCCGCGGAGAAGGGCAGGGTCTACACCAACGGCCAGCCCTCGCTGCTCGGCGTCAACGCCGCCCTGATGAACGACCTCACCGGCGAGCGGAACGTCATCCTGGGCGGCCTCGCCATGGGCATGTCCCGGGAGCAGATCAGGGAGCGCTACCAGGAGATCGTCGACTTCTCCGGCATCAACGAGAAGGGCGACTTCATCACGCTGCCCATGCGCACCTACTCCTCCGGCATGGCGGCCCGGCTGCGGTTCTCCATCGCCGCCGCCAAGGACCACGACGTCCTCATGATCGACGAGGCGCTGGCCACCGGTGACGCCGCGTTCCGCAAGCGGTCCGAGGCCCGGATCCGCGAGCTGCGCGAGCACGCCGGCACCGTGTTCCTGGTCAGTCACAACAACAAGTCGATCCGGGACACCTGCGACCGGGTCCTGTGGCTGGAGCGCGGTGAGCTGCGCATGGACGGTCCGACCGAAGAGGTGCTCAAGGAGTACGAGAAGTTCACGGGCAAGTAGCCCTGCGCTCCCCGGGCCCCGCCGGAACCTTTCCGGCGGGGCCCGGCGTCTGCAAAGGAAACGTCAACTCCGGCTCGCCTTAGGAATCTTGACGCCAATCGGTGTGTTGTTGTGATCTGCGGGACACCCCGACGAACCTCGATGCGTTGTACAACGTAAGCTGTACCGGTCCCGGAAAGCGGCAAGTGGGGCGATAATGCGCGACACCCTCGGCCGGTCCGCCCTGCGGATTGCTGGGCGGCGTGTCCGAAATAGTGTGTATTGGGTCGGCAGTGTAGAACGGGAGATGTGACGGCAATGGCTACGGAAACTCCCCAGCTCAACGCAGGCCACGCCGTCCCGGCCCCGGGCAGCGAACGGTGACGGCGACCACGCCGGCGCGCACCGGAGACGCCGGGCGAGGCATTCTGGACAAGGCCGCGGACGAGAACTTCCCGGTGGCCCCGTTCTTCCTGCCGAGGGCCTGGCGCGACGACCTGATGGCCGTGTACGGCTTCGCCCGTCTCGTCGACGACATCGGCGACGGCGACCTGGCCCCCGGCGGCGGCGACGCCCGACTGCTCGGCGTCTCCCCGGCCGAGGCCGACGACCGCCTGGCGCTCCTCGACGCCTTCGAGGCCGACCTGGCCCGCGTCTTCGACGGCACCCCGCACCACCCCCTGCTGCGCCGCCTCCAGCCCACGGTGCGCCGCCGCGACCTGGCGCCCGAGCCGTTCCTCGGGCTGATCGCCGCCAACCGCCAGGACCAGCTGGTCACGCGGTACGAGACCTATGACGACCTGCTCGCCTACTGCGAGCTGTCGGCCAACCCCGTCGGCCGCCTGGTCCTCGCCGTCACCGGCACCTCGACCCCCGAGCGGATCCGGCTCTCGGACGCGATCTGTACCGCACTCCAGATCGTCGAACACCTCCAGGACGTGGCCGAGGACCTCGGCCGCGACCGGATTTATCTGCCCGCCGTGGACATGAAGCGCTTTCATGTCCAGGAGGCGGATCTCGCCAGGAAAACCGCGGGCGCATCGGTGCGTGCTCTGGTTGCATACGAAGCGCAACGCGCCCGCGATCTCCTGAATGAAGGCGCCCCCTTGGTGGGTAGCGTCCACGGCAGGTTGAAGCTGCTGCTCGCGGGGTTCGTGGCGGGGGGAAGGGCGGCGATCGCAGCGATCGCCGCCGCCGAATACGACGTACTTCCCGGCCCGCCCAAGCCCGGCAAGGGCCGGTTGCTGCGTGAGGTGGGCCTGACTCTGCGAGGAGAGGGGTGATCCGGACCGTGGACTCTCCCACACCTGTGTCCGCACCGGTACTCGCCGCCTACAGCTACTGCGAGACCGTCACCGGACAGCAGGCACGGAACTTCGCCTACGGCATCAGGCTGCTGCCCGCGCCCAAGCGGCGCGCCATGTCGGCGCTCTACGCCTTCTCCCGGCGCGTCGACGACATCGGCGACGGCGTGCTGGCCGACGACGTGAAGGCGGCCCGTCTGGAGGACACCCGGGCGCTGCTCGCCCGGGTCCAGGACGGCGCGGTCGACGAGGACGACACCGACCCGGTCGCGGTCGCCCTCGCGCACGCGGCCCAGGTCTTCCCGATCCCGCTGGGCGGCCTGGACGAACTGATCGACGGCGTGCTGATGGACGTACGCGGCGAGACGTACGAGACCTGGGACGACCTGAAGGTCTACTGTCGCTGTGTGGCCGGTGCGATCGGCCGGCTCTCGCTCGGTGTGTTCGGCACCGAACCGGGGGCGCGCGGCGTCGAGCGAGCGCCGGAGTACGCCGACACGCTCGGGCTCGCACTCCAGCTCACCAACATCCTCCGCGACATCCGCGAGGACGCCGGGAACGGCCGCACCTATCTGCCCGGCGACGACCTCGCCAAGTTCGGCTGCGCGGCCGGGTTCCACGGGCCGACCCCGCCGGAGGGCTCGGACTTCGCGGGCCTGGTGCACTTCGAAGTACGGCGCGCCCGGGCCCTGTTCGCCGAGGGTTACCGGCTGCTGCCCATGCTGGACCGGCGCAGCGGTGCCTGTGTCGCCGCCATGGCCGGCATCTACCGCCGGCTGCTCGACCGGATCGAGCGCGAACCGGAGGCGGTGCTGCGCGGCCGGGTCTCGCTGCCCGGGCGCGAGAAGGCGTACGTCGCCGTACGCGGCCTGTCCGGCCTGGACACCCGGCGCCACGCCTCCCGCCGGACCGTCAGGAGGCGCGCCTGATGGACGAAGTGGGCCAAGCTGACGTCACCGGAGAAAAACGGCAGGCAACCCTCCGGCGCGGTGCGGCGTCCCTGACTGCGACGGCCCGCCCCGCCCCGCTCCACCGGCACGGCGGGTGGGCAGGGGAGGCTGCACGATGACCGACGGCACGCGATCCGAACGGACGCACGACGACATCCCGTCCGGGCGCACGGCCGTCGTGATCGGCGGCGGCCTGGCCGGCGTCACGACCGCACTGGCACTCGCCGACGCCGGGGTGCGGGTGACGCTGCTCGAAGGCAGGCCGCGCCTTGGCGGGCTCGCCTTCTCCTTCCGGCGCGGCGACCTGACCGTCGACAACGGCCAGCACGTGTACCTGCGTTGCTGCACCGCCTACCGCTGGTTCCTCGACCGCATCGAGGGCGCGGCGCTGGCACCGCTCCAGGACCGGCTCGACGTGCCCGTGCTCGACCTCGCGAAACCGGAGGGGCGCCGACTCGGCAGACTCCGCCGGGACCCCCTGCCGGTGCCCCTGCATCTGGGGCGCAGCCTCGCCTCCTACCCGCATCTCTCGCTCGCCGAACGCGCCGCGGTGGGCAGAGCCGCTCTCGCCCTCCGAGCACTCGATCTCCGCGATCCCGCGCTCGACGCACAGGACTTCGGCAGCTGGCTTGCCGCCCGGGGCCAGTCGGCGCGGGCCATCGAGGCACTGTGGGACCTGGTGGGGGTCGCCACCCTCAACGCGGTGGCCCAGGACTCTTCCCTGGCGCTCGCCGCGATGGTGTTCAAGACCGGTCTGCTGTCCGACCCGGGCGCGGCCGACATCGGCTGGGCCCATGTGCCGCTGGGAGAACTGCACGACCGGCTGGCCCGCAAGGCGCTCGACTCCGCGGGCGTGCGCACCGAAGTCCGTACACGCGTCACCTCCGTCTCCACTAACGAGAACGGCACGTGGAGCGTTCAGGTTCCCGGCGAGACGCACACCGCCGACACCGTGGTGCTCGCCGTGGCCCAGCGCGAGGCCTACGACCTGCTTCCCGAGGGTGCCCTCGAGGCACCGGAGAACCTCCTGGAGATCGGCACCGCGCCGATCCTCAACGTCCATGTGGTCTACGACCGTACGGTGCTCACCAAGCCGTTCTTCGCGGCCCTGGGCACCCCGGTCCAGTGGGTGTTCGACCGCACCCATGCCTCCGGGCTGCGCGAGGGCCAGTACCTCGCGCTGTCCCAGTCGGCCGCCCAGGACGAGATCGACGCGCCCGTGGCCGTACTGCGCGAGCGCTACCTGCCCGAACTGGCACGGCTGTTGCCCGGCGCGCGCGGCGCCGAGGTGCTGGACTTCTTCGTCACCCGGGAGCGCACCGCGACGTTCGCCCCCACCCCCGGCGTCGGGCGGCTGCGGCCCGGCGCCCGCACCAAGTCACCCGGCCTCTACCTGGCCGGAGCGTGGACCGCCACAGGGTGGCCCGCGACCATGGAGAGTGCGGTCCGCAGCGGTGTGAACGCGGCCGACGCCGTGCTGCGCACCCTGGGCCGGCCCCGCCCCCGTCACCTCTTCGAGTTGGAGGAGGCGGCGTGATGCTCGGTCAGCAGACGGCAGGCCCCCGCACCCCCGGTACCGCAACAAGAGGAGAAACTGTGCCCACTGTGCCCCCGGCCGAGACGGCTGCCGACGCGGTGGACGTGACCGCGCTCCTGGAGCGCGGCCGGACCCTTGCCACCCCGGTACTGAAGACGGCCGTCGACCGCCTGGCACCCCCCATGGACACCGTGGCCGCCTACCACTTCGGCTGGATCGACGCCGAGGGCAACCCCGCCGACGGCGACGGCGGCAAGGCCGTACGGCCCGCGCTCGCCGTCCTCTCCGCCGAGGTCACCGGCGCCGGCCCCGAGGTCGGCATCCCGGGCGCCGTCGCCGTCGAGCTCGTCCACAACTTCTCGCTGCTGCACGACGACCTGATGGACGGCGACGAGCAGCGCCGCCACCGCGACACCGTCTGGAAGGTGCACGGTCCCGCCCAGGCGATCCTGGTCGGCGACGCCCTGTTCGCCCTCGCCAACGAGGTGCTGCTGGAACTCGGCACCGTCGAGGCCGGCCGGGCCACCCGCCGGCTCACCACCGCCACCCGCGCCCTGATCGACGGCCAGGCACAGGACATCTCCTACGAGCACCGCGACCGGGTCAGCGTCGAGGAGTGCCTGGAGATGGAGGGCAACAAGACCGGCGCACTGCTCGCCGCCTCCAGCTCCATCGGCGCGGTGCTCGGCGGTGCCGACGACCGTACCGCCGACACCCTGGAGAAGTACGGCTACCACCTCGGCCTCGCCTTCCAGGCCGTCGACGACCTCCTCGGCATCTGGGGCGACCCGGACTCCACCGGCAAGCAGACCTGGAGCGACCTGCGCCAGCGCAAGAAGTCCCTGCCGGTCGTCGCCGCGCTCGCCGCGGGCGGGCCCGCCTCCGAGCGGCTCGGCGAGATCCTCGCCGCCGACGCCAAGAGCAGTGACTTCGAGAACTTCTCCGAGGAGGAGTTCGCCGCCCGTGCCGCCCTCATCGAGGAGGCCGGCGGCCGGGAATGGACCGCCGAGGAGGCGCGTCGTCAGCACACCATCGCCATCGAAGCCCTGCACGCCGTCGACATGCCCGAGCTGGTGCGGGCGCAGTTCACGGCGCTGGCCGACTTCGTCGTCGTACGAAAGAGATGATCACTATCGGTCGAATAGCCCTCGCGTAGTCGCCGGCCGGTGCGAGCGCGCAAGCAGCACCGGCCGACGGCGGACCCACAGCAGAACGATTTCGTACGACTGCACGAAGGGGAAGCCATGACAGCGACGACCGACGGAAGCACCGGGGCCACCCTGCCGCCCCGCGCTGCCTCGGCCAGCACGGACCGCACCACCCCCGCGGCGACCGGGGTGAAAGAAGCCGCCGAACGCGCCATGCGGCGTGCCACCGACCATCTGCTCGCCCGTCAGGACGCGCAGGGGTGGTGGAAGGGTGACCTGGAGACCAACGTCACCATGGACGCCGAGGATCTGCTGCTCCGTCAGTTCCTCGGTATCCGCGACGAGGCCACGACGGCCGCCGCCGCGCTCTTCATCCGCGGCGAACAACGCGAGGACGGGACCTGGGCCACCTTCTACGGCGGGCCGGGCGAACTCTCCGCGACCATCGAGGCGTACGTCGCCCTGCGGCTGGCCGGCGACGCCCCCGACGCGCCCCACATGGCGAAGGCGTCGGCCTGGATCCGCGAGCGCGGCGGGATCGCCGCCGCCCGGGTCTTCACCCGGATCTGGCTGGCCCTGTTCGGCTGGTGGAAGTGGGAGGACCTGCCCGAACTCCCGCCGGAACTCCTGTACTTCCCCAAGTGGTTCCCGCTCAGCATCTACAACTTCGGCCAGTGGGCCAGGCAGACCATCGTGCCGCTCACGGTCGTCTCGGCCAAACGCCCGGTGCGGCCGGCCCCCTTCCCGCTGGACGAACTCCACACCGACCCGGCCGTTCCCAACCCGCCCCGTCCGCTGGCCCCTCCGATCAGCTGGGAGGGTCTCTTCCAGCGACTGGACAAGGTTGTCCGCGGCTACCGCAAGGTCGCCGTGCGCCGGCTGCGCGGCTCCGCCCTGAGGTCCGCCGCCCGCTGGATCATCGAGCGGCAGGAGAACGACGGCGCCTGGGGCGGCATCCAGCCGCCGGCCGTGTACTCGGTGATCGCCCTTCATCTGCTCGGCTACGACCTCGACCACCCCGTGATGCGCGCGGGCCTGGAGTCGCTGGATCGTTACGCCCTGTGGCGCGAGGACGGCTCCCGGATGATCGAGGCCTGTCAGTCGCCCGTGTGGGACACCTGCCTGGCCGCCATCGCCCTCGCCGACGCCGGACTGCCCCCCGACCACCCGCAACTGGTCAAGGCCGCCGACTGGATGCTCGGCGAGCAGATCGTGCGGCCCGGCGACTGGTCCGTCAAACGGCCGCAGCTCCCGCCGGGCGGCTGGGCGTTCGAGTTCCACAACGACAACTACCCCGACATCGACGACACCGCCGAGGTCGTCCTCGCGCTGCGCCGGATCAGGCACCACGACCCGGAGCGGATGGAGAAGGCGATCGGGCGCGGGGTGCGCTGGAACCTCGGCATGCAGTCGAAGAACGGCGCCTGGGGCGCCTTCGACGTCGACAACACCAGCCCGTTCCCCAACCGGCTGCCGTTCTGCGACTTCGGCGAGGTCATCGACCCGCCCTCGGCGGACGTCACCGCGCACGTCGTGGAGATGCTCGCCTTCGAGGGCATGGCCCACGACCCGCGCACCCGGCGCGGCATCGACTGGCTGCTGGCCGAACAGGAGCCCAACGGCTCGTGGTTCGGGCGCTGGGGCGTCAACTACGTCTACGGCACCGGCTCCGTGGTGCCCGCGCTGACCGCGGCCGGACTGCCCGCCTCGCATCCAGCGATCAGACGCGCGGTGACCTGGCTGGAGCAGGTCCAGAACGAGGACGGCGGCTGGGGCGAGGACCTGCGCTCCTACAAGTACGCCGGTGAATGGAGCGGACGCGGCGCCACCACCGCCTCCCAGACGGCGTGGGCGCTGATGGCGCTGCTCGCGGCCGGGGAGAAGGACTCCAAGGCCGTCGAGCGGGGCGTGCGGTGGCTCGCCGAGACCCAGCGGGAGGACGGCTCCTGGGACGAGCCCTACTTCACCGGCACCGGCTTCCCCTGGGACTTCTCCATCAACTACCACCTGTACCGGCAGGTCTTCCCGCTCACCGCGCTCGGCCGGTACGTCCACGGCGAGCCCCTGCCCGAGGCCGAGAGGAGCTGAATGAGCACCACGCCCGCTCCGGCTCCGCTGCTGATCGCCTGCGCGCTCGGCATCGAGCATCTGGCCCTGCGCGCCGGCGAACGCGGCGGTGCGGGCGGGCCGGTCACCGTACTGCGCACCGGCATGGGCCCCAGGGCGGCGGAACGGTCCGTCACCCGGGTCCTGGCCGGTCCGGCGCTCGCCGGTGCCGCCGTCCTGGCCACCGGCTTCTGCGCGGGACTGGCCCCCGGGATGCACCCCGGCGACCTGGTCGTCGCCGAGGAGACCCGGGACCCGCGCGGCAGCGTCCCCTGCGTCGGCACCGAACTCCTCGTGAAGGAACTCGTGCGGACCCTGCCCGGCCGCACCGTCCACACCGGGCCTGTCACCGGCTCCGACCACGTCGTCCGCGGAAACGAACGGTCCGACCTGTTCGGGACCGGCGCGATCGCGGTCGACATGGAATCGGCGGCCACGCTCCTGAGCGCCGTGCGCGCGGGCGAACGCCCCGTCGCGGCCGTCAGGGTGGTCGTGGACGCTCCCGAACATGAACTCGTCCGGATCGGCACGGTGCGCGGTGGAATATCTGCTTTCCGCGTTCTTCGATCCGTTCTTCCTGCTTTCTTCGAATGGCACCGTTCTTTGTTGCTCCCCCGGAGGTGAGCCAGATGGCCATGCCGCTGCGCCAGTCCATCAAGGTCGCGACTTACTTGGCTGAACAGAAGCTCCGCAAGCGGGACAAGTTCCCGCTGATCGTGGAGCTGGAACCCCTCTTCGCATGCAACCTGAAGTGCGAGGGCTGCGGCAAGATCCAGCATCCGGCAGGTGTGCTCAAGCAGCGCATGCCCGTCGCGCAGGCCGTCGGAGCCGTGCTGGAGTCCGGGGCACCGATGGTGTCCATCGCGGGCGGCGAACCCCTGATGCACCCTCAGATCGACGAGATCGTGCGGCAGTTGGTGGGGAAGAAGAAGTACGTCTTCCTCTGCACCAACGCCATGCTGCTGCGCAAGAAGATGGACAAGTTCACGCCGTCGCCCTACTTCGCCTTCGCGGTGCACATCGACGGGCTGCGCGAGCGGCACGACGAGTCCGTGGCGAAGGAGGGCGTGTTCGACGAGGCGGTGGCGGCCATAAAGGAAGCCAAGCAGCGCGGCTTCCGGGTGACCACCAACTCGACCTTCTTCAACACCGACACCCCGCAGACCATCATCGAGGTGCTCAACTTCCTCAACGACGACCTCAAGGTCGACGAGATGATGATCTCGCCCGCCTACGCCTACGAGAAGGCTCCCGACCAGGAGCACTTCCTCGGCGTGGCCCAGACCCGGGAGCTGTTCAAGAAGGCGTTCGCGGGCGGCAACCGGCGCAAGTGGCGGCTCAACCACTCCCCGCTCTTCCTGGACTTCCTGGAGGGCAAGGTCGATTTCCCGTGCACGGCCTGGGCGATCCCGAACTACTCGCTCTTCGGCTGGCAGCGCCCCTGCTACCTGATGAGCGACGGGTACGTGCCGACGTACCGCGAACTCATCGAGGAGACCGACTGGGACAAGTACGGCCGCGGCAAGGACCCGCGCTGCGCCAACTGCATGGCGCACTGCGGCTACGAGCCCACCGCCGTCCTCGCCACCATGGGATCCCTCAAGGAGTCGCTGCGCGCCATGCGCGAGACGGTCAGCGGAAACCGGGAGTGACCGCATGACCGCCATCTCCCTGGGACTCCCCGAGGTCCCGGCCCGGCCGATCGCCGAGCGACGCGTGTCGCGGCGGATCCACGTCGGGCCGGTGGCCGTCGGGGGCGGTGCCCCGGTCTCGGTCCAGTCGATGACCACGACCCGTACGTCGGACGTCGGCGCGACCCTCCAGCAGATCGCCGAGCTCACCGCGTCCGGATGTCAGATCGTCCGCGTCGCCTGCCCCACCCAGGACGACGCGGACGCCCTCGCCACCATCGCGAGGAAGTCCCAGCTCCCGGTGATCGCGGACATCCACTTCCAGCCGAAGTACGTGTTCTCGGCGATCGAGGCCGGCTGCGCCGCGGTCCGGGTGAACCCCGGCAACATCAAGCAGTTCGACGACAAGGTCAAGGAGATCGCGGCGGCCGCCAAGGACCACGGCACCCCGATCCGCATCGGCGTCAACGCCGGCTCCCTGGACCGCCGGCTGCTGCAGAAGTACGGCAAGGCGACCCCCGAGGCCCTGGTCGAGTCGGCCCTGTGGGAGGCGTCCCTCTTCGAGGAGCACGGCTTCCGGGACATCAAGATCTCCGTCAAGCACAACGACCCGGTCGTGATGATCGAGGCGTACCGGCAGCTCGCCGCCCAGTGCGAATACCCGCTGCACCTCGGTGTCACGGAGGCCGGCCCCGCCTTCCAGGGCACCATCAAGTCGGCGGTGGCCTTCGGCGCGCTGCTCTCCGAGGGCATCGGCGACACCATCCGGGTCTCCCTGTCGGCTCCTCCGGTCGAGGAGGTCAAGGTCGGCAACCAGATCCTGGAGTCCCTCAACCTCCGGCAGCGGCGCCTGGAGATCGTCTCCTGCCCGTCCTGCGGGCGCGCCCAGGTCGACGTCTACAAGCTGGCGGACGAGGTGACGGCGGGCCTGACCGGCATGGAGGTTCCGCTGCGCGTCGCGGTCATGGGCTGTGTGGTGAACGGCCCCGGCGAGGCCCGCGAGGCCGACCTCGGCGTCGCCTCCGGCAACGGCAAGGGGCAGATCTTCGTCAAGGGCGAGGTCATCAAGACCGTCCCCGAGTCGAAGATCGTGGAGACCCTCATCGAGGAAGCGATGAAGATCGCCGAGCAGATGGAGCAGGACGGCGCCGGGTCCGGAGCACCCGCCGTCACCGTGAGCTGAACAGCACGGACCGAGAGGGGGCCGAGCGTGACGATTCTGGAAACCATCCGGCAACCACGCGACCTGAAGGCGCTGTCCGAGGCGGAACTTCGCGAACTGTCCGGAGAAATACGAGAGTTCCTGGTGCACGCGGTCGCCAGGACCGGCGGTCACCTCGGCCCCAACCTGGGCGTCGTGGAACTGACCGTCGCACTGCACCGGGTCTTCGAGTCCCCGGTCGACCGCATCCTCTGGGACACCGGTCACCAGAGCTATGTGCACAAGCTGCTGACCGGCCGTCAGGACTTCTCCAAGCTGCGTGGCAAGGGCGGCCTGTCCGGGTACCCCTCGCGCGAGGAGTCCGAGCACGACGTCATCGAGAACAGCCATGCCTCCACGGCGCTCGGCTGGGCGGACGGCCTGGCCAAGGCGCGCCAGGTGCAGGGGGAGAAGGGGCATGTCGTCGCGGTGATCGGCGACGGCGCGCTGACCGGCGGGATGGCCTGGGAGGCGCTCAACAACATCGCGGCCGCCAAGGACCGGCCGCTGATCATCGTCGTCAACGACAACGAACGGTCCTACGCCCCCACCATCGGCGGGCTCGCCAACCACCTCGCCACCCTGCGCACCACCGACGGCTACGAGCAGGTGCTGGCCTGGGGCAAGGAGGTGCTCCTGCGCACCCCCGTGGTCGGCAACACCATCTACGAGTCCCTGCACGGCGCCAAGAAGGGCTTCAAGGACGCCTTCGCCCCGCAGGGCATGTTCGAGGACCTGGGCCTCAAGTACGTCGGCCCGATCGACGGCCACGACATCAGGGCGGTCGAGTCCGCGCTCAGGCGGGCGAAACGTTTTCACGGGCCGGTGCTCGTGCACTGCCTCACGGAGAAGGGCCGCGGCTACGAACCCGCCCTCGCCCACGAGGAGGACCGCTTCCACACCGTCGGTGTGATGGACCCGCTCACCTGCGAGCCCCTCGCGCCGCCCAACGGACCTTCCTGGACCTCGGTGTTCGGCGACGAGATCGTCCGGATCGGCGAGGAGCGCGACGACGTCGTGGCGATCACCGCGGCCATGCTGCACCCGGTCGGCCTCGGCAAGTTCGCCGTCCGCTTCCCCGACCGGGTCTGGGACGTGGGCATCGCCGAGCAGCACGCGACGGTCTCGGCGGCCGGCCTGGCGACCGGCGGACTGCATCCGGTCGTCGCCGTCTACGCCACGTTCCTGAACCGGGCCTTCGACCAGTTGCTCATGGACGTAGCTCTGCACCGCTGCGGGGTGACGTTCGTGCTGGACCGGGCGGGCGTCACCGGAGTCGACGGAGCCTCGCACAACGGCATGTGGGACATGTCCGTCCTTCAGGTGGTCCCGGGGCTGCGCATCGCCGCCCCGCGTGACGCCGAGCAGCTGCGCCTCCAGCTGCGCGAGGCGGTCGCGGTGGACGACGCGCCCACGCTGGTGCGGTTCCCCAAGGAGTCGGTGGGCCCCGAGATCCCGGCGGTCGACCGGATCGGAGGGCTGGACGTGCTGCGCGGCGACGCGGACGCCCAGGTGCTGCTGGTCGCGGTCGGCGTGATGGCGCCGGTCTGTCTCCAGGCCGCGGAGCTGCTGGCCGCCCGGGGCATCGGGTGCACGGTGGTGGACCCCCGGTGGGTCAAGCCCGTGGACCCCGCGCTGCCGGTCCTGGCGGCCCAGCACGAGCTGGTGGCCGTCGTCGAGGACAACAGCAGGGCGGCCGGTGTCGGCGCGGCGGTCGCGCTCGCGCTCGGCGACGCGGACGTGGATGTGCCGGTCCGGCGGTTCGGGATTCCTGAGCAGTTCCTGGCGCACGCGAAGCGGGGGGAGGTGCTGGCCGACATCGGGCTGACGCCGGTGGAGATCGCGGGGCGCATCGGGGCGAGCCTCGCGGGGCGGGCGGCCGAGCGCGCCCACGGAGGTGCCGCGGGGGGCCGTGCGGCGGGGACGGCCTCGTCCGGGCTGGTCGCGCCCGCGCGGCGGCAGCCGCATATCGAACGCAGTCCCGCGCCCCTTCAGGGCGCCACAGCCGACAGCGCTTTCATCGATGGCGCCGCCAAGGAGAAGTGATGAGCACGGAGTTCGACCTCGGCGCACTGCTGGCCGAGCGTGGCGGTGAGCGGTACGAGCTGCATGCCAGGTACCTGAACCACCAGCTGCCGCGCATGCTGCACACCATCGGGTTCGACAAGGTCTACGAGCGGGCCGAGGGCGCCCACTTCTGGGACGAGGACGGCAACGACTACCTGGACATGCTCGCCGGGTTCGGGGTGATGGGCCTGGGACGCCACCACCCCGTCGTCCGCAAGGCCCTGCACGACGTCCTGGACGCGCAGCTGGCCGACCTCACCCGCTTCGACTGCCAGCCGCTGCCCGGGCTGCTCGCCGAGCGGCTCCTGGCCCACAGCCCCCACCTGGACCGGGTGTTCTTCGGCAACAGCGGCACCGAGGCGGTCGAGACCGCTCTGAAGTTCGCCCGCTTCGCCACCGGCAGACCCCGTGTCCTCTACTGCGACCACGCCTTCCACGGCCTGACCACCGGCTCGCTGTCGGTCAACGGCGAGGACGGCTTCCGGGACGGCTTCGCCCCGTTGCTGCCCGACACGGCCGTGCCCCTCGGTGACCTCGACGCCCTGGCGCGTGAGCTGCGGAAGGGCGACGTCGCCGCCCTGATCGTCGAACCGATCCAGGGCAAGGGCGTGCACGAGGCGCCACCCGGCTACCTGCGCGGAGCCCAGGAGCTGCTGCACAGGCACAAGGCGCTGCTGATCGCCGACGAGGTCCAGACCGGCCTCGGCCGTACCGGCGACTTCTACGCCTACCAGCACGAGGACGGCGTCGAGCCGGACCTGGTGTGCGTGGCCAAGGCGCTGTCCGGCGGCTACGTCCCGGTAGGCGCGACCCTCGGCAAGGACTGGATCTTCAAGAAGGTCTACTCGTCCATGGACCGCGTCCTGGTCCACTCGGCGAGCTTCGGCGCCAACGCCCAGGCGATGGCCGCCGGACTCGCCGTCCTGTCCGTCATGGAGAACGACCAGATCGTCGCGAACTCCCGGTCGGTGGGGGAGCTGCTCAGGTCCCGGCTCGCCGGACTGGTCGACAAGTACGAGCTGCTCGCCGACGTCCGCGGCCGGGGCCTGATGATCGGCATCGAGTTCGGCAGGCCCAGCTCGCTGAAGCTCCGCAGCCGCTGGACCATGCTCCAGGCCGCCCGCAAGGGCCTGTTCGCGCAGATGGTCGTCGTACCGCTGCTGCAACGGCACCGGATCCTCACCCAGGTCTCCGGCGATCATCTGGAGGTCATCAAGCTCATCCCGCCGCTGATCGTCGACGAGGCCGACGCGGACCGCTTCGTGGCCGCCTTCACGGACGTCATGGACGACGCGCACAGCGGCGGCGGCCTGATGTGGGACTTCGGCAAGACCCTCGTCAAGCAGGCGGTGGCCAACCGCTAGCTTTTTGTCTCTGAGGCAAGAAAATTGCCGCGGAGGCAAATCTTTGGCTGAATGGAGGCATGAACGCCTCCGAGGACGAGCGCGCGGGCGGTCCGGTCGAGGACCTGCCCGCCGTCGCTCCGCAGCTGCGGTCCCTGCGCCGCCGCGCCGGTCTCACCCTGGAGGCCGCGGCCCGCGACGCCGGACTGTCGGCCGCCCATCTCTCCCGGCTGGAGACCGGGCAGCGCCAGCCCTCGCTGCCGATGCTGCTCGCACTCGCCCGTGTCTACGGTACGACGGTCTCGGAACTGCTGGGCGAGACCGTCGCCGAGCGGGACGCGATCGTACGCGCCGGCGACATGGAACCGACCCGCGCCGGCGGCTGGACGTACTGGCAGGCCGGCTCCTCCGGCCGCGGGATGCAGTCGCTGCGCGTCCGGGTGCCGTACGGCACCCAGGGCGACATCGTGCGGGTGCATCCCGGCGAGGAATGGCTGTACGTCCTGAGCGGGCGGCTGAGGCTGCGCCTGGGCGACACCACCCATGTCCTCGCCCCCGGCGACAGCGCCCACTTCGACTCGCTGACCCCGCACCGCCTCGCCGCCGAGGACCACGACGGCGTCGAGCTGCTGTTCGTCCACACCCTGCTGCAGAGTCCCACGGCCACGCTGTGCCTGGGACCGATCACTGGAGAGCTGCTGTGAGCAACATCGAGGAGAAGTTCCCCCGCGCCCTGTGGGTCCGGCTCATCATCTACATCGCCGTCGGGCACGTCTTCGCCGCCTTCCTCTACCTGCTGTTCGCCGTGGGCGGCAAGGGCTGAACGCTCCCCGCTCGCCCGGGCGTCAGTCCAGGAGGCGGGCGCGCAGCCGCTCCCGGGTCTGCGGAGCGAGCTTCAGACCCTGCTCCAGGTACGTGTCGGCATCGCCCCACGCCTCGTCGATGCTCTCGAAGGCCGCCGTCAGATACTCCGCGCGGGCCTCGAAGAGCGGACTCAGCAGCTCCATCACCTCGGGGCTGTACGCGCCGTCCCCGCCGCCGCTGCGCCGCACCTTGTAGCGGCGGTGCTTGGCGTTGGACTCCAGGTAGTCGGCGAGGATCGCGTCCCGCTCCACGCCCAGCGCGAGGAGCGTCACCGCTATGGAGACGCCCGCCCGGTCCTTGCCGGCCGCGCAGTGCATCAGCGCCGGCACGCTGTCCTCGGCGAGCCCGTGCAGCACCCGCGAGTGCTCGTCGGTGCGGTCCCTGACGATCGTGCGGTACGAGCTGATCATCCGGTTCGCGGCCTTGCCGTCGCCCAGCAGCCCGCGCAGCTGCTCGGTGTCGCCCTCGCGCACCATCGTCCAGAACTCGGCGCCGTGCGCCGGGTCGGTCAGCGGCAGGTTCAGGTTCCGCACGCCGGGCAGATCGACGTCCGGGCCCTCCAGCTTCTGGTCGGCCGCGTTGCGGAAGTCGAAGATCGTGTGCAGGCCGAGGGAGGCGAGGAACTCCGCGTCCTGCGCCGTCGCGTGTGCCAGATGTCCGCTGCGGAACAGCACACCGTGCCGCACCCGGCGCCCGTCCACGGTCGGCAGGCCGCCCACGTCACGGAAGTTGCGCACACCGGCCAGCTCGGGCTCGGTCGACGGGACCTGCTGCGTCACGGGGGCTCCTCCCGGCCGGCCCCGTCGGCGCTGCTCGTCGACGGGCACTGGATCGACCATACGACATCGGTTTCCACGGGCAATGAGTTGTCCACAGGCGTTGCCTCCGGGCCCCGTGGCCTTGATGATGTTGGTGCTTGAGCGGATCTGTTGGCACCTGTGTGAGGTTTCTCGTGGTGGACATCGCCGAAAACGGTCGTACATGGCTCCTGTCGGGCCCGGGCAGCAGTTACGCGCTGCACCTCACGGAGGACGACGAACTGCTCCACCTCCACTGGGGCCCGAAGATCGGGCTCGCCGACGCCGAGGAGCTCAGCACCCGGGCGCTGCCCGGTTACTGGCCCTTCGAGTCCCCGCTGGACGGCCGTGAGGAGTACCCGGTCGAGGGCGGCCCGCGTTTCGTCCGCCCCGCGCTGTCCGTGCGCACCGAGGAGCGCCGCGGCACCGAGTGGACCTTCGAGTCGTACGAGACGGAGGGGGACGCGGCCGGCCAGGAGCTCCGGCTGCGCTTCAGGGACGGCCGGATCCTCATCACCCTGCACTACCGGATGCGCGGCGACGTCGTCGAGCGCTGGGTGACCGTCGACAACCAGGGGGACGCGCGCCTGGAGCTGCTGCGGGCCGATCCCGCCGCCTGGACGCTGCCCGACCGTGAGGGCTGGCGCCTGTCCCAGCTGCACGGCCGCTGGGCCGCCGAGTCGCGCCTCACCAGCGCCCCGCTCACCTACGGCGAGAAGGTGATAGGCAGCCGCCGCGGCCACACCGGTCACCAGCACCTGCCCTGGGTCGCCCTCGACACCGACGCCACCGAGGAGCGCGGCGAGGTCTGGGGCTGCGCCCTCGGCTGGTCCGGCTCCTGGCGCATCGCGGTCGCGCAGCTCCCCGACGCGCGCGTGCAGATCACCGGCGGCGCCGGATACGACGACTCGGGCCTGCTGATGCTGGCCGGGGGCGAGTCGTACACCAGCCCGGTCTTCGCGGGCCTGTGGACCGACGGCGGTTTCGGCGGGGCCAGCCGCGCCTGGCACGCCTACCAGCGGGCGTACGTCATCCCCGACGCCGACCGGGACCGGCCGGTGCTGTTCAACTCCTGGGAGGCCACCACCTTCGACATCTCCGAGGAGCAGCAGGCCACCCTCGCCCGGCGGGCCGCCGCGATCGGCGTCGAGCTGTTCGTGGTCGACGACGGCTGGTTCGGCGCCCGCACCAGCGACCGCGCGGGCCTCGGCGACTGGACGCCGAACCCGGACCGCTTTCCCAAGGGCCTCAAACCCCTCGCCGACCACGTGCACGCCCTCGGCATGCAGTTCGGCATCTGGGTCGAGCCCGAGATGGTGAACGCGGACAGCGACCTGTACCGCGCGCACCCCGACTGGGTGCAGCACCAAAAGGGGCGAAAGCGGACCGAACTCCGCAATCAGCTCGTCCTCAACCTCGCCCGCGAGGACGTCCAGGAGTACCTCTGGGAGCGGCTCGACACCCTGCTGTCCAGCGCCCCGATCGACTACGTCAAGTGGGACTTCAACCGCTGCTTCACCGACGCGGGCTGGCCCGGCGAGCCCTACCCGCAGCGCCTGTGGGTCGACCACGTCCGCGGGCTGTACGCCCTGCTCGACCGGATCCGGGCGGCCCACCCCGACGTGGCCATCGAGTCCTGCTCCGGCGGTGGCGGCCGGATCGACCTCGGCATCATGAGCCGTACCGACGAGGTGTGGACCTCCGACAACACCGACCCGCTGGACCGGCTCGCCATCCAGCACGGGTTCAGCCAGATCCACCCCGCCCGGGTGATGTCCGCCTGGGTGACCGACAGCCCGAACCACCAGCTCAACGGCCGGGTCAGCAGCCTGCGTTTCCGCTTCGTGAGCTCCATGGCCGGGGCTCTCGGCGTCGGGGGCGACCTCTCCCGGTGGACCGAGGAGGAGCTGGCCGAAGCCGGCCGTTGGGTGGCGCTCTACAAGGACATCCGGCCCCTGGTGCAGCGCGGGGACCAGTACCGGCTGCGGCCGCCGGCCGGCGGGCTCAGCGCCGTGCAGTACACGCTCGGCGACGAGACCGTGGTCCTCGCCTGGCTCCAGGCGCAGAGTTACGGCGAGCCGATGCCGGCGCTGCGGCTGCGGGGGCTCGACCCGACAGCATCGTACGAATGCCGCGAAACGGGCGAAGTGCACCGAGGTGCCGTCCTGTTGCATCACGGGCTGCGCACGGAGCTGCGCGGCGACCTGGATGCGGCAGTTATCCGTCTCCGTCGCATATGACGTCTTTGTCCGAATTGAAACATTCATTCCAACTGGTTCTGGAATAAAAGGGCGTGGTGTGACGCGCGTGAGGAGCGTCATATTCGTGACCGTCCGTCGCGCGTCATGTCCACGTAATTCCCGTGCGTGCCAAGGGGATTGGAAAGGCGTGAAAAGCCGGAATTAACGGAGGGTGACCAGGAATTCCCGTAACGGATCAAGCGAAATCCGGACAGAGGGAATTTGATGCTTGTTTATACGCGTCCTACTCGCTTACGTTCCACGCAACCGGACGGAACGCCGAATCCTGCCGCCGCCCGGAGTTCCCCACACACACTCACCCGTGCCCGGCAGGAGCGGGGGACCCACCAGGTATGACCGCCTGTTCCGGTTCCCGGGACGGCTAGGGGTGTAGCCACGTCTTCCCGCGTGGCCGGGCAGCTCCAGCCCGAACCCGACAGCTCACCTCGCAGGCGCCGGAGAGGAATGCGTCATGCCCGCGAAGGGTAAGCACCGCCGCCCCAAGTCCCAGCGTCTCACCCGCTCGATGGCCGTGGCCGGAACCGGTGGCGCCGCGCTGGCCCTGCCGCTCATGGGAGCCACCGGCGCCCACGCGGCCACCGTGCACACCGTTTCCGGAAAGGCCACGCAGTCGCTTCCGGCCGTCGAGAAGACGGCCGTCGAGAAGACGGCCGTCCGGAAGTCCGCCGTCCGGGATTCCGCCGTCCGGGAATCCGGCACCGGGAATTCCGCGCACCGCGTCTACACGGTGGTGTCCGGCGACTACCTCTCGAAGATCGCCCGCGAGCACAACGTCGACGGCGGCTGGCCCCGGCTCTACGCCGACAACCGGCAGGCGGTCGGCGACAACCCCTCGCTGATCCACCCCGGTCTCAAGCTCACGCTCGGCGGCCGGCACACCGCCCCGGACACCTCCGGCCCGGACTCCCGGTCCGAGACGCGGTCTCCTTCGCGGTCCTCCGCCCCCTCCTCGGACGCGGCGTCCTCCCCGGAATCCTCGGACACCTCCACGACGGCCGTCTCCGGTTTCACCCTCCCGGTGAGCGGCGGCACCATCGGCACCGGTTACCACGTGGCCGGCAGCATGTGGTCCAGCGGTTACCACACCGGCGTCGACTTCGTGGTCCCGACCGGCACCCCGGTCAAGGCGGTCGGCGAGGGCACGGTCGTCACGGCGGGCTGGGGCGGTGCCTACGGCAACCAGGTCGTCATCAGGCTCGCCGACGGCTACTACGCGCAGTACGGCCACCTCTCCGCGCTCTCCGTCTCGGTCGGCCAGACCGTGACCGCGGGCCAGCAGATCGGCCTCTCCGGCGCCACCGGCAACGTCACAGGTCCGCACCTGCACTTCGAGATCCGGACCAGCCCCTACTACGGCTCAGACATCGACCCGGTCGGCTTCCTCCGTCTGAAGGGCGTGGTCGTCGGCTGACCCGTCGACCCCGCTGATCCGACACGCACCCCGAAGGCCGGACCCTCGATCCCCGGGTCCGGCCTTCGGGCGATCGACGCTTCAACGCCCCTGCTCAGAGCCTTATTCCGGGCTTGGCCGAGTATTTACAAGTGTCTTATCTCACCGCTCGTCAACCCTTTATTACGGTCGCGTAGGTCACAGGCCAAGGTGAATCATGGCCCGACGTGGCAGACGATTCGAAGAGTGACAATGCATCAGTGATCGGGTCGTACGTGGCGGTGGGGGACAGCTTCACCGAGGGCGTCGGCGACCCCGGCCCCGACGGGGCGTTCGTCGGCTGGGCGGACCGGTTCGCGGTCCTGCTGTCGGACCGGCGGCCCGAGGGCGACTTCGAGTACACCAACCTCGCGGTGCGCGGGAAACTGCTCGACCAGATCGTGGCGGACCAGGTGCCGCAGGCCCTGGCACTCGCCCCCGACCTGATCTCCTTCTGCGCCGGCGGCAACGACATCATCCGCCCCGGCACCGACCCCGACGAGGTGGCCGAGCGGTTCGAGCGGGCAGTGGCCCAACTGACCGAGGCCGTCGGCACGGTTCTGGTGACCACCGGGTTCGACACCCGGGGGGTGCCCGTCCTCAAGCATCTGCGCGGCAAGATCGCCACCTACAACGGCCATGTCCGCGCCGTCGCCGACCGGTACGGCTGTCCGGTCCTCGACCTGTGGTCCCTGAAGACCGTGCAGGACCGGCGGGCCTGGGACGGCGACCGGCTGCACCTGTCGCCCGAGGGGCACACACGGGTGGCGCTGCGGGCCGGGCAGGTGCTCGGCGTCGACGTGCCGGCCGACCCGGACCAGCCGTGGCCGCCGCTGCCGCCGCGCGGCACCCTGGAGGTCCGCCGCGACGACGTGCACTGGGCCCGTGAGTACCTGGTGCCGTGGATAGGACGACGGCTGCGCGGCGAGTCGTCGGGCGACCACGTGACGGCCAAGGGGGCGCTCTCCCCGGACGACATCAAGATGCGGATCGCCTCCGTGGCTTGAGGCTGTGGCGGCGGTGAGGGGCGGCATCCTGGCGAGCCGCCCCTCACCATTCCTCGGACAGCCCCAGTTCGCGCGCCAGCGCCTCGTCGACCCACTCCTGCGCCCGGGAGCGTGACAGGGCGCCCGGGTAGGAGGTCAGCTGGACGGCGAGCCCGTCGAGCAGTGCGGTCAGCCGCAGCGCCGCGGCCGCGGGGTCGGGGCAGCGGAACTCACCGGCGGCCACCCCCTCGGTGATGACCTCGGCGATCGCCGCCTTCCACTGCTGGTCCAGCTCCTTGGCGACGTCGCGCAGGGCGGGTTCGCGCAGTGCCGCCGCCCAGCCCTCGATCCACAGCCGCCAGCCCTTGGCCTGTCCGGTCGGCGCGTACCAGCGCACCGCCGAGCGCAGCCGCCGTGACGCCGACGTACGGCGCCCCAGCAGCTTGCGCAGATGCGCCAGGTCGCCCTCGGCGGCGTAGGCGAAGGCGGCGGCGACCAGCTTCTCCTTCGTCGAGAAGTGGTACAGCACCAGTGCGTTGCTCACGCCGAGGGCCGAGGCGACATCGGCGATCCGTACCGCCGCCACGCCTCGCGCCTCGATCTGCTCGATGGCCGCCCGCAGCAGTTCCTCACGCCGCTCGGCCACGCTCAACCGCACTCTCGCCACGCGGTCACCCTAATCGGTCCTCCCCCCGCGCGCGTTGCCGTCCCGGTCCAGCGGCAGCCGCATGAGCGTGAGGTCCAGCCGGCGGCCGAACTTGACGCCCACCTCCCGGACGGTGCCCGCGTGCTCGAACCCGAACCGCTGGTGCAGCCGGACGGACGCGGTGTTCTCCGCCTCGATGCCGGCGATCATGACGTGGTGGCCGGCCTCGCGCGCCGCGGTGACGAGGGCGCCCAGCAGCGCGGAACCGATGCCGAGCCCGTGGCGTCCCTCGCGGACGTAGACGGAGTCCTCCACCGTGTGCCGGTAGCCGTCCAGCTCTCGCCACGGGCCGTAGACCGCGAACCCGGCCACCTCGCCCGCCACTTCGGCCACGAACGCCGAGCCGCGCGCCAGATGGGCGGCGAGCCAGGCCGCTCCCTCGGCGGAGGACTGGGGGGCCGAGGTCCACAGTGCGGTCGAATGCTCGATCGCGTCGTTGCGGATCGCGCGAACAGCCTCCGCGTCACCGGGGTGCGCCGGGCGGACCGTCACCGTCCGGCCTCTCTCGTATATTGGATTCATGTCCAACATAGTAGATCCGTCGACGGACTCCCTGGCGGCACGGATCGCGGCCCGGGTCCGCACCGAGCGGGAGCGCCGCCGCTGGACGCTGGCGCAGCTCGCGGACGCCTCCGGTGTCTCCCCGGCGATGATCAGCCGGATCGAACGCGGCGAGAGCAGCCCCACCGCCGTGGTCCTCGGCAAGCTGTCCGCCGCCTTCCAGCTGAGCGTCGCCTCCCTGCTGGCCCTCGCCGAGGGCACGCAGGACACCGCGGCCGACACCGCGGGAGTGCGGCGTGACGCCGACGCCGCCGAGTGGTGCGACCCCGGCACCGGTTACCGCCGCCGCCAGATCACCGGACCGCGGTTCCCGGCGGAGATCGCCGAGATCCGCCTGCCCGCCGGCGCCCGGGTGCCCTACCCGGCGGCCGCCTTCGCCTTCGTACGGCAGCTCGTCTGGGTCCTCGACGGCCGCCTGACCTTCCACGACGGCGACACGGTCCATGAACTCGGTGCCGGCGACACCGTCGAACTCGGGCCGCCCGCCGAGCGGGTCTTCGCCAACACCACCGACGCGGAGTGCCGCTACGCCGTCGTCCTCACCCGGGACGCGCGACCCTAGGCGCGGTGCCGCCGGGCGGCCGGCCCCTCACCGGTACCAGCCGAACCGCTCCGCGATCACCGGCAGCCGGTCGCTCACCAGGGCGTGGGCCGCGGTGCGCGGGGTCGTGCCGTCGGACTCCGCGCGGTCCAGCATCAGCTCCACCAGGGCCCGCATCGAGCGGCGGGTGTGGGCGAACGCCTCGTCGGCCTCCGGACCGATGTCGCCGAACAGGGTCCACCACCACCAGGCGTTGGTGCCCGAGTTGACCACCACGTCCGGCAGCACGGTCACCCCGCGCGCCGTGAGCCGCTCCTCCGCCTCGGGCAGCACCGGCATGTTGGCCGCCTCCACGATCCAGCGGGCCGTCACCAGGTGCTCGTTGGACGCGTCGACGGTGTACGACACCGCGGCCGGCACCAGCACCTCCGCGTCGGCGCACAGCCACGCGTCGCCCGGCAGTTCGAGATCGCCCGGGCGCAGCACCGCGCGGTCGACGGTGCCGTACGTGTCCCGCGCCCGCAGCAGCGTCTCGACGTCCAGGCCCGCCGGGTTGGCGATCGTGCCCTTGACGTCGGCGACGGCCACCACGGTGAGCCCCGCGCGGGCGAGGAAGCGCGCCGTCGCCCCGCCCATCGTGCCCAGCCCCTGCACCGCGACCCGCGTCCCCGGGTACGGCACCCCGGCCCGGTCCAGGGCCGTCAGCGCCGACTCGGCCACCCCGCAGCCGCCGACCAGCTCGTCGAGGCCGATGCCGTCGACCTCGATGGCGAAGGCGTCCGCCAGCCGCCGCCGCGCCCCCGCCTCGTCGTCCAGCAGCGGATACACGGCCTGGATCGAAGAGACCAGCCCGGCCTCGACGGCCGCCCGGTCCACCAGGTCCTGGGTGAGCCCGAGGTCCTCGCCGGTGGTCCAGAAGCTCTCGACGTACGGCCGCACGGCGCGCAGATAGCGGACCAGCAGGGCGTAGGACCCCGGGTCCTGCGGATCGCAGTCGATGCCCCCCTTGGCGCCGCCCAGGGGGATGTAGCGGCCCGCGGGGTTGTAGTGCAGGGCCTCCTTCATCGTCATGCCCCGCGCCAGCGCGGTGACCTCCTCCAGGGTGCAGCCCGGCCGCATCCGCAGACCGCCGCTGGCCACCCCCCGCACCAGCCGGTCGACCACCAGGAACCCTTGCCGTCCGGTGATGTGGTCGGTCCAGACGAGAGACATCAGTGGAGCGGCCATGGTGGCTCCCGAGAGGTTCGTGATGGAGGTTACTACTGAATGGTGATTCAGTATCCGGAGGTGGACGGCAGGGTGTCAACGCCGACCGCCCGAGGGGCCGACCATAATGGAGGACCTCGGCGACACCACTGGAGGTACCGTGACCCGTTTGCGTTCCCTGAGCTCCGGGCTCCGCGTGCTGCGGCCCGCTGCCTTCGGCGTGGACCCCAGCGGTGAGCGGATGGCTCGCATCCAGGCCTCACCGCACTTCAAGGACGGTGTCTTCCAGAACCCCGGCGGTACCGCCCGTACCCGCCCCTCGGGCTCGATGCTCGACTTCGCGAAGATCTACTTCGAGAAGGAGCAGCGCGTCCGCCGCGCCCCCCGGGGCACCGTCCCGGTGCACGCCACCACCGTCGCCGACCTCGCCCGGCCCGCCGCGAGCGGGCTGCGGGTGACCTGGTTGGGACACTCCAGCGTGCTCGTGGAGATCGACGGACACCGGGTCCTGTTCGATCCCGTCTGGGGCGAGCGCTGCTCCCCGTTCCCGTTCGCCGGGCCCAAGCGGCTGCACCCGGCACCGCTGCCGCTGGCCGCGCTCGGCCCGGTCGACGTGGTGGTCATCTCGCACGACCACTACGACCACCTCGACCTGCCCACCATCAAGGCGCTGGCCGGCACGGACACCCTCTTCGCGGTGCCGCTCGGGGTGGGGGCCCACCTGGAGCACTGGGGCGTCGCCGCCGACCGGCTGCGCGAGCTGGACTGGCACGAGGAGACCAAGGTCGGCGGCCTGACCCTGACGGCCGCCCCGGCCCGTCACTTCTGCGGCCGCGGACTGCGCAACACCCAGCACACCCTGTGGGCGTCCTGGGTCGTCGCGGGCGAGCGGCACCGGATCTACCACAGTGGTGACACCGGCTATTTCGAGGGCTTCAAGGACATCGGCGCCGACCACGGGCCCTTCGACCTGACGATGATCCAGATCGGCGCGTACAGCGAGTTCTGGCCCGACATACACATGACGCCCGAGGAGGGCGTGCGCGCCCACCTCGACCTCCAGGGCGGGGGCCCGCACGGAGTGCTGCTGCCGATCCACTGGGGCACCTTCAACCTAGCCCCGCACGCCTGGGCCGAGCCGGGGGAGTGGACGAAGGACACCGGCGACGGGGCGGGCCAGGCGGTGGCGCTGCCGCGCCCCGGTGAGCCCTTCGAGCCGTCCGGGAAGCTGCCCGCGGACCGGTGGTGGCGCGAGGTGTCGGCGCCGGTCGCCCGGCCGTGGCGTACCGCGGTCCCGCCGCGGAGCGAGGCCGATCAGGATCTCGGCCTGGCCGGCGACACGGCGACGCCGGACGCGGACGACCTCGTGAAGTGAGCGCGGCGCCGGTGCGGCGGTGACGTGAGCGGCGTGCCTGCCCGTGCACGGCCGGGGCGGGGACATCGGCGTGCGTCATCCGCATGTGCCAACCCCCGCTTCTTTACCGGGACTTGAGCTGTCCCGGCGGTTCTGCACCGAGGCCGCGCGCTCGCTGCCGGAGGAGTCCGCACCCGGGGTTCCGCACTCGGCGGCCCAGGTGGCGGATCAGACCCATGCCCGCCGAGCGCCTTCCCAACACCTCTCACGGCCGGCGCACCCACTTCGCCGCCCGGGGAACCCGGACGTCCGGGTCGTGCGCGTCAC
Organism: Streptomyces sp. NPDC026515; assembly: GCF_055567595.1. Taxonomy (NCBI): domain Bacteria; kingdom Bacillati; phylum Actinomycetota; class Actinomycetes; order Kitasatosporales; family Streptomycetaceae; genus Streptomyces; species Streptomyces sp. NPDC026515. Next base: position 334,479 of record NZ_JBVHQD010000004.1, read on the forward strand.
CGACGGCCCGGTGCGCCACCGGGCCGAAGTGACCGGTGTCCCTCCTGGTTCCGTGCCGCCCTCGGCTTCGGCCCCGCCTCCGGTGCCACCCCGGCCGACTGGCTCGCCACCCCCGCCCAGTTCCTCGCGGAGGCCACCGCGGGCGCCGTGTTCCACCACGGCCTCCGCACGCTCTCCCCGGCACGGGCCGCTCCCGGCCGGCCCCGCATGACCTCTGGCTCCGTGTCCTCGCCTGCCAGTGGCGGCGCATCGCCCAGGGGGAGGCGCTCGTCGGCCGCTGCGCGAGGCCGGCGACGAACTCGGTTCCGCCGCCGCGGCCGCCCGACTGGTCCGCGACCCCGTGTGGCTCTGCCTTCCGATGGACCGGCGCTGTCCGCCGTACGGCAGGTGGCTCGGCAGCGCCTTCGCCCGGATGCCCGCGGCGCCCCGGCCCACCTCCGTGCTGTGAACGCCGCCCTCGCCGCCACGCAGGCCGGCCTGCCCGACTGGCACGCCCGCGAGCGGCAGCCGGCGCACGCCTACGAGATCGTCGCCCATCTGCACAACGAACTGGAGCTCACCGACCGGGCCGACCCGCCCGTACCAACCCCCGGCCCTTCCGGGTACTGCGTGCCGACCGCTTCCCACGGGCCCTGGTCGCCCGCATCAAGGCTCCCGGCATACGGGGCCTGCCCGTCGTCGGCGCGGAGGACCAGTTCGTCGACGTCGCGGAGGCCCTCGGCCGCCCGGACCGGACGCGGGCCGTCGTCCAGGCGACGACGGACTTGGACCAGCACGACGGCCCGACGGTGGAGACGGGACGCGGCGGCAGAAGGGGAAGAGGTCACCGTGAGTGATGTTCTGGGGGGCGATGGCGGGGGTGGAGCAGGCTTCCCGGCCGCTCGGCCGGGCCCGCCGAAGGGGTGTGGAGCGACGGTCGGCGAGGGCTGTGGCGCGCCGGTCGCACCGCTTCACGCCTTCGGTGTCTGACCGTTTTTGAGCAGGTCGGATCGGTCATTGGCCGATCCGGGGCGGAGTGTCGACGGGGACTATCGGTCTTCCGTGCGACGGCTCATACCAGAGCGGGACCCTCTCCGGGGGACTTTGTCAACTGCCCGCCGCACATGATGCGTTGCCGACTACTGTGAGTGTCCGCCGGGCGACACGGGGCCGAATTCCTGCGCGGTCCCCTCGGCCGGCAACGCGATGGCGCATGCCCAACTCGCGCGGCCCGCGCGAGCAATTCAGGCCCGACGGACCAGTACGAGGACGCAGATGTCTCACCTCCGTGCACCGGCCGCCCGTGCCGACCGCCGTGAGGGCGGCCGGCACGGACGGCCGGTCGCCCGACCCGTTCCCGCGCTGCCCGAGACCCACATACGGCCTCAGCTGATGCGCCTCGCCGTGCTGCCGCCGGTCGCGGTGGCGCTCAGCGGCTGCGCGGCCGTCCTGTTCACCGTGCGCTCCACCGGGGCCCGGCCCAGCCTCACCCTGCTGGCCGTGCTGACCGGGGCGGTCTCGGTGACGGCCGCGGGCATCGTGATCGCCGCCGTGGCCGCGGGCCGCGCCGCCCGCTCGGTCAGCGACCGCGTCAGCATGCTGCGGCGCAACGCCGCCCGCGGCGAGGCCGACCTGCTGGCCCTCGTCGACGCGCTGCGCCGCGGTGAGACCCCCGCCCCGCGCAAGTCGCGCGGCGGACCGCCCGCGGACGCCGACGACTTCGAACTGCTCGCCGCCGACCTGTCCCGCGCGCACGACGGCGCCGTCACCGCCGTCGTACAGGCGGCCCAGCTCTCCAGCCAGGCCGGCAGCGAACAGAAGCTGGAGGTCTTCGTCAACCTGGCGCGGCGGCTTCAGTCCCTCGTGCACCGGGAGATCTCGATCCTCGACGAACTGGAGAACGAGATCGAGGACCCCGACCTCCTCAAGGGTCTCTTCCACGTCGACCATCTGGCCACCCGCATCCGGCGGCACGCCGAGAACCTCGCGGTGCTCGGCGGCGCGGTGTCCCGACGGCAGTGGAGCAACCCCGTCTCCATGACCGAGGTGCTGCGTTCCGCCATCGCCGAGGTCGAGCAGTACTCCCGGGTCAAGCTCGTCCCGCCGATCGACGGCGAACTGCGCGGGCACGCCGTCGCCGACGTCATCCACCTCCTCGCCGAACTCGTCGAGAACGCCACGGTGTTCTCCGCCCCGCACACCCAGGTGCTGCTCCGTGCCAACCTCGTCACCTCCGGCCTCGCGGTCGAGGTCGAGGACCGCGGACTCGGCATGCCGGTCGGCGAACAGTCCAAGATGAACGCCCTGCTCGCCGACCCCGACCAGGTCAACGTCGCCAGCCTGCTGGCCGACGGCCGCATCGGCCTCTTCGTGGTCTCCCAGCTCGCCCGCCGCCACGGCATCCACGTCCGCCTGCAGTCCAACATCTACGGCGGTGTCCAGGCCGTCCTCGTCGTCCCGCAGGGCGTGCTGGGCACGGCACCGGGCAGCACCGGGGCGGTATCGCAGCCACGCGACGCGGAGGCCGGGGGCGGGACGCCGGCCTCCGGGACCGTACGGCCGTCCGTCGTCATGGGGACACCGGAAGGCGTCCATGGCGCCCCCGGCCCCGCGCCTGCGGACCGACGTCCCGTGTCGCGGCCGGGCCCGGCCGCGCCCGCCGTCGGCGGCGGGCGGCGAAGGCACGCGCAGCCCGAGGGCGCACCCGCGCCGTTGCCGGTGCGCGGCAGCCAGGAGACCCGGCCCAACCCCGCCGAGGCGCTGCCGGGCATCCGGCCCGAGGACCGGCCCGCGGTCGCCGAGCACGCCGGGGCCCCGCCCGTCCCGCGCGTCGGGGCCGTACGCGGCACCATGGGCAAACCCCAGCTGCCGCGCCGCCGCGCGCAGGAGCACATCGTCCCCCAACTGCGGGGTGGACCGGCACCTCGCCAGGACAACGAGGCGCCGGCCGGGCACGATCCCGGTCTGATGGCCGCCTTCCAGCGCGGCATCGGCCTCGCGGAGGCTCAGCAGCATCTGGAGGGCACCCAGACGGAGCCGTCGGCCGCCGCCGACCCCCCCTACCCGATGCTGAACGGTACGGGCGCCACCGACATGAGCCCGAACGGCATGCACGGCGGCAACGGATCCGGCGGAACGACATCCGGGCAGAGCACCGGGGACGGGGCCGGCAGCGCGTCCCACGCCACACACGCGGACGGCATGCACATGGATCTCCCGCACACGGATGTCCCGCGCACGGGCGCCACGCCTCTGGATGCCGCCCACGGTGAGGCGGCGCACGGTGAGCCGGCACACCGGGAGACCGGACACGCGGCTGCGGACTACACGGTCACGGACCCCTTCGGCTCTGACCACCCGGTCTCTGACCACCTGCGCCCGGACCACCTGCGCCCGGACCACCCGGGCTCGGCCCACACGGCCCCGGTCCACACGGTTCGGGCGTACGGGGAGCCGGCCGACCCCCCGTCCGTGCCCCGAGCCCAGTCGCACTCCCCGGTCCTGCGCCCGGTGCGCACCTCGGAATTCAACGCCCGGCCGGACGGGAGCGCACCGGCCGGATGACCAGCACCGTCCCCACCCCCACCCCCACCCCCACCCCGTCCCCCACCGCTCCCGAAGACCTTCGTACCTCAAGGAGTCGATCCACCATGGCGAGCGATGCGCCGACCGCCCAGGTATCCGACCTCGACTGGCTGATGAGCGGCCTCGTCCAGCGCGTACCCCACACCACCAGCGCGGTGCTTCTGTCCTGCGACGGGCTGGTGAAGTCCGTCCACGGTCTCGACCCCGACAGCGCCGACCACATGGCCGCGCTCGCCTCCGGCCTCTACTCGCTCGGCCGCAGCGCGGGCGTCCGCTTCGGCGACGGCGGGGACGTCCGTCAGGTCGTCGTCGAACTCGACTCGACGCTGCTGTTCGTCACCACCGCCGGCTCCGGCACCTGCCTCGCCGTGCTGGCCGGCCGCGAGGCCGACGCCGCCGTCCTCGGCTACGAGATGGCGATGCTGGTCAAGAGCGTCCGCCCCTACCTCGTCACCGCGCCCCGGCAGCATGCCGTCGACTCCACGGCGATGAGGCCTTGAGGGTGGCGGCAGCCGGCGACGGGCCATGGCTGGACGATGCGGCCGGACGACTGGTGCGCCCGTTCACGGTCAGCAACGGCCGCACCGAGCCCAGCATCTCCTTCGACCTGATGTCGCAGGTGATGGCCACCGGCGCCACCCCCCTCGGCTACCTCGGCCCCGAGCACGCGCAGGCCCTCGACCTGTGCCGCGCACCGGTCCCGGTCGCCGAGATCGCCGCGCACCTCAAGCTGCCGGCCGTGGTCACCAAGGTGCTGCTCTCCGACCTGGTCGACTGCGGGGCGCTGACCGCCAAGCCCCCCGTGTTCCACCACAACCCCACTGACCGGTCTCTTCTGGAGGCAGTGCTCGATGGACTACGACGACAGCTGTGACCCCTTCCCCACCGCGCTGAAGATCCTGGTGGCCGGTGGGTTCGGGGCCGGCAAGACCACCTTCGTGGGTGCGGTCAGTGAGATCGCGCCGCTGTCCACGGAGGAGCTCCTCACCACGGTGAGCGCCGCGACCGACAGTCTCGACGGCATCGAGAACAAGGTCGAGACGACCGTGGCCATGGACTTCGGCCGTATCACCCTGGACCCCGAACATGTGCTCTACCTGTTCGGCACGCCGGGACAGGAGCGGTTCTGGTTCATGTGGGACGAGCTGTCCGAGGGCGCGCTCGGCGCGGTCATCCTCGCCGACACCCGCCGTCTGGAGGACTGCTTCGCGGCCGTCGACTTCTTCGAGGAGCGCGGTCTCGGCTTCATCGTCGCGGTCAACGAGTTCGACGGCTCCTACCGGTACGACCCCGAGGAGGTGCGCGCCGCCATCGACCTCGACCCGGAGGTCCCCGTCGTCCGCTGTGATGCCCGTATCTCCAGTTCGGGCATCCAGACCCTGCTCACGCTCGTCCGCCATCTCATCGCCCACGCGCCGGTCTCCGCGCCGAGCCACGGCGCCCACATGTGAACCCCACCCACCCTCACGGAGCCCCTGTATGACCCACGTCCACAGCGGCGGAGCCCGCCCATGAGGTACGACCCGTCGCGCCCGTCCGGCCGGCTGCTGCTCACACCGGAGGACAAGGAGGCGCCCGTGCGTATCCGGCGCCTCGGCCAGCTGGGTCTCGGTGAACATCCCGACCCGGAGCTGGACGCCTATGCCAACCGGCTCGCGGAGGTCACCGGGACGCCGTACGCCATGGTCAACTTCGTCGGCGAGCACCGGCAGTTCTTCGCCGGACTGCACCTGCCGGCCGTGCCGCCGCCGGTGGTGAAGCCCGACGGCACCACGCCGGTGCTGGGCCGTGCACTCGCCCGCGACCACGGGTTCTGCCCCCATGTGGTGGTCCGGCGCAAGGCGCTGGTCCTGGAGGACGTCTGCGACTACCCGCGGTTCGCGGGCAACGCGGTCGTCGACGAGTTCGGCGTCCGTTCCTATCTGGGCGCCCCGCTCATCGACAGCACGGGGACGGCGCTCGGCACGGTGTGCGTGGTCGACGTGGCGCCGCGGCCCTGGGGCCGGCCCGGCCTGGAGACCATCAAGTCGTCGGCGGCGGAGCTGGTGGCCCGCATCGAGCGACGCGAGGCGGACGGACTGCCGCTGCTGTGACGACGGGAACGGCTCCGTCACTAGCCGACCGGTCTATTACGTCCGTACCCTGGTGACATGGGACGCACCAGTGACGCCAAGCGCAAGATCCTCGACGCCGCCTGCTCGCTGATCGAGGGGCGCGGGTACTCGGCGCTCGGGGTGGCCGAGATCTGCCAGGCGGCCGGGGTGCCGAAGGGCAGTTTCTACTACTTCTTCGAGTCCAAGGAGGCCCTCGCGCTCGCGGTCGTCGACGAGCACTGGGCGGCCCAGAAGCGCGAGTGGACGCAGGCCCTCACCGGCGAGGAGGAACCGCTCCAGCGGTTGCGGCGGCTGTTCGAGGAGACGGAGGCCGGTCAGCGCGCCGTCCAGGAGGGCTGTGGCACGGTGGCGGGCTGCCTGTTCGGGAACCTCACCCTTGAGCTGAGCAACCGGACCGAGGCGGTCCGTGGGCGCCTCCAGGAGATCTTCGAGGCGCAGGTCGGCATGGTCGAGTCCGTCATCGTCGAGGCCCGCGAGCGCGGCGAGGTCGGTGTCACCGACACCCGGGAGGCGGCTCGTGCGGTGGTGGCCCAGCTGGAGGGCCAGGTGATGTTCGCCAAGCTGTACAACAACACCGGGCGACTGAGCCCCCTGTGGCAGAACTGCCGGGCCCTGCTCGGCGCGACGGCGGTCCAGGGCGGTGCAAGGTAGCGGCCCAGGGTCGTGACATGGAAGGACCCTGGGCCGTGACATACGTCGGTCTAGGGGCGTGCGGCCTCCGCGGGCTGCCGCAGGCGCCGTACCGGTGCTGTGTGTTCCGCGCCCATGTGGTGCGGGAAGCCGATCCGCAGCACGGCGGCGGCCGCGGCCGCGGCGAGGACCACCAGGGCGGCCAGGAGCAGGGCCTGGTGATAGCCGTGGCGCAGCAGCGGGGCGACGACCAGAGGGCCCAGGATCTGGCCCACGGAGTACCCGGCGGTCAGCAGCGCGACGGAGCGTGGAAAGCGCAGGTGCGCCCCGGTGGCCAGGGACAGGGTGCTGACGCCCAGGAACGTGGCGCCGAACAGCACCGCCGAGCCGAGGGCGGCGGCCGTGCTCCCGGTCACCGCGGGCAGGGCGATGCCGACGGCCTGGACCGTGAGCGCGGTGAGCAGCAGGCCGGGCCGGGACCACCGGCGCCCCAGCCGGGCCCACAGTGCCGCGGACGGTACGGCGGCCAGCCCCACCAGCACCCAGGCGCCGCTGCCGAGCCAGCCGGGGGAGCCCTGGCCGATGGCCGCGACCAGGAAGGTGCCGGCGACGATGTAGCCGACGCCCTCCAGGAAGTAACTGACGAACAGGGCGCCGAACCAGCGGTGGGTCCGGGCCGTCGCCGGGCTTGCGGGTACCGGCGCGGCCGGTGGGTCCTCGGGCCGCAGATTCCACGAGGCCGCGGTCAGCACCAGGGCCAGCGCGGCGGCGGCCCACCAGGCGGCCCGCCAGTCCGCGACCGGCCGCAGGGCCAGTACCAGCAGACCGGACAGCGCGATACCGGCGCCCACACCGCCGAAGGCCCAGCCGGGCAGATGCGCCGGATGGTTCCGCAGATGGTGCAGCAGGGAGGCCGCGGCGACGACGAACACCAGGGCGCTCGCGGCTCCTGCCAGCAGTCGCAGCACGCCCCACAGCGCGGTGCTGTGGGTGAGCGGCATCGCGGCGAGCGTGGCGGTCAGCAGGAGCAGGCAGCCGCGCAGTACGGCGCTCGACCGGACCAGCGCGGGGGCCAGGGTGCCGGCCAGCGCGCCGACGAGATAGCCGACGTAGTTGGCGGTCGCCAGGTTCGCGCCGGCGGCCGCGGACAGGCCCGCCTGGGTGTGCATCAGGGGCAGGATCGGGGTGTAGACGAAGCGGCCGACGCCCATGCCCGCGGCGAGCGCGGCGCCGGCCCTGGCGGCGTGGGTCCAGGCGGATACGGTGGTCATCGGGTGCCGTCGCCCCGGCCCGGGTCGTTGGGGTGGGACTGCAGCGGGGTGACGGTCAGCGTCATCCACGGGCGCAGCGGCAGGGTGCCGAGCACCTTCTCGTGGAGTTCCGCCTCGTCGGTGGCGCACCAGACACCGATGCTGCGCAACTCGCCCACGGGGCGCCACAGCCGGGACAGATGGCCGGCCGCGGCCAGTTCCCCCGCACGGACGGCTTCCGCGGCCCGACGCCGGTCGACCTCCTCCTGGGCCGTGCCCGCGGGGACGGTGGTGGTGATCTCGACCAGGAACTCGCGCACGGTGCGCTCCCTTCTCTCTCGTCACTCTCGGTGCGTTCATCGTGCTCCCGTGGCGGCGCCGGTGCCACGACCGGTTGCCTCGCTGTTGAGAGGCGCGACCTAGCACCGCGCGTAGCATGGCGCGCGTGGAACTGCGCCAGCTGAGGTACTTCGTTGCGGTCGCCGAGGAACTGAACTTCGGCCGGGCCGCCGAGCGGCTGCTCATCGCGGGTCCCTCGCTCTCTCAGCAGATCAAGGCGCTCGAACGCGACCTGGGCGTCCGGCTGTTCGACCGGAACCGCCGCTCGGTGTCGCTCACTGCGGCAGGCGCCGCCCTGCTGCCGCACACCCGTGCCCTGCTGGAGCGGGCCGACGACCTCAAACACCGGGCGGGTCAGCTCTCGGGTTCGCAGTCCGTACGGCTCGGTTACGTCAACTGGCTTCCCCCGGACCTGATGTCGCGGACGGCCCCGGTGGCCCGGGTGCACGTGGACGCCTGGGTCGCGCCCTCCCACACCCAGGCGGCCCGGGTCGCCGACGGCAGTCTGGACCTGGCCGTCTGCTGGGTGCGTACCGAGGACCTCGAACGGCTCGGGCTGCGGGCCCGGCTGCTCGGCGCCGACCGGCTGTACGCGGTGGCCAAGGGCACCGACACGGGCGATCTGCCGGCCCGGGACGCCGACGTCCTCATCGACGACGACATGACCTCCTGGGCCTCCTGGAACGGGTACGCGGAGGAACTGACGCGGGCCCTCGGCGCCCGTGCCGTACGCATCTCCGACGGAGCCGTCACCGGTCCCGCCTTCTTCGAGCACGTCCGCCGCTGCACCCGCCCGGTCCTCAACTCGCCCAAGGGCCAGACGGTCCCGCTCCCGTCCGACCTGGTCCGCCGGGAGATCGTCGCGCCGAAGGTGTACTGGACATGGTCCCTGGTCCGCCGGGAGAACGAGGACCGCGCAGGAGTCCTGGCCGTCATGGACGCCCTGTGCGAGGGGGTCGGTGACCTCGGCATCAACGCCGCGGACGCCTGGCTGCCCGCCGGCGACCCGTACGCACTCCCCGGCTGAGCTGTGCTGGGAGGCCACGCCTCCCAGACGTGAGGAAAAGAGTCCTGGCACCCCGGACCCGCCCGGGCTACCTTCCAAATAGTCGACCGGTCGGCTAGTACCGGTCAGTCACTACGGAGAAGGTCACCATGAGCACGCAGAACCAGAAGGTCGCCATCGTCACCGGTGCCTCGCAGGGCATCGGAGCCGGTCTCGTCGAGGGCTACCGCAAGCTCGGATACGCCGTCGTAGCCACCTCGCGCACCATCGCCCCCGTCGACGACCCGGAGGTGCTGACCGTGCAGGGCGACATCGCCGACCCGGCGACCGCGGAGCGGGTCGTCGCCGCGGCCGTCGAGCGGTTCGGCCGGATCGACACCGTGGTCAACAACGCGGGCATCTTCGTCGCGAAGCCCTTCACCGACTACACGGCCGCCGACTACGCCGCCGTGAGGGGCATCAACATGGACGGCTTCTTCCACCTCACCCAGAAGGCCCTGCCGCAGCTGCTCGCCCAGGGCGGTGGACACGTCGTCAGCGTCACCACCAGCCTGGTGGACAGCGCGGACGCCCGGGTCCCCTCCGCCCTGGCCTCGCTGACCAAGGGCGGTCTGCAGTCCGCGACCAAGTCCCTGGCGATCGAGTACGCCACCCGTGGCGTCCGGGTCAACGCGGTGTCGCCCGGCACCATCAAGACCCCCATGCACCAGGCGGAGACCCACGAGTTCCTCGCCGCCCTGCACCCGGTGGGCCGGATGGGTGAAGTGAGCGACATCGTCGACGCGGTGCTCTTCCTGGAGACCGCGCCGTTCGTCACCGGAGAGATCCTGCATGTCGACGGCGGCATGAGTGCCGGCCACTGACCGTATTCAGGAACTGACAGCAGGTCACCTCACGTCATCAGGAGCGGACATGACCACCACGACGGGCGACACGGCGATTGTGAGCGGAGTGCTCGACCGATGGAAGGCGGCCGTCGACGCACACCAACCCGAGCGCGTGGCCGCCCAGTTCACCGAGGACGCCGTCTTCCAGGGACTGCATCCCTACAGCGTCGGACGGCAGGGCGTCGCCGAGTACTACGACTCCCAGCCCCTCGGCATGAAGGCCGAATACCGCGTCCTGGAGACCCGGCGGCCCGCGGACGGCGTCGTCCTCGGCTACCTGGCCGTCGAGTTCTCCTTCACCGACCGGCCTCCGCTGGACGTGAAGCTCTCGGTCCTCGTGACCCGAGCGGGGGACGACTGGTACATCAGCCACTACCAGGTCTCCCGCCTCGGCTGAGCGCCTCGCCGCGAGCGTCGCGGCGGTCCGGCGCCGGGGCGTGAAGTGGAGCTGTGGCGGCGGTTAAGAAATCCTCGATGGACCCGGGCCGCCCGGGTACGGCAGATTGCTGTGCGATTCCACCCCCCTCCCCGGCCGCGGGACGCTTCGGCGTACCCGCGGCTGGGACCTCACGCACAGGAGCCGTAGCGTTGAAGGCGCTGGTCAAGCAGAAGGCGGAGCCCGGACTGTGGCTCGCGGACGTGCCGGAACCCACGGTCGGCCCGGGTGACGTACTGATCAAGGTGCTGCGGACCGGCATCTGCGGAACCGACCTGCACATCCGGGCCTGGGACGGCTGGGCCCAGCAGGCGATCACCACCCCCTTGGTGCTCGGGCACGAGTTCGTCGGCGAGGTCGTCGGGACCGGCCGCGACGTCGTGGACATCAAGGCCGGCGACCGGGTCAGCGGCGAGGGTCATCTCGTCTGCGGCAAGTGCCGCAACTGCCTGGCCGGGCGGCGCCACCTGTGCCGGGCCACGGTCGGTCTCGGCGTCGGCCGCGACGGCGCGTTCGCCGAGTACGTCGCGCTGCCCGCGACCAACGTCTGGGTCCACCGCGTCCCCGTCGACCTCGACGTGGCCGCGATCTTCGACCCGTTCGGCAACGCCGTGCACACCGCGCTCTCCTTCCCGCTCGTCGGCGAGGACGTCCTGATCACCGGCGCGGGGCCGATCGGTCTCATGGCCGCCGCCGTCGCCCGGCACGCGGGCGCCCGCCACGTGGTGATCACCGACGTCAGCGAGGAGCGCCTCGACCTCGCCCGCAAGATCGGGGTGAGCCTCGCCCTGAACGTGTCGCAGGGCCGGATCGCCGACGGACAGCGGGAGCTGGGGCTGCGCGAGGGCTTCGACATCGGTCTGGAGATGTCCGGCCGCGCCGAGGCGCTGCAGGACATGATCGCCAACATGACGCACGGCGGCCGTATCGCCATGCTCGGTCTGCCCGCCCAGGACTTCCCCGTCGACTGGGCCCGGATCGTCACCTCGATGATCACCATCAAGGGCATCTACGGCCGTGAGATGTTCGAGACCTGGTACGCGATGTCGGTCCTCCTGGAGGGCGGACTCGACCTCGCCCCCGTGATCACCGGCCGCTACGGGTACCGCGATTTCGAGGCCGCCTTCGCCGACGCCGCCAGCGGGCGGGGCGGCAAGGTCATCCTCGACTGGACCCTCTGACGACAACCAAGGACTGATGATGTTCGACTCCGTGCGCGACGACCTGCGCGCCACCCTCGACGAGATCCGCGCCGCCGGCCTGCACAAGCCCGAGCGGGTCATCGGCAGCCCGCAGTCCGCGACCGTCAACGTGACCGCGGGCGGCCGCCCCGGCGAGGTCCTCAACTTCTGCGCCAACAACTACCTGGGCCTCGCCGACCACCCCGAGGTGATCGCCGCCGCCCACGAGGCCCTGGACCGGTGGGGCTACGGCATGGCCTCCGTCCGCTTCATCTGCGGCACCCAGGAGGTCCACAAGGAGCTGGAGGCGCGCCTCGCCGCGTTCCTCGGCCAGGAGGACACGATCCTCTACTCCTCCTGCTTCGACGCCAACGGCGGGGTCTTCGAGACCCTCCTCGGCGAGGAGGACGCGGTGATCTCCGACGCCCTCAACCATGCCTCGATCATCGACGGCATCCGGCTGTCCAAGGCCCGCCGCTTCCGCTACGCCAACCGTGACCTGGCCGACCTGGAACGCCAGCTGAAGGAGGCACAGGGCGCCCGGCGCCGGCTGGTCGTCACCGACGGCGTCTTCTCCATGGACGGCTACGTGGCGCCGCTGCGCGAGATCTGCGACCTCGCCGACCGCTACGACGCGATGGTCATGGTCGACGACTCGCACGCCGTCGGCTTCGTCGGCCCGTCCGGCCGCGGCACCCCCGAGCTGCACGACGTGAGGGACCGCGTCGACATCATCACCGGCACCCTCGGCAAGGCCCTCGGCGGGGCCTCCGGAGGCTACGTCGCGGCCCGCGCCGAGATCGTCGCCCTGCTCCGCCAGCGCTCCCGCCCCTACCTGTTCTCCAACACCCTCGCCCCGGTGATCGCGGCGGCCTCGCTGAAGGTCCTCGACCTGCTGGAGTCCGCCGACGACCTGCGGATCCGGCTCGCCGAGAACACCGCGCTCTTCCGCCGCCGGATGACCGAGGAGGGCTTCGACGTCCTTCCGGGCGACCATGCCATCGCCCCGGTGATGATCGGCGACGCGGCCGTGGCCGGCCGGATGGCCGAGCTGCTGCTGGAGCGAGGCGTGTACGTGATCGGCTTCTCGTATCCGGTGGTCCCGCAGGGCCAGGCCCGGATCCGGGTGCAGCTGTCCGCGGCCCACTCGACGCAGGACGTGAACCGCGCGGTGGACGCCTTCGTCGCGGCGCGCGCGGAGCTCGCCGACTGAGCCTGCGGGACATATTGCAATAATCAACCCCATGATCGAGGCGCGGCGGCTCCACATCCTCCGTGCGGTGGCCGACCACCGCACCGTGACGGCGGCTGCCGCCGCGCTCTATCTGACCCCGTCGGCCGTCTCGCAACAGCTGGCGGCCCTGGAGCAGGAGACCGGCCACCGCCTGGTCGAGCGCAGCGCCAAGGGCGTACGGCTCACCCCGGCCGGCGAGATCCTGCTCGGCCACACCAACGCGGTCCTCGCCCAGCTGGAGCGGGCCGAGGCCGAACTGGCCGCGTACGGCTCCGGCGAGGCCGGCACGGTCACCGTCGCCGCCTTCGCCACCGGCATCGCCCAGGTGGTCGCCCCGGCCGTGGCGCACCTCGCCCGCACCGCCCCCGGCATACGCATCCGTGTCCAGGACGCCGAGGGCGACGCCAGTCTGCCGATGGTCCTGGACCGGCAGGTCGAGGTCGCGGTCGCCGTCGAGTACCGGGGAGCCCCGTCCGCGGACGACCCCCGGCTCACGCATGTCTCCCTGTACGCCGAACCCTTCGACGCGGTCGTCCCGCTCCACCACCGCCTGGCCGGAGCCGCCGAGGTCCCCCTGGCCGAACTGGCCAAGGACCCCTGGATCGGCCCGTATCCCGGCAACCCGTGCCACGACGTGGTCGTCCTGGCCTGCGAGAGCGCCGGTTTCCAGCCCCGCCTCGAACACTCTTCCGATGACTTCCGGGCCGTGGTGGCCCTGGCCTCGGCCGACGCGGGCGTGGCCCTCGTCCCCCGCTCGGCCCTGCGCGGCATGGACCTGGCCGGCGTCGTCGTACGCCCGGTCGACGGCGTCGCCCCGACCCGGCGCGTCTTCGCCGCCGTACGGCGCGGAGCGGAGGACCATCCGCTGATCCGCCCGGTGCTGGACGCGCTGGGCGAGGCGGCCCGGCCGTGAGCCTTCCTCTACAACGGCGTTTCGTATCGGGGATATCGTCCCGCGCATGAAACGCGCCGAACCGCGGACGAGCCGCGTCGAGGCGGCGGCCTCCGGCCGACGTCAGCCGTCGCATCCCGCTCCCGACCCCGTCGACGTCCGCCCCGGCAGCCGCCTCGCCGGACTGCGGGCCGAGCACGGCTGGTCCCTCGGTGAGTTGGCGGAACGCAGCGGAGTGAGCAAGTCCACCCTGTCCCGGGCCGAACGGGGCGAGACCAGCCCCACGACGGCCCTCCTCAACCGGCTCTGCAACGTCTACGGGCGGACCATGTCCCAGCTGCTCAGCGAGGTCGAGGCGGCACCCGTGCCGGTGCTGCGCGCCGCCGGACAGGCGGTCCGGGAGGACCGCGCCGCCGGTTTCGTACGCCGGTCGGTGTCACCGCCGCACGAGGGTCTGCGCGGCGAACTCGTGGAGGGCCGGCTCGCGGCGGGCGCGGACATCGCCTACGACCGCCCGCCGGTACCCGGCCTGGAGCAGCACCTCTGGGTGCTCGCCGGGAGCCTCGCGGTGACCGTGCGGGAGGCCGAGCATGTTCTGGACACCGGCGACTGCCTGCGCTTGCGGGTGTGGGGGTCGACACGGTTCCGATGCGTCGGGCCGGTGGAGACGAGGTACGTCCTGGTGGTGGTGCGGCCGTGACGGCAGTGCGCCTCGGGGCGGATCAGCTGACCCGGCGGGTGGGGGAGTTGGCCGAGCTCCTGACCGACACCGTGAACGGCGGGGCGTCCGTCGGCTTCCTCGCGCCCCTCGGGCGGGAGGAAGCCGACGCCTGGTGGCGGGGGTGGACGGAGGCCGTGGCCGCCGGGCGGCTGGCCGTCTGGGCCGCGCTGGACGGCGCGGACCGGGTCGTCGGCACGGTGAGCCTGGCCTTCGCCTTCCCCGGCAAGCCGAACAGCCGGCACCGCGCCGAGCTGGTCAAGCTGATGGTCCACCGCGAGGCCCGCGGACGGGGCGTCGGAAGACGGCTGCTGACCGTCGCTGAAGAGGCGGCGAGCGCCGCCGGCATCACCCTGCTCCACCTCGACACCGAGACGGACAGCCCCGCCGAGCACCTCTACCGCTCGGCCGGCTGGACCCGCGCCGGAGTCATCCCAGACTACGCGGCCGACCCCGGCGGTGTGCTGCGGCCGACGACCCTCTACTACAAGCGGGTCGGGGCGCTGACCAGCTGACTGTCAGTGGCAGGGGATACGGTTCCGGGCATGCCGGAAGCCGAAGACGTACGCCGTGTCGCGCTGTCCCTGCCGGACACCAGCGAGAAGACCGCCTGGAACATGCCCACGTTCCGGGTCGCCGGGAAGATGTTCGCCACGCTGCCCGAGAACGAGACATCCATCGCCGTGCGCTGCCCCAAGGAGGAGCGTGACGAACTGGTCCTCGCCGAGCCGGACAAGTTCTGGATCGCCTCCCACGAGGCCCAGTTCGCCTGGGTCCGGGTGCGGCTGGCCGCCCTGGAGGACGAGGCCGAGCTGCGCGACATCCTCGCCGACTCCTGGCGGCAGGCGGCCCCGCCCCGACTCCTGGACACCTACCCGGAGGTGGGGTCCCCCGGGCCGGGCTGAGGCCCGCCGCACCGCCCGGCCAAAAGGCGTGCGCGACCACCTGCCCGAGTGCGGTATTGTTTCCTTGCGCGTTTCGACCAGGGAAATCCCAGGTCAGACGGCACCGGGACGTGGCGCAGCTTGGTAGCGCACTTGACTGGGGGTCAAGGGGTCGCAGGTTCAAATCCTGTCGTCCCGACGGTGCGAAGGGTCATCGCAGGTGAGAGCCTGTGAGGGCCCTTTTTCGCATGCGCCGCCCCGGCCGGCCGCTCAGGTCACCTGTGCCGGATCGCTGGGGTGACGGGTCAGCGGCACCGTCTCGACGGGGCCCGGGCCGGCCACCGCGAGGGCGTGCGCGATCTCCCGCGGCCGGTCGGCCCCGGACGCCTGCCACAGGCCGATGACGCGTCCCCGGTCCGGCAGCGTCCACAGACGGACCAGCCGGCCCTCGGTGGCCAGGGCACGCACCTGCCGCGACCCCGCCGGGTCCGCCGTGCCCGTGCCGGGGGGTTCCTCCTCGGTGAAGGTGACCAGGTACTCGTCGCCGTCCGCCGCGACCGCCACCGCGCCCCGGCCCGGATCGGCGGGGTGCGGGCCGAGCGCGACGGGCACGTCGGTCCGCCAGACGCGCAACGGCATTCCCGCGAGCGTGTGTTCAAGGGCGTCCGGGCCTTCGTCGTCGAACAGGCCGATCGAGCGCCATTCGCCGGGTCCCAGCGGCGGACGCCACAGCCGCAGCAGCCGCCCCCGCGCGGCGAGTTCGCGGCTGTGCGCGGCCTCCCGGGCCCTGACCTCGGCCACCTCCCGCTCCGTCGTACCGTCCGGAACGCGGGTGGTCATCGTGACCAGATACTCCATCTCGGCCCTCCTCGGCGGTCGGCGCTTCCAGGATCGGCCAGGCCGGTTCCGTCCGCTCCTCCGGCACTGCGCCGGAGTGCTGTGACGGGTCAGAGTTTCAACTCTCAAACATTCACTCGTCGGAGAACGTCATGCGCGTCGCGATCACCGGATCCACCGGACTCATCGACTCCGCCCTCAGCCGGTCCCTGCTCGCCGACGGCCACCGCGTGCTCGCCTGACCCGCGGCCGGTCCGCGCCCCGCCGGCCGGCGGCGGCGAATCCGCCTCCCGGGAACCCGGTGCCCGCCTGGACCGGGCCGTCCTGGCCGGCGTCGACGCCGTGGCGCACCTGGCCGTAGCCGGCATCGGCGACCGGCGCCGGGCCGAGACGTACAGGCAGCGGATCCGGCACGCCGCCTGCACCGACGAGGGCGGCCGCGGCCTCCGGCCGGTCGCCGCCCTGTCCCGGCGCCGGGGCGCCGGCTTCCTCAGCGACTCCACGAGCATCTGGGCCGAGCGAGGCCTCCCGACGGCACCAGCGGGGCCGGGGTCGCCTCCTGACCCTGTGGGACATCTCCCTCCCGGCCCGTCAGCCCACGCACCCCACGTGCGCCAGGGCCTGCTTGAGCAGCACTCCGTGACCGCCGGGCATCTCGCTCTGCACGGCCGCGGAGACCGCGTCCTGCGGGCTGAACCACACCAGGTCCAGGGCGTCCTGGCGGGGCCGGCAGTCCCCGGTCACCGGCACGATGTAGGCCAGCGACACCGCGTGCTGACGCGGGTCGTGGTACGGCGTGACGCCCAGCGTCGGGAAGTACTCGGCGACCGTGAACGGCTGCAGGGAGGCCGGCACCCGGGGCAGCGCGACGGGGCCGAGATCCTTCTCCAGGTGACGCAGGAGAGCGTCCCGGACCCGCTCGTGATGCAGGACACGGCCGGAGACGAGGGTCCGGCTCACCGTTCCGTCCGGGCCGATGCGGAGCAGCAGTCCGATGCTGGTGACTTCACCGCTGTCGTCCACCCGTACGGGCACGGCCTCCACGTACAGGATCGGCATGCGGGCGCGAGCCATCTCCAGCTCGTCGGAGGACAGCCAACCGGGCGTGGTTTCGGTCATGTCAGACATTGATTGATCATACTTTCCGGGTGGGGCGCGCGCTCAGTCGCGGCCGGGGTCCGATACGGGAAGTCCGTAGAGGCGACGGGCGTTGTCGCGTCCTGTCCAGGCGGCGATCCTCACTGCGTCGGCGTGGCTCAGTTCGTCGGCGTCCACCCGCTCCTGGAGCACTCCGGCCAGCCCCTGCCGGAAGGACAGCGCACCGAGAAGGTGGAACTCCGCCACACCATAAGCGTCCGAGCTGTACAGCAGCTTGCGGAACGGAGTGATCTCCATCGCCTCCGCCAGCACCGCGCCCGCCCGGGCCGGTCCCACGTAGTGCAGCGCGAGCCCGACGTCGAGGTGCACCTGCTCGAACACCGTGGCCAGATAGGCGGCTTGGCGCTGGTACGGCCAGCAGTGCAGCAGCAGCACCGGGACGGTGCCGGCGGTCAGCCGCAGCCAGTCGGTGAGCAGGGCCGGGTCCGCCCGGTGCAGCCGCAGGTCCGAGTCCCCGAAACCCGCGTGGAGTTGGAGCGGCAGCCCGAGGGCGACGGCGGTCCACAGCAGATGGCGCATCAGTACCGGGTCCGTGAGGCCGCCGCCGCGCGCGAGCCACAGCGCGGCCGCCCGGGTCACCTCGGAGTACGTCGGCCGCGCCGGATCCAGGTCGAAGCCGGTGCGGTAGGCGGCGACCGACTTGACCGCCACCACCCCCGGCCGCCGTACCGCCGCCTCCGCCGCCGCCCGGAACGCGGACGCGTACTCGCCGGCGTCGACACCGCGCGCGGCCACCGCCTCGGCGACGCTCTCCAGCCGGACCACCTCGTGGGCGGCGGCGCCGCAGGCGTCCGCGAGGTCGGCGGGCGAGGTGACCGGATGCGGGGCGTAGCCGGTGTCCACGCAGAACGTCTCCACGTGCGCGGCGGTGAGGAACCGGCGGTTGACCTCCCGCCAGCCCAGTTCCGCGCGGCGCGCCAGGTAGTCGGCGGCGGACGCGTGCCGGTCCAGGCCGAGCAGCGGCGCGCAGTGCCGTCGTACGGCGACCCCGACCGGACTGTCGAACGCCGACATGCCCGGCCAGGCCGTGCCCTCCGTCAGCAGCGACTCGAACTCCGCCGGGCCGAGATCGGCGGTGACCGCGCCGTGGCAGTGGTGGTCGACGAGGGGGAGCGCGTCGAGAGCCTCCCGGACCGGTCCCGGCATCAGTACTTCCAGCGGTAGGCCGCCGCCACCCCGGCGTCGTCGAGCCCGGTGACGGTCGCCGTCTCGCCCTCGCGTACGGCGACCACCGCGTCCGCGAGGACCGGGCCGAGAGCCGTGCGCAGCACCTTGTCCTCGCGGAAGGCGTCGACGGCCTCCATCAGCGAGGCCGGCAGCCGTCGTACGCCCCGGGCGACCGCCTCGTCCGGGATCAGCCGGGCCGGGTCGTCGACGACCTCCTCGGGGAGGGCCGCCCCCGAGGTGAAACCGTCGAGTCCCGCGGCGAGGACGCAGCCGATGGCGAGATACGGGTTGGCGGCCAGGTCGACAGGCTTGACCTCCAGGTTGGCGTCCCGGCTCTGGTGGCCGGTCGTGCCGGTGATGACCCGGACACCGGCCTCCCGGGCCTCCCGGCCCCAGGCCGTGAACGCCCCGGCCCACTGGGAGGGCTTGAGCCGCAGATAGCTGGCCGGGCTCGGCGCGGTCACCGCCGTCAGCGCCGGCAGATGGGCCAGCAGCCCGGCCAGGAAGGACTCGGCCTCGCCCGTCATGCCGTACCGGCCGTCGCCCGCGGTGTGCAGATTGATCCCGTGGCGCCAGACGGAGAGATGGAGGTGGCCGCCGTTGCCGACGCCCCGCTCGGTGACGGCCGGGGAGAAGGAGGCCCGCAGGCCGTGCCGCTGCGAGATCGCGCGGATGGTCTGCCGTACCAGCACGCTCTGGTCGGCGGCGGCCACCGGATCCAGCGCGTCGGTGGAGAGCTCGAACTGGCCGGGGGCGTACTCGGGGTGGAACTGGGCGACCGGCACCTGCTGCGCGTCCAGGGCCGCGAGCAGGTCGGCGGCGTAGTCGCTCAGCTCGATCTGCCGGGCGGCGCCGTACGCCGGTCCCAGGGCCGCCGGGGCGAACTCGTCGGCGGGGGCGGCGGCCCGGCCGAGCGCCCACTCGATCTCGATGCCCGCCTTGAAGGTCAGGCCGAGCCGGCCCTCGGCGTCGGCGACCGTCCGGCGCAGGAAGGTGCGGCTGCACCCCGGGTGCCGGTCGCCCTCCTGGGTGATCCGGTCCACGGGGGCCCAGGCCCAGCCGGGCTGCCCGGCCAGCACCACCAGCCGGTCCAGATCCGGGTAGAGGCGCAGGTCGCCGTCGGGCGAGCCGAGGACGTCGGTACGGACGATCGCGTCGTTCGCCAGGAAGGTGTCGAACACCGGGGACATGCCGACGCCCCAGGCCGTCGCCTGCTGGAGCCGCTGCCAGGGGACCGTCTTCACCCGGCAGATCCCGGCGGTGTCCACATAGGCCAGCACGATCGCGCGCACCCCTTGAGCGGACAGCTCATGGGCGAGGGCATGCGCCCGGGCGAGTTCACCGGGACGCCCGCCGGGTACGGGGTCGACAAGGGGTGGCATACGGCGTCCTCCTCGACGGGCTCGGATGCACACGTCCCGGTCAGGGTTTCACGGCGACCGCGCCGAACTGCGGCACCGGCGCCGGGGAGTCGGCACCGGCGCGGCTCGGGGCGGTGTGGCGTACGGTGATCGCGCCGTCACGCGGATCTCCACAGCCGTCTCCGGTCCGTCGGCGGCGTGCGGGAGACTGGTGTACGAAGCCGTCTCCCACTCGGAAGCAGGACATGCCCGCCTCGCCAGCCTCCCTCCTCGCCACGCCCGGCCTCCCGGCCGGCCCCGCCGACATCCGTCTCGTCGTCACCGACATGGACGGCACCCTCCTCGACGACGAGAAGCGCATCCCCGAGGGACTCTGGCCGATGCTGGCCGAGCTGCGCCGGCGAGGTGTGCTGTTCAGCCCGGCGAGCGGCCGCCAGTACGCCACCCTGGCCCGGCAGTTCGCCGACGTGGCCGACGGCATGGTGTTCATCGCGGAGAACGGCACCTATGTGGTGCGCGACGGCGTCGAGCTCAGCTCGGACGTCCTCGGCGCGGCCGTAGCCGGCGACCTCGCCCGGACCGTGCGCCGCCTGGTCGCCGACGGGGTCGACGTGGGCGCCGTGGTCTGCGGCAAGCGGTCCGCGTACGTGGAGCGCGCGGACGAGGCCTTCCTCACCGAGGTCCGCCGCTACTACGTCGAGCACCGGGTCGTCGACGACCTCACCGCCGTCGACGACGAGGTGATCAAGGTCGCGCTCTTCGACTTCGGGCCCGCCGAGCGCACCACCGCCCCGGCCCTGGCCGGCTTCGCCGGCACCCACCAGGTCGTGGTCTCCGGCGAGCACTGGGTCGACGTGATGAACCGCACCGCCAACAAAGGCACCGCCCTGCGCGGCCTCCAGCGCGAGCTGGGCATCACCCCCGCCCAGACGATGGTCTTCGGCGACTACCTCAACGACCTGGAGATGCTCGACGCCGCCGACTGGTCCTTCGCCATGGCCAACGCCCACCCGGACGTCATCGGCCGGGCCCGCCACCTCGCCCCGTCCAACAACGACAACGGCGTGCTGCGTACCGTCGCCCGGATCCTGGGCCTGTGACGTCAGCCGGCGCGGAGTTCCTCCGACAGGTCCCGCAACAGCCGGGCGCTGTCCGGGTCGGCGGTCCGGCTCTCGTCGCAGTCGTCGAAGTACCGTCCGCCGACGCCTTCGAGCAGGGGTGACGTGGCGAGCAGGACCGAGCTCGCGGCGCCCTGCTCCGGGGCCGTGATCGGTTCCGCCGGCACCTGCCCGCTGCCGCTGCCGCCGGTGTGGCGCCGCAGGCCGGCGTGGATGGCGCCGGGCATCAGGGCGTTGGCGGTGATGCCGTCCGCGGCCCAGCGCCGGGTGGTCTCCACCGCGAACAGGACGCCCGCGGTCCTGGACCGGCCGTAGGCGAGCCACGGGTCCTGCCTGGGGAGCGTCGATGTCGTCCCACACCACCGGAGACCGCCGGTGACCGGTGGAGCTGACGACGACGATGCGGGACCAGGACGTGCGGCGGCCCCTGCCGGCCGGCCACGAGGGCGGTGGAAGGCGGTGACGGACGCCGGGTCGGTCGGCTCCAGCCGTGCGATCCTCACCCGCCGCACCGCCGGGCGTCCGGATCCTGCCGGTGCGCGGTCGGACCTCAGGAGCAGCGGCGCCAGCTGCTGGCCCGGCTGCCTCAGCCGCCGACGGAGGCGGTCGCCCGCGTTGCGGCGGCCCTGCGGGCGGCGGCGCTCGAAGCGGACCTGCCGGAGGGGCGGAGGTGAGCGGGGCGCCCCGGCGCGGGCGTTCGCGAAGCTCAGGTGTTCTCGGCCGCGAACATCCAGCGCTGCTTCTCCAGGTCCGCGGTGATCGAGATCAGCAGGTCCTGGGTGACCGGGTCGGGTTCGTCGGTCGCGGCGATGCGCTCGCGCAGCCGTCCGATCGCCGCCTCCAGCGTCCGCACCATCAGGTCGACGACCTCGTCGTCCCGCAGCCAGCCGTCCTTGGCGCCGGGCAGCGAGAAGGCCGCGGCGATCGTCTCGGGGCGGCCGTCCGGCGCCACGCCCAGCGCGGCGGCACGTTCGGCGACGGTGTCCGAGTAGGTGCGCGCGGTGGCGACCACCTCGTCGAGCTGCAGATGGATCGAACGGAAACGGGGCCCCACGATGTTCCAGTGCGCCTGCTTCCCGACGAGCGACAGCCCCAGCAGATCCACCAGGGTCTCCTGGAGGGCGGTCCCGGTGACCCGGAGCGCTCCTTCGGCCAGCGTGCTCTTCACCACGGTCATGCCTGCGGTTCCCTTCCTCGTGCTGCGGTCGCCGACCGGGTGCCCCTGGTGAACAGGCGTAAACGGCGAGACGGCACCTACCGGATCTGCTTGTCCGGACATAACATCGGTCCCCGCATGAACACCATGACCCTCTGGCACATATCCGGCTGGGAGTTCGCCGCCCTGGCCCTCGCCGCACTGCTCGTCGGCTTCTCCAAGACCGCCGTCAGCGGGGCCAACACCGTCAGCCTCGCCGTCTTCGCGGCGGTCCTCCCGGCCCGCGCCTCCACCGGCGTGCTGCTCCCGATCCTGATCGCGGGCGACGTCCTCGCCGTCGCCACCTACCGCAGGCACGCCCACTGGCCCACGCTGTGGCGGCTGTTCCCCGCGGTCGCGGGCGGCGTGGTGACCGGCACCCTGTTCCTGGTGTGGGCCGACGACCAGGTCGTACGGACCTCGATCGGCGCGATCCTGCTGCTGATGGCGGGGGTCACCCTGTGGCGGCGGCGCCGGGCCGACCGCCCCGACGAGGACCCGGACGAGGTCACCACCCGGGCGGGCCAGGTGAAGGCCGGTGCGTACGGCGTCCTCGGCGGCTTCACCACGATGGTCGCCAACGCGGGCGGCCCGGTGATGTCGCTGTACCTGCTGTCGGCGGGCTTCCGCAAGCTCGGTTTTCTCGGCACCTCGGCGTTCTTCTTCCTGATCGTGAACGTCTCCAAGGTTCCCTTCAGCGCCGGCCTCGGGCTGATCGACGGCAACTCGCTGCTGCTCGACGCCGCGCTCGTGGTGTTCGTCGTGCCCGGCGCGCTGCTCGGCACCTGGGCGGTGGACCGGATCAACCAGCGCCTGTTCGAGCAGCTGGTCATCGCGGCGACGATCGTCGGAGGCCTGCAGCTCCTCCTGCGCTAGCCGGTCCGCCGGCCCGGGAATGAGACCGGGGGCCCCGGTGTTACAGCCATCGTGATTGACATGCTCGGATCAGTGATCACGGGTATGGGCGAAGGGAGAACCTCATGGCACGCAGCATCCTGCGTCCGGTCGTCAGGCTGAGGTCGACGGCCGGGACCGGAGTCACCTACGTGACCCGCAAGAACCGCCGGAACGACCCGGACCGCCTGGTCCTGCGCAAGTACGACCCGGTGGCCGGCGCGCACGTCGAGTTCCGCGAAGAGCGCTGACCGCCGAGAACGACCGGGCCCGACCCCTCCGGAACCACCACCGGACCGAGGCCCCAGGAAGGACAACCCCATGAAGGCCCGCATCCATCCCGTCTCCCGGCCCGTCGTCTTCCGTGACCGTGCCGCGGACGTGGCGTTCCTGACCCGTTCCACCGCCGACTCGTCCCGGACGGTCCAGTGGGAGGACGGCAACACGTACCCGGTGATCGACGTCGAGGTCTCGTCCGCGTCGCACCCCTTCTACACCGGCAGGTCACG
This sequence comes from Streptomyces sp. NPDC026515, assembly GCF_055567595.1. Taxonomy (NCBI): domain Bacteria; kingdom Bacillati; phylum Actinomycetota; class Actinomycetes; order Kitasatosporales; family Streptomycetaceae; genus Streptomyces; species Streptomyces sp. NPDC026515. The sequence continues at coordinate 357,853 of NZ_JBVHQD010000004.1, forward strand.
GGTGATGGACAGCGCAGGCCGGGTGGAGCGCTTCGAGCGCCGCTACGGCCGTACCGCCGCCGCCCGCGGCTGAGCCGGCCCGGCGACCGACACGAGGAGAACAGCACCATGAAGGTACGCAAGTCCCTGCGCTCACTGAAGGCCAAGCCCGGCGCCCAGGTGGTCCGCCGACACGGCGTGGTCTACGTGATCAACAAGAAGGACCCCCGCTCCAAGGCCCGCCAGGGCTGACGGGAGTCGCTTACCAGGACGGCCGCCCGGCCCCCGCCGGGCGGCCGTCCCGCGTCCCGGGCCCGCCGACGGGACCCGTACGCTCGCCCCATGTCCCCGCACGTCCTCGTCCTCGGCGGCACCACCGAGGCCCGCGAACTGGCCGCCGCGCTCGCCGCGCGTCCCGGTGTCCGCGTCACGACCTCCTTGGCGGGGCGCGTCACCCGGCCGGGCGCGCTGGCCGGGGAGGTGCGCGTCGGAGGCTTCGGCGGGGCGGCGGGCCTCGCCGACTGGCTGCGCGACGGGCGTGTGGACGTCCTTGTCGACGCCACCCATCCGTTCGCCGAGACGATCACCGCCAACGCGGCGGCGGCCGCGGCCCGGACCGGCGTCCCGGCCCTGGTGCTGCGCCGCCCGGGCTGGCGTCCCGGTCCCGGGGACCGCTGGCACCCGGTCGCGTCCCTGCCCGCCGCGGCGGACCTGCTGCCGCGCTTCGGCCCCCGGGTCCTCCTGACCACCGGACGCCTCGGCCTGTCCGCCTTCGCCCACCTGGACGACCGGCACTTCGTCGTCCGCTCGGTGGAGCCTCCCGAGCCTCCGGTACCCCCGCACACCGAAGTGCTGCTGGCCCGCGGGCCGTTCACGGTGGCCGACGAGACCGCGCTGCTGCGGGAGAACCTGATCGACGTCCTGGTCACGAAGGACAGCGGGGGAGCGGCGACGGCCGCCAAGCTGACGGCGGCCCGCGGACTGGGCCTGCCGGTGGTCGTCGTACGCCGGCCACCGCTGCCGGCGGGGATGGCGGCGGTGCCCGATGTGGCGGCGGCACTGGAACGGCTGGGGTGGGGACCGGCGTGACGGGGGCCGCTCAGCCCTCCGGCGCGGCCTCCGGGTGGCGGCGCAGCAGATAGGTGTCCATGATCCAGCCCTTGCGCTCGCGCGCCTCGGCCCGCAACCGCTCGATCCGCGGACCGGCCTCGGCGATCGGACCGGAGACCAGGATCTCGTCGGGTGTGCCGATGTAGGCGCCCCAGTAGATGTCGATGTCCTGGTCCGCGTACCGCCGGAAGGCCTGGTGGGCGTCCAGCATCACGACCACGTCGTCCACGTCCTGCGGGAGCCCCGCGGCGAGCCGCCGCCCGGTGGTGATCTGCACCGGCCGGGCCACCCGGTTCAGCCCCGTGCGATGCCGCGCCATCAGCGCCGAGACACTGCTGATGCCCGGCACCACGTCGTACTCGAACGCCACCGCGCCGCGGGCCAGCACCTCTTCGAGGATCGCCAGCGTGCTGTCGTACAGCGAGGGATCGCCCCACACCAGGAAGGCGCCGGTCTGCTCCGCGCCCAGTTCCCCGCGGATCAGCTGTTCGTAGATGTCCGCGCGGGCGCTGCGCCAGTCCCCGACGGCCGGCGAGTACGCCCCGCCGTCGGCGGCCCGGTCCCGGTCCGGGTCCCGGGCCTCGACCAGCCGGTAGCCGCGGTCGGGCAGGTGCGTGTCGAGCATGTCCCGGCGCAGCCGGGTGAGGTCGCTCTTGACCTCGCCCTTGTCGAGCAGGAAGAACACGTCCGTGCTCCGCAGCGCCCGGACCGCCTGGAGGGTGAGCTGGTCGGGGTCGCCCGCGCCGATACCGATGACATGAATCTTTCGCACGCCCCGAGTCTGCCGTATGCCACTGGCGACGGATCACTCCCGGTACGGCCCGGTGCCGCGCAACCGCGGCGCCTCGGCCCCGGCCCCGACGGTCCCGGAATCCTTCTCGTCCTTCTCCACCCGCCCGGCCAGCTCCCGCGCCCACGCGGCGAGCCCGTCGAGATCCATCCCGTACGGGCGCCGGACCCCGCTGCCGGACGACCACTCCTCGACCGCGCCCGCGCCGCGCCGCAGCAGCCGCGCGCCACCGGTCACGTTCCCCCGGGCCGCGTGCGTGAGCCCGACGGCCAGCTGGGCCAGCCCCCGCCACAGCGCCCGCTCCGCCTCGGGCCCCGACTTCCAGGCGTCCTCGAACACCTCGTGCGCATGGAAGGGCTTCCCGGCGTCCAGCAGCGCCTGCGCTTCGGCGACGGTCTCCTCCGGGGCCCGTACGACTCCCTCGGCCTGCCGCTCGACGCCCGGAACGCCGTACGGCAGCGGCCGCCCCAGCCCGTCCCGCGGCCGGGCGCTGCGCGCCCGCCCCTCGGCGTCCCGGTCCCGTGCTCCTGATCCGGCGTTTCCCGTACGGCCCATACGACGATTGTCCCCCGCCCTACGTCCTCTTTCGGTCCGCCCGGGGAGGTGGGGTAAAGTGCTGTCCGCGTGATCACGCGGGTCACCGCGAGTGAGGGCACCGGGACGTGGCGCAGCTTGGTAGCGCACTTGACTGGGGGTCAAGGGGTCGCAGGTTCAAATCCTGTCGTCCCGACTGGAGACAGTGGCAGGTCTGGGTCGGTTTCGGAGGCATCCGAAACCGGCCCTTGATCATTGTTGGTGACCAGTCGGGGACCGGCGTCCTTGACCGGGGCCAGCGGGTTACGACGAGCGGGCTCGGCAGCGAGCGAGGACGCTGAGGTGTGCGGAGAGCGCCGCCCCGGCGGCCGTGACTCGACGGGACCCGGCTGAGGATCATCGACGCGCACATCTTGGTGACGACCGCAAAAGGGCTGCAGCTGGAAGGCCACTGCCGGTTGGCCACCACACTGACCGATCATCGACGCCACCCCGCCGCCGAACTGGTGGAGCTCCATCACGAACGACGGGAGATCGAGTCGACTGGCTCCACGCCCTTCCGAACCGAGGCTGAGGCAGCAGCGTTCCGTCCCTGCGAGCAGCGCTGCCCCGACCGGAGCCGCGGAACCCGGTGCACACCCGACGCGACAGTCAGGCCCTCAACCTGCCCCGACTCCGAAAATCCCACCAATACTCACCACAGAGGGTCCATCAGCAAGCTGACGGACCCTCGTACAGGAGGGGCTGAGGGCCAGCCGCCACCCGATGGGTGCCCCGAAGTCGTGCACGTAGCTGGAGAAGCGCTTGATGCCCAGCTGGTCGAGCAGCCCCCAGTAATATTGGCCAGGTTGTCGAAGGTGTAGTCGATCTTCATGGCTCGGGCATGGAGGACTGGCCGTAGCCGATGTGATCGGTAGCGATCACACGATACCGGTCGGCCAGTGCCGGATGAGATGACGGAACATGTCTGAGCTGCTGGGAAATCCATGCAGCAGCAGGACGACCGGTGCTTCAGTGGGTCCAGCCTCGCGGTAGAAGACCTCTTGGCCGTTAACGGTCGCTGTTTTGTGGCGCATGGGGAGCATGACGACCTCCTGGGATCTTCGGGCGCGGAATATGCGTCAAATCCGCCCGCGTGTAACCCCTTTCGCTGCGATGACAGGCAGGGGTGGTCACCTGCTCAGGCTCAGGAGTGTTTTCCCCTCGGCGGCGTGGCGCCTCGAGACGGATGGCGTCGGGCGCAACGTGTTCACGCTAGACCCGCCCCCCGCGACAGCAACACAGAGACGGATAGATGCGACCTTTCGGATTTTCTCTGCAGCTGGTGAAACGGGAATGGCGGACGCATTAAGGCATGAGGAGGTTGCGTAGGGTCACCGTCCCGCTCTGCGGAGCGCATCTAGGCGGTCTGCACAGCGCCAAATCGGGTGGGCCCGAATTTCAAATATGCACGTTCACCTGTCACTGCGCCACCTCGCGATGGCTGCGGGTCTACGCTGGAATGAACCGTCCGCTCCCACTCATCGGATCGTCGGCCGTGCGGGTAGCCGGCTCTAGCGTGGTCATACGCGGCATGAAGAAATTCTTCTTCCGGGCGTATGCCGGTGCTGCCTGAAGGCGCTGACAGCAGTTAGGAATGCCACCATGCGCAACAGCAGCTCCCATCTGGCCTCCTACCATAAGGGTGAGTTGGCCGCTCAGGACCGCGCAGGATTCCGTGAACACGCCGATCGCCTGCGCCCGATCATCAGTGACAGACTTCCTCGTGGTGCCCGCGACTACCTTGCCGATCTGCGGTTCCTGGTTGTCGGAGCAAGTGCACCGGACGGTCAAATGTGGGCGTCCATGGTGTACGGGCAGCCGGGATTCCTCCAGGTGCCTGGCCCTCGTGAGGTGCTCATCGGAGCGCGCCTTTTGGATGGCGACCCGCTGGCGGCGGTCTTGGCGGCACCTGCACTTGTGGGCACTCTTGCCATCGACTTGAAAAACCGTCGACGACTGAGGATCAACGGTCGGACCGTGCCGGCGGCAGGTGGACTCAGACTTTCAGTGGACCAGGCATACGGCAATTGCCCCAAATACATCCAGAGCCGTGAACCGCAGGAGGCAGTACCTGCGCCCGGGAAGCCCCAGGTGTCGCAGAGCAGCGAACTGCTCCCGGAGCAGCGCCGGATGATTGACACCGCGGACACGTTCTTCATTGCCTCCGCTTCCCCGGCGGGTGACGCCGATGCCTCCCATCGCGGCGGCAACCCCGGCTTCGTCAGCAGCCTGTCCCCACAACGGGTCCAATGGCCCGAATACGAAGGGAACACGATGCTGATGACCCTGGGAAATCTCACCGTCAACCCGGCCGCGGGTCTGTTGTTCATCGACTGGAAGGCCGGCAGAGCCTTGCACCTGACAGGTACGGCGGTGATCGACTGGAGTGCGGACACCGCCGCTGAATTCCCCGGCGCGGAGAGAACGGTGGAGTTCCAGGTGGCCAAGGTCGTCCAGATCGACCACCCGGACGGCGCCCTGGTCTGGTCCGCGCCGCAGTATTCACGGTTCAACCCGCCGGTGGCGCCGGCAACCCCAGGGGGCCCTTAGAGTCGGTTTCGTTCGGTGATGCCTTCGGGGCGTTTGGCGGTCTTGCCGACGTCATAGCGGGTGGCGGGGCGTCGATTCTTCGGTCCAACCGGTCTGACTGGTCCGGATGTTGATGGTTTCGGTGCGCGAGCCGGATTGCGCAGGTGCGGGCGGATGTTCCTGAACCCGCGGCGGACGCGGGCCGGGGTGAGCCGGGCGGCCTCGGCAGGCTTCTCCCAGGGGCGGCGCGGGTCCGCGGCCTCGCGGGTGAGACGGAGCTGAGTGTGAGCGGCGACCACGATCCAGGTCGACCGGTCGGCGGCGTGGGGGGTGCGCAGTTCGGAGCGGGTCCAGCCGAGTGTCTGCTTGGCGAAGCGGAAGGTGTGCTCCAGGTCGAAGCGGCGGAGGAATGCCTGCCGGCGCAGGTCGACGTCCCTGCTGGTCATGCCCGTGCGGGAGGACCGGAGCCAGACGGGCGGCGGGTCCTGTCCGCCGGGCAGGTGGTCGACTTGGAGGCGGCTCACCGTGCCCTCGACGACAGGAAGCTCGTCGGTGCGGTCGATCCGTGCGGAGCGGGTGGTCAGTTTCGGGTGGAGGCGGTCGAACGCCATGGTCTGCGCGATGCCGTAGCTGCCGGTCACGGTCGTGGTCGCCACATCCGGTTCGCCCCAGGACTCCGAGTGGGCGAAGCGGAACTCCTTGCCGTGCTTCGGCGGGCGTCCGCCCTGGCGGGGCAGAATCCAGGTGTCAGGCACGGGCCGGCGCAGCACGCGGTCGGCACGCATCCGCCCCGGCACTTCCACGGGCAGGCCGGCCAGGAGATAGGCCATGCGGACCTCGAACAGGGTGTCACCGCGTCGGGTCAGGCAGGCGTGGCGGTCTTCCCGGAAGTGTGACGTGAAGTCGAGTGCTTCGTGCCGTGCGTCGCAGTGCAGCAGACTCACCCCTGTGGCCTTCGGACGAGTGCGGTTCGGTGACAGAACGCATCCTCGTGCGGAGGCCGTCCGCCTGTCCGGCAAAGGTCCAGGTGAGTGACGGTGTCCTACTCGATGTTCGAGTCCGGACCATAAAGAACAAGTTCAGAGCCCGTTCCACCGGGCCGCTGCGGAACGCCCCGTGATGGGGCAAAGTGGAGAGGAAGGCCGAATGGCCGGGACGGCGCCCCTCAGGTCACACACCCCGAAGGTGAGCAGGGCACTTGAGTGATGTCGCCCGGGGTCGGCAAAACCGCACCGGAAGAGACCTCGCGTCACCGGACCGGAATGCCTTTCGGAAGGGCATCCGCTGTACCGAATATGTGTCATACCGGTGGTGGGTCCTCGCGTGAGGAGCGGCGGGTGGAAAACAAGAAGATCGACACGGCGGTTGTGTTCACCGACCCACAGAACGACGTGCTGAGCGAAGACGGAGTGAACTGGACGTGGTGGGAGCGAGGGTCACAGATAACAGGACCATCGAGGATATTATGCGTCACCTCATTGCGGAGTGGATTTGAGGTAGCTGTGGTCAGGGTTGCAGCAGCTGGACCCCGGAATAGCGATCGCGTCCGCCCGATAGTCAGGCTTTCAGTAGGCGCCGTTGACGGTGCCGTTTTACTGCGTGGGGGAGTGCTGTGGAGACAACAGCAGCCCGACAGGTGCTCGGGACGAAGTGCAGATAGCAACAGAGGTTGCGGACCACAAAGGAGCGGATTCGGGTCGGTGTGAGAGGGATACTGTGGAGTTCCAACCCATCGTGGAGCTGGTCGGTCGGGGCGTTGACGCCGCGGGCGTAGCCATTATGGTCGTGGGGTCGCTCTTGGCGACCGTTATCGCGGGTATCCGACTCAATCGCCGACAGGCGGGTGTGTACCGCGGCTATCGCCGTCGCGTCGGGCGGTCGATCCTGCTGGGGCTGGAGTTTCTCGTAGCCGGCGATATCATCCGTACAGTCGCCGTCGCACCGACGTACAAAAACGTCGGAGTGCTGGCCGTGATCGTGGGCATCCGCACCTTCCTCAGCTTCTCTCTCGAGCTCGAGATCACCGGGCGGTGGCCATGGCAAAAGCCAGTGGCCGAAGCCGAGGACTGACCCCTGTCCTGGGGCCTTGACCCTTGATGGGTCCGGGCGGCCGGCGCGAGCCGGCCGCGGGGACGCCGGGCGGAGGTGCCGACCGAGCCGACGACACCCTTGGAGGCTGAGAACGCCGCCCTGCGCAAGAAGATCCGCGAGCCGGAGGAGGAACGCGAGATTCTGCGCAAGGCGGCGAAGTATTTCGCCGGGGAGACGTGCTGGTGAACCGCTTCCAGTTCGTTGCCGACCACCACCGCCGCTACGGCGTGAAGCGGCTGTGCGTCATCCTGGGCATCGCCCGCCTCGCGGGCCTCCGGCAGACCGAGCACCGACGGCACCAGCCACCTCCACAAGCGAGACGAACGGACGAACCACGCCCATCTCTCGCGCCGCAAACCGGAGTTCATGCCCACTCAGCCCGAACCAAACGATCACGTTCGGAAAGCGGATGGTGTCTAAGCCCAACCATCAGACCGCTAATTCGGGCATGACCACCGGGACCGGCTCACCGCTCCTCATGGCTCGACCACGACGGTGAACCACCCATGGTGCAAGGCTGTTGATCCGGCCGAGGGCGAGGCCGAGCATCTGTCGACGGACGAGCCCTTGCCGCCCTGTCAGACGATGTCGCCTCCGCTCAGGCCCGACCGTATGGGTGCCAGGCTGGTGGTGGTGGGGGGACGGATCCGCCCGACCGCTGAGTGATGGTCGGCAGCCGGGCGGTTGGGTGGTGTGCGGGTCAGGCGCGGGCGCCTGCAGGCAGGTCACCCATCTTGTTCACGACGGCGCGGGAGAGGATCGCGCTGGTGCCGGTGAGCATGCCTGCCTTGCCCATCGAGGTGTCCTTGATGAGGTAGCTGCGCTCGCCGAGGAACAGGTGGGTGTTGCGGTCGAAGATGTACTCGGTGCGTTCGCCGTTGGAGACGTGGGCGATGGCTTCGCCATGGCGGCCGGCCGCGTCGGTGGCGTCCTTGACGAGGACGACGCCGGGGATCTTCGCGGCGGACCGCCAGATCGCGGAGGCCACGTCACCGGGCACGATCGACTCGGACACGGTCTCGCCGATCCAGTTGAACGCGGCGGCGTCCTTGCCCGGAGCCTCGCCGCGGGTGGCGGAGTAGATCTGCTTCAGCAGCGCGTCGGGGTTCGTCGACAGCGACGCGATCTGCGGGACGGTGCCCGGCCTGGCGGGCTGCGACTGTGTGCCGGGCTTGACCACACCCGTGCCGCTGTTGTGGATGGTGATGTTCTTGCCGCCCTCGTGGATGAGGCCGTCCTTGGAGGGGTCGGCGGCCAGCCACACTTCGCGCTGGTGGACGGCGTCGAGTTTGGCCGCGCCGCCGATGGTGCGCTGCTTGACCTGGTGGGTGAAGCCGACCTTGCTTTCGACGTAGATGAACTGGTGGGCGCCGACGGTCGGGGTCTTCTGCCTGCTGGCCGCGTCCGCGACCTGGCTGAGGAAGGCGGTGGCGCCGCGGGCGGAGGCGGGCTGCACGGTGATGACCGAGGCCATGGCCACACTGTCGTCGGCGGGGGTCGCGCCGGAGCCGGTGACGCTGACGGCGACGGCTGCGGCGACAGCCAGGGCCGCGACCGGCGCGGCTATCAGGCTCCAGCGCGGCATACCGCGCTTCGCGGCGGGAGACGGCTGCGTCTGCGCGCCGGTCTGGGTGACTTCCTGCATCAGATATTCCTCAAGACGTTGAGACCGGGCGGGAGAGAGACCTGGTGTGCCGGGGCGCGGCAGCAGGTGCGACAGCTCCTGGCGCTCGGCCTCGTCACCATGCTTCGGAGCGTTCATCGGGCTTTCTCCTGTATCGACCGGACCGCGGGTCTGCGGTCGCCCTGTATCTGTCGGACGGGCGCAGGGGGTTCCACTCTTTTTTCCACGCGCTTCAGTTCCTGCTCGGTCAGTTTGAGCAGACGCCCCCGTGCGCGTGACAGGCGGGAGCGGACGGTACCGACCGGGATGCCCAGGGCCTGGGCCGCCGCGGCGTAGCTGAGGTCGGACCAGACGCACAGCATGAACACGTCGCGGTCCCCGCGGCGCAGCCTGGCCACCGCCGCTCTGGCGGCCGCGAGCCTTTCGCTGTCGTCGATGCGAGCGGCGACTTCGTCGGCAATATCCGGGACGGTCTCGGGTGTGGGGAAGCGGGTCAGGGTCTGCTGGTGTCTGCGCGCTGCGCGTCCGCGGTTGCGCAGGACGTTGGTGGCGATGCCATAGACCCAGGGGCGGAGGCTCTCGTCGCCCTGCTCCAGCCGCCCTCGCAGACGCCACACCTCCAGGAACGTCAATGACACCGCGTCCTCGGCGGCCGACCAGTCTCCCGTGGCGCGGTAGGCGTGCGCGTAGATCGCCTGGCCCAGTTCCTGGTACAGCTGGCGGAAGGCTTCTGGATCGTCGGCTCGCAGACGAGCTCGCAAGGATTGCTTCACGCAGGTACCTGTCGGATACGCGGGGCCGGTTCCCGTGAGGTGGATCACAGTCGGATGAGGCACAGGAGGATTTCGGCATCCCGGTGGTTCTTCTCGATCAGAGGCCTCACGCGCCCCATTGCCGCCGACCTCGGTGGCAGCACCACGATATGTCGTTGAAGTGTAAACTACCTGCCTGGGTGTCCGCCTGTGCACCCTCGCCGAGCTTGTCCGTCCGTACCCCCGGCGCGGCCCGTGGTCTCTGCCCCACGTCACGAAGCACCGACCGCTTGAAGCGGGGCCTGAGTGTCCACTCCCGTGCGGCCCGCGCGAGCGGTGTGTGCCGACCGCGCAAAGCCGTCACCGGGCGCGGTCGCCCGGTGGAGGCGACGCTGGAGTGGAACTCGGCCCGGCCGCCGGCGGAGTCGCCGAGCAGGCCCCCTCTGGCCCAGGCAGCCCTCGCGCACGCGCCGGGCGCGGGCTGTCATCGGTTCCGTGGCTTTCGGAGGGGCCGTCCGTACTGCTCGGCTCACCCGCGGTCCGCCCGACTGCACCCCCTGGCATCTCCGCCAGGCACCATGAGCGAACCACCGGTCAGCCGAAACGACCCGCGCACGACTGGAGCGTCAGGCACAGCTCTGAGCCCGGTACGTCTCCGACGGCGTGGCCGGACCTCGCTGGCGGTCGGTGGGGTAGCTGGGCACCACATGCCACAGCAGGGAAAGCGGCACCCCTCGTGACAATGGCCGTCGTGGCGGAGTGGACGAGATCCGCGACGCCTGGACCGGCGAACGCCGCGCCCACCACCGCGTGCCGCTGGCTCGGTCGATGACGAGTTCGGCGCGCCCGAGATGGTCCTCACGCGTCACGTACGTGCCGGCGAGGGCGGCCATGTCGTACTCGGCCGTGGCCACGTCGAGCCCCGCTTCGGGGGCCCGTCGCCCGGTCATGCCGGGACGCCGCGTTCGGTCCTGACGGCGGGATCACGGGCGCGGGCAGCGGGACGGGTCGCTGCCATCTCGACCTGGAGATTGAGGAAGCCCTGATCGCAGCCTGGCACTGGAAGGGGTGCGCTCCGCGCTGGCCGGGGCCGGCGCGCTGGAGTACGCGACGTCCAACGTGAGCGACTGGTCACGCGGCGGCTGATCGTCCGCCCCGGCGGAGGCCTGGGCGGCGAGCACGTCGGGGTGGCGGGCGTTCTCGATCGTGTTGGCCACCCACCCGCACCGGCACGCAAGCGGTCCTCATCACAGGACCCCGACCCGCAGACCCGTGACGCAACACGCCCTGGTACTGCAAGCGTCTTTGGCGTGACCGGTTGCCGGGCTGTTCGCCGGCCTGGGCATGGATGGGGATCTTGGTGGTGTCAGGGCGTTACGGGGAGGCTAGCGAGGTGCCGCGAGTGCGTCCCGGAGTACGTTCTCGAGCGTGACGCGGGCCAGCTCGTGTCTCAGGGTCTCCTCGATGCCCTCGTAGACGCCCCGCATCGCCGGCTGGATGCCATAACCCACCACGCATCCGTGGTCCGGGGCGGTGCGGTGCATCGCGAACAGCGGGCCGGGTTCCACTGCCTCGTACACGTCGAGCAGGGTCATCGAGCCCAGCTCGCGCGCCAGCGACCAGCCCGCGCCCACACCCCGCCGGGACTCTACGAGCCCGGCCCTGCGCAGTTCGCCGAGCAGCCGCCTGATCACCACGGGGTTGGTGTTCGCGCTCGTCGCGATCTGCTCGGAGGTGGCGACCTCATGGCCCTGGCGCTGGTAGAGACCGATCCAGGCCAGCGCGTGGGCGGCAAGGGTCAACCTGCTGTTGGCACTCATGAACTCCTCCTCCCGGCCGCAACACTTTACGTCACGACGGCACAGTCGTAACAGCGATAGTTGCAACCAGGTGTCGTAACAATTAATGTTACGACTATCGGGGAAGATCGATCAACGAGGTGAGAAGAATGAGCAAGCCACTCACGGGCAAGGTGGCCCTGGTCACCGGGGGGTCGCGCGGACTGGGAGCCGCGACCGTACGACTGCTGGCCGAGCAGGGCGCCGACGTCGCCTTCACCTATGTCAGCTCCGAGAAGCAGGCGCAGGCCGTCGTCGACGATGTGCGCCTCAAGGGAGCGAAGGCCATCGCCTTCAGGTCCGACCAGGCAGACATGAGCCAGGCGCCGGCGCTGATCGACGACGTGGTCGCGCACTTCGGCGGCCTGGACATCCTCGTCAACAACGCGGCGATCTCGGTGGAGCAGGGCCGCACGGTGGACGACCCGGACGCCGACACCGCCGCACTGGACCGGATGCACGCCACCAACTACCTCGGCGTGATCGCCGTCATCCGGGCCGCCTCCCGAGTGCTGCGCGCGGGCGGCCGCATCATTACGGTGAGTTCCGGCCTGGGCTCCCGGGTCGGCGTCCCGGGCCTTGCCGACTACTCGGCGACCAAGTCAGGGATCGAGAGGTACACCATGGGGGTCGCACGGGACCTCGGGCCCCGGGACATCACGGCCAACGTGGTGGAAGCCGGACTGATGGAGGGCGGCATGGAAGGGCCGGACGCCGAGACCGTCAAGGCCCTGGTCAGCTCGCTGTCCCTGCAACGCGTGGGTCACCCCGAAGAAATCGCCGCGGCGATCGCCTTTCTGGCGAGCCCCGCCGCGTCGTACGTCACGGGCGCGGTGCTGGACGCCCACGGTGGCTACAACGCCTGAACCGGAACCCCTGCCGCGCGCGCCCCGAAGGGAATCCTGTCTTCGGGGCGCGCACCGCCAGCGATCCGCGTGTGCGTGCACACGCCTCAAGAAGCCCGGATCGCGATCGTGACCTGGATCGAGCGGACCTACCACCGGCGCCGCGGCCAAGCCTCACTCGGCCGGCTGACCCCCATCGCATTCGAAACCGTCATGACCACGCCGGCCCTTCAGGCCGCGTGACCGAACCTGTCACCTGGCGCCCAGGTCACATGCACGGACCACTGGTCTCCAGGCGGCTTCTCGCGTTCCCGGCGCGCGCCGACCGTCAGCAGTATTCCTCGCCCCCGTCCCGCCCGGCGCCGATCGACACCGAGTAGGCGAAGCCCGTGCCGGTCTCGGGCTCGGGGGAGAAGCCGGTGGGACGCAGGTCCACGTCGAGCAGGAGATGCCGGCCCTGCTCGGTCCTGGTCCAGCACGTCTCCGACACCCTGGCGGCTGTCCGCCGGACGAGCCAGCCGGCCGCGGCGGCTGTCTTCGTGTAGTGCGCGAGGACGTCGTCGGGGCCGCCCGAGAAAGCGTACAGGCGGTCCGCGTGCAGCCAGGGTGGTCCGCTGCTGTCGTCGTCGCATCCGGTGGTCACGCCCACCCCGCGGTAGTTGGCGGGTGCCGAGGCGCCGGTCGGGGCCGAGGCGAGCAGCGGCTGCCCGGCCAGCCGCCGGAGTTCGGCGGCCGTGCCGTGGCAGCCGTCCTCGCCGACGACGGAACAGGCGCCGGCGAAGGCCGCCGGCAGCAGCAGGGCGGTCGCCAGCAGGAAGCAGCGGCCGACGGACGGTGCGGTGGGGGACAACAGCGCTCCTGGGATCAGCGGACCGGGCGGGCCGGCACCCGCTGATTATCGTCCGGCCGCGCGTTGCGCGGGGCCGGTTCCGCGGGCACGGCGGCGACGGGCAATCCGGGTGCGCCCGACCGGCCGGACCTGGCAGGATCCGGGTATGCCGATCGCCGACGTGTCGCCCGGAGTGTCCATCGCCTACGACGATTTCGGTGACCCCGGGGACCCGGCGGTGCTGCTCGTGATGGGCTTCGGTGCCCAGATGATCGCCTGGCACGAGGACTTCTGCCGCGAGCTGGCCGGCCGCGGCCGCCATGTGATCCGGTACGACAACCGGGACAGCGGTCTGTCCACCAAGTTCGACGACCACCCGGTCGACATCGGCCGGTTCCTCGCCGCGGTGAGCTCGGGAGACATCCCCGGTGCCCTCGCGATGGTCCCCTACGGTCTGGCGGACATGGCCGAGGACGGACTGGGCCTGCTCACCGCGCTCGGTATCGAACGCGCGCACGTGGTCGGAGCGTCGATGGGCGGAATGATCGCCCAGACGATGGCCATCTCCCGGCCGGAGCGGGTGCTCACGCTGACCTCGATGATGTCCTCGACCGGCGAGAGCGAATACGGTCGCGCGACTCCCGAGGCGCAGGCGGTGCTGCTCAGTCCGAAGCCCCGGGACCGCGAGGGGTACATCGCCGCCGCGGAGCGGGACCTCGTGTGGGCGTCCAGGCGCTACGGCGACCCCGCGCTCGTGCGGGAGCTGGCCGCGGACAGCTACGACCGCGCGTACTACCCCGCGGGCGTGGGACGTCAGCTCGGCGCGATCATCCTCGGCGGTTCGCGTGCGGAGGCACTCCGCGGACTCCGGGTGCCGACGCTGGTGATCCACGGCCTGGACGACACCCTGATCGACGTCAGCGGCGGCCGGCGCACCGCGGACCTGGTCCCCGATGCCGAACTCCTCCTCATCCCCGACATGGGCCACGACCGCCCGCGTGAACTCTGGCCCGAGATCATCGACGCCGTCGCGGCCCATACCGGATGAGGTGACAGCCCCCGGCGGCTACCGCGCCGTGGACCGGGGCACGTTGTGCCCCTCGACCTGCACGCTCGGCCGTGCGACCACCGTGTCGGCCGGCCAGGAGGCGGTGACGGTCCGTGCCTCGCCGGGCAGCAGCCACAGGTAGTTGTCGCTGTAGAGCGTGGGCAGGACGCGCTGTCCCGTGCGGGCGTCGCGCAGCGAGACGCGGAGCATGGCCGCGACGGACGAACCGCGGTTGGTCACCCGGGCGGTCACCGTGTGCCGCTGTGTGCTCGGGTCACGGTCCGTGCCGGTGACGTCGACCGAGACCCGTGTCGCGGGCATCTCGTTCATGGCCCGCATGGCCTCGGGGGTGCGGTACCTCCAGTAGGTGTTCTCCGACAGCAGCGTGTCCCGCGCGTCCGTGAGGCGCAGTCGCAGCAGATGGAGGTCCGGCAGCCCGTCCTCGCTCGCGGTGAACGCGGTCGTGGCGGCGGACGACGCGATGTCGACGCCCGCGCGGCGCTCCGCGGCGACCTGGCGGCCGGACAGGTCGTACCGGCGTGCCACGACCGTGGCACCGCGGATCGGCCGCGCGGTGTGGTTGACGGCGATCACCCTGCCGTCGACGGGACTCGCCTGCACATGGACGGGTTCGGCTGCCTTGCGGGCACCGTAGTAGGCGCCGTTGACGTCGAAGTCGTAGTCGTACGTCTGCCACACCGTGCTGTACCAGGCGGGATGCGACATCCACAGCATCAGTCCGCTCGCGTCCTCCCAGAGCCGGTCGTTCCAGGCCTCGAACATGGCGCGGAAGTTCTCGTAGTTGACGAACTGAGCCTTGCGGCAGAAGTCGTCCAGATCCGTCGCCGTACCCAGCCGTGACTCGATGGCGGCCCGGTAGTTCTGCGGGGCCTGGTTCCCCCTGGTGCTCCAGTCGTGGTAGTACCAGGCGCCCCCGACGGGCCACTCCGGCTCGTCGCCGACCAGGTGGCGCATCGTCTCCGCGGTGGACACGGCCGGCATGCCGATCTCCGTGTGGAACCCGAAGGTCCCGCCGCCGTAGGTCGCGGCGGAGTAGTAGCGCTCCGGCTCGACCCAGCCGTAGGGCCCGCCGCCGGAGACGATCCCCCCGGCCGAGTTGTTCTGGTAGAGGACGGCCGGTGCCTCCGCCTGGACCGCTGCCCGCATGCCGTCGTCCACCGGGCCGGGCGGGTTGCCCTCGTTGGCTCCGCACCACACGGCCACGCTGGGGTGGATGCGGTAGCGCCGTACGGTGTCCTGGGCCACGTCGAGGAAGAGCTGGTGGTCCGGCGGGTCCATGCCCCAGGCGTTGGGGAAGTCGTTCCACACGAGCAGACCGTGCTCGTCGCAGCTGGCGTAGAACTCCTCGCGGTCGGAGCAGCCCACCCAGTTGCGGATCATGGTGAAGTTCATGTCGCGGTGCATCCGCACCGCCGCGTCCATGCGCGTGGCCGGCATCCGCCGCAACAACTCGTCCCAGCCCCAGTTGCCGCCGCGGCAGAACACCCGGACGCCGTTGACGCTGATCTTCAGCGGCACGGTGGAGTTGTCGACGGACTCGGCGTCCACCCAGTCGGAGCCGTTGTCGGAGACCTGGATCGTGTACGTCTTCGCGTAGGCCTGCTCCCACAGCAGCAGCACCCGGTCGAACCGCACCCGCGAGCCCAGGTCGACCTGGATCCACTGGTCGTCCTCGTACGCCGAGGACCACCGGGTGTCCGGATTTCCGTCCACCGCCTGGGCGGCATGGGTCCCGTCGCTCTCGGAGGACGCGGTGGCCTCCTTGCGCAGGGCCAGGTCGGTGCCCGCAGAGGCGCTGTCCACGACGGACAGGCTCCACAGCGACGAGCCCCAACTGGTCGCCCGGGTACGGCAGAACACCCGCACGTACCGGGCCGTCGCCGCGGTCAGCTCGACGGTCTGCAGGCTCGCCGCGCCGGACGTCCGGAACGGCAGCGGGACCGCCGTGTTGTCGACGTCGCGCACATCGGTCCACTCCGTGCCGTCGGCGGAGGCCTGGACGGTGTACGTCGCCGCGTAAGCCCGCTCCCAGGTGACGACGACGCGGTCGAACGCGACCTGGGACCCGAGGTCGACCTGGATCCACTGGCCGTCCTCGAAGGCGGAGGACCAACGGGTGTCCGAGTCCCCGTCGGTGGCGTTGCCCGGCCCGTTCCCGGGGTCGTCGACGGAGGACGCGGTGGCGTCCTTGTGCAGGGCCAGGTCGTTCGCCGGCACGGAGCTGTCGAGCACCGACAGGCTCCACATGGACGAGCCCCAGTCCGTCGCGCGGGTGCGGCACAGGACGCGCACGTACCTGGCCGTGTGCCGGGTGAAGTCCACGGTCTGGGCGTAGGCGTCGCTGCCCGTCTGGAAGGTCAGCGGCACCTCGTACGCGTAGCCGAACTGACGTATCCCGAAGCGGGTGGTGCGCCGGTCGCTCTCGGTGCCGTCCAGGGAGGCGGTCAGCGTGAGCCCGTGCAGGGCCGGCTCGCCGTAGCCGTTGGGCCACCACAGCTCCGGGTCCTTCAGGCGCAGCCGCGGATACTCGGCCGGGGTGAAGACGACGTCCGTGCTCTCGCCGGCGGGCACGGTGACCGTCCGCGTCACCCGCACCGTCCCGAAGGCCGCCGCGACGGTGATCCGCGCGGCGTCGGTGCCGGCGTTGCGCACCGGGACGAGGACGGTCAGTTCCGCCGTGCCGGTGTCGGGCAGGTCGGGCAGCACGGTGTCCACCCGGGGGTCGCCGAGTACCGCCGCGCCGGTGGAGCGCAGCCGTACGTGGTTCCAGATGCCGGCCGCCCGGTCCCGTACCGCGGGCATCCAGTCCCAGCCCGAAGAGGCGAGGTAGGTCGGCGAGTTGCGGTTCATCATGTTCGCGCCCGCGTCCACGAACGCCAGCCCCGCCGGGCCCTTGTCCGCGGGGCTGCCGGGGAACGGCATCGGGGCGATCCGGACCGCGAGGGCCTGCTCGCCGTCGCCGAGCAGCCGGGTGACGTCGTAGGCGGCACGGGCGAAGGGGGAGGTGAAGTCGCCGACCCGGGTGCCGTTGAGCCAGACCTCGGCCTTGTGGTTGACCCCGTCGAACTCCAGCCAGACATGGCGTCCCGAGCCGGTGCGCAGGCTCTCGGGGAGCCGGAACTCGCGGCGGTACCACCAGGAGTGCCGGGACAGCGCCTCCGGGACGTGGAGGTTGCCGAAGCCGGCCACCGGGTCGGGCAGCCGTCCCTGCTCCACCAGCGAGCCCAGCACGGTGCCGGGGACCGTGGCCGGCAGCCAGCGGCTGGTGTCGACCGACGGCCCGGACAGGGAGGCACCGTCCCCGCCCGCCCGGTCATCCATCGTCAGGACCCAGCCGGACTCCAGGGGAACCGTGCCGTCCGCGTCGGCCCGCAGCGGTTCGGGGGTGTGGTGCCGGGTCTCCCAGTCCGTCCAGCCGGTCACCTCGGGGCGCGCGGTGCGGCAGGTGCCGTACACCTGGAGGCCGTTGAGGCCCAGGGGGTTGCTGTTGGAACGCTTGTGGACCGTCATGCGGACCCAACGCGCGGTGGCGGGCTCGGGCAGCGCGATCTCCATGACCCCGCCGGTGCCGGACTCGGTGCGGTACACCGTGGTCCAGGACCGGTGGTCGGTGGAGGTCTCGACGACGAAGCCGACCGCGCAACTCGACAGGATCTCCTGCCCGGTGGTGTTGTCCCGGGGGCTGCCGCTCGGCGAGTCGGTGAACGGCGGGTCGTCCGCGGTCGCCTCGAAGACGAGCCGGAGCGACTCCACCCGGCACTGCGCCTGGAGGTCGACGGAGATCCACTGCGGATCCCCGGCCGCGGCCCGCCATCCGGTGCCCCGGACGCCGACGGTGTCGAGACCGTCCACGGCGAACTCCGCGGGGGTGGGCGCGTAGTCGGTGGAGGACACCGACACCGGCCGGTAGGCGGCGAGTTCGCCCCGAGAGACACCCGGATGCGGCTGTCCGGATACCGCCGTGGCGGCGGAGGCGAGCGGGCCCACACCGAGCCCGAAGCCGGCCAGCAACGTGGTGCCGGCGGACAGAACGGCACGGCGGGAGGGCGAGGCTGACTGATCCGACATGGACGAGCGCTCCGATCGGGGGAGTTCGAAGAACGGCACAGCCGGGAAGACCAGGTGATGACAACGTTGCCATCGACCATGACAACGTTGCCGAACACTGCCCCCCCGCGCTGACCCTGTCAAGGTTCCGCGTTCGCCCCCACCTCGCTTCTATTAAATTAGTAATTAATCTTGACAGTGTTTCGGCCACACGCCACAGTCATCGCCGTGACGTCGTCGGCCTCTGCCGCGGAGCGGCCCGCGTCCTTGTTCTCCTGCTTCCCAATCCCCGGGAGAGGCACGTGACTTTGCACCCGCCCGTACCACCCAGATCCAGGCACCACCGGTTCACCCGGCCCGCCCTCGCGACCGCGATCGCGGCCGTCCTGGCCGCCACCATGGCCCCCGACGCCGTCGCCCGGACGGCCGTCGACCAGGGCGCACCCGGCTTCTACGACAGCGGCCTCGCGCCGACTCCCTACATGGGATGGAACACCTACTACGGACTGGGCGCGCCCACCGAGAAGGAGGTGCGCTCCGTCGCCGACCGGCTGGTCAGCAGCGGTCTGCGCGACAGCGGATACGACATCGTGTGGCTGGACGGCGGCTGGCAGGCCGACAACCCCCGCGACGCACAGGGGCACCTGGTCGCCAACCCGGACCGCTTCCCGTCCGGCATCCCGGCCCTCGTCTCCTACCTGCACAAGCGCGGTCTGCGGGCCGGCATCTACACCGACGGCGGCACCTACGACGGCGGCAAGAGCTGCGGCCTCGGCAGCCGCGGGTACTACGACCAGGACGCACGGCAGTTCGCGAACTGGAAGATCGACGCCATCAAGGTGGACTTCCTCTGCGGCATCGGCGCGAAGCTCGATCCGGGCCCCGCCTACAAGGAGTTCAGCGACGCGGTCGCCAAGTCCGGCCGCAGGATGCTGCTGAACCTCTGCAACCCGCTCACCGACGACTGGGGCCTGCCGCACACCCCCGAGCAGGACGCCCACAACACCTACGTCTACGCCCCGGCCATCGCCGACTCCTGGCGCACCGGCACCGACATCGCCTGGGGCACCCCGAGCCCCGGCGAGTGGCCCAACATCCTGCGCAACATGGACGCCAACGCCTGGCACCCCGAGGCGCAGGGCCCCGGCCACTACAACGACCCGGACTACCTCATCCCCATGCGGAAGATGACCGACGGGTCGTACGAGCTGACGCAGGAGGAGTCCACCAGCCAGTTCGTGATGTGGGCCGAGATGGGCTCGCCGCTGGTGCTGGGATCCGACCCGCGGACGCTGTCGGACTCGATGCTCGCGACCCTGCGCAACCCGGAGATCATCGCCGTGGACCAGGACCCCCTCGCCGTCCAGGGCGTGCGGGTCGCCACCGACTCGGCCGGAGACGTCTACAGCAAGGTGCTCCAGGGGCGCGGACAGCGCGCGGTCGTCCTGCTCAACCGGTCCGACCAGCCCGCCCAGCGCACCGTCCAGTTCTCGGACACCGGCCTCGGCGGACCGGTGCGCGTGCGCGACCTGCGGGCGCGTACCGACCGGGGCACGCACACCGGCTCGTACACCGTCGAGGTGCCCGCACACGGCACCGCGTTCCTGAAGCTCACCGGCGCCGACGCGCTGCCGGGCACCGACCTCGGGGTCACGGCCACGGCGAGCCCGGCCGTCGCGAGCGGTGGCGCCGCCTTCTTCCGCGGACCGCACGGCTCGCTCGTCGAGAAGGCGGACGGCAGGGCGCGCGACCTCGGTGGCCCGGTCCGCGGCGGGATCCTCGGCCAGCCCGCGGTGTACGCCTCCGCCGGCGGCCGGATCGACGTCTTCGTACGCGGCGACGACTCCCGCGCCTACCGGCGGATCTACGCCGACGGCCGCTGGGGCCACTGGCAGTCCCTGGGCGGGCAGTTGGCCGACGCGCCGTCCGTCGCCTTCACCGACCCCGCGCAC
This sequence comes from Streptomyces sp. NPDC026515, assembly GCF_055567595.1. Taxonomy (NCBI): domain Bacteria; kingdom Bacillati; phylum Actinomycetota; class Actinomycetes; order Kitasatosporales; family Streptomycetaceae; genus Streptomyces; species Streptomyces sp. NPDC026515. The sequence continues at coordinate 377,884 of NZ_JBVHQD010000004.1, forward strand.
TGGACGCTGCTGGCGACCGGCGCCGACGGCACCGTCGTCCAGCGCGGCCCGGCGTCCGGCTGGTCCTCGCTCGGCGCGCCCGGCGACCGGCAGGTGTACGGCCGCCCCTCCGCCGCCGTCGACGCGCAGGGGCGCGTCCACGTCGCCGTACGCGGCGCCGCCGACGACGTGTGGACACGGAGCCGGGACACCGCGGGGGAGTGGTCCGGCTGGACGTCCCTCGGCGGGACCGTCAGCGGCAGCCCGACCCTGGTCGCCGTCGGCGACACGGTGCTGCTGTACGCCCGGGCGGCCGACTACACGCTGTGGCAGCAGCGGTACGCCGACGGCGCCTGGCAGGGCTGGAGCAAACGGCAGGAGTTCCCGAGCGCCGCGTTCGACGGTGCGCTCGGCGCGGTCGCCGGCCCGGAAGGCGCCGTCGACGCGGTGTTCCGCGGCGTCGACGGCCACGTGTACCGCACCCGAATCAAGTGACTGAGGAAACGACCATGACCGACCAACAGCCCAGCCGACGCCGGTTCCTCGCCGGACTCGGGGCCGCCGGGACAGCGGCCCTGCTCAGCGGCTGCGTCACCGACAGCTCCTCCGCCAAGGGCTCCTCGAAGGGCGCGGTGACCCTCCAGTCCAACCTGTCCGCCCCGCAGGCCAAGTCCGCGATGGAGGACCTGGTCGCGGCGTACGCGAAGAAGGGGTCCGGCAAGGCGAGTCTCAACACGGTCGCGGCCGAGACCTTCCGCACCCAGCTGCCGACCTACCTCACCTCGGCCAACCCGCCCGACGTGTACACCTGGTACCCCGGCTCGGTCGCGGACGCCTACGCGAAGAAGAACCTGCTGCTCGACCTCGACGAGGTGTGGGCCTCCTCGCCCGACCTCAAGCGCTACTCCAAGGCGCTGAACACGCTCTGCACGGCGAGCTCCGGCAAGAAGGTCTTCGTGCCCAACACCTACTACTGGTGGGGCATGTTCTACCGGAAGTCCCAGTTCGCCAAGTGGGGTGTGAGCGAGCCCACCAGCTGGGACGGCTTCCTCGACCTGTGCGACAAGCTCAAGAGCAAGGGCATCGCCCCGATCGGGCTCGGCGCCGGCGGCAACACGCCGTGGGTGGCGTCCGCCTGGTTCGACTACCTCGACATCCGGATCAACGGCGCCCAGTACCACCGCGAACTCCTCGCGGGCAAGCACCGGTTCGACGACCCCGAGGTGCGCAAGGTCTTCGACCGCTGGCAGGAGGTGCTGCCGTACTTCGACCCGAACGGCACCGCCCTGGCCTTCCAGGACGCGACGACCGCCCTGCTCGGCGGCAAGACCGGCATGATGCTCATCGGCACCTTCTTCGCCGACTCGGCGCCCAAGAACGCCATCGACGACATCGACTTCTTCCGCTTCCCGGTCATCGACTCCAAGGTCCCGCTCGCCGAGGAGGCGCCCGTCGACGGCTACTTCGCCAGCGCCCGCACCGGACGCGGCGACCAGGTCCGCGACCTGATGAGCTACCTCGCCACGGCCGAGGCCCAGGAGATCTACATCAAGGGCTCCTCCGGCACCGTGCTGCCCTGCAACCCGGACGCCAAGGACGCCGGCACCGCACTGGTGAAGAAGGGCCGCGCGCACGTCGACGCGGCCGCCGAGATCACCCAGTTCTTCAACCGGGACTCCAGCGACGCCCTCCAGCCCACCGCGGACACCGCGCTCACCAAGTTCTTCGCCAAACCCAAGTCGATCGGGAGCATCCTGACCGACTGGCAGCGGGACGCCGAGAAGATCTGGAACGCCTGAGATGGCTGTCCTGACCGCTCCTGACCAAAAGTCCCCGGCCCGCCCGCCCGCCCGAACGCGGCGGGCGGGCCGGGGGCCCCGGCACACCCCGCCCCTGGTCCTCGCCTTCGTCCTGGTGCCGCTCCTGGCCGAGGCCGTGTGGGTGTTCTGGCCCGCCGTGCAGGGCTTCTACCTCGCCCTGACGAAGTGGGACGGCGTCTCCCCGCCGCAGTTCGTCGGCCTCGACAACTTCCGGGAGATGGCCCACGACGACGTCTTCCGCAGCGCGGCCGGCCACACCGTGCTGTGGCTGGTCCTGTTCGGCGGGCTGTCCGCCGTGCTGGGCCTGGCCGCGGCGCTGTTCCTCCAGCAGGAGCGGCGCGGGATCGGCTTCTACCGGGCCGCGCTGTTCCTGCCGGTGGTCTTCTCCCTGGTCGCCACCGCCCTCGTCTGGCAGGCGATCTACCAACCCGACGGCGTGCTCAACCAGTTGCTGCAGGGCGTGGGCCTCGGCAGCCTCCGGCACGCCTGGCTCGCCGACCAGGACACCGCCCTGTACGCGGTGATCGTGCCCGCGCTGTGGCGGCAGATCGGCTACGTCATGGTCCTGTACCTGGCCGGCCTCAAGGGCATCGACCCGGCGCTCTACGAGGCCGCCAAGGTCGACGGCGCGAGCGCGCTGCAGCGCTTCCGGCACGTGACCCTGCCCCAACTGCGCAGTGTCAACGCGGTCGTGCTGTCCGTCATCGTGATCGACTCGCTGCGCTCCTTCGACGTCGTCTGGTCACTGACCCGCGGCGGCCCCTACCACTCGTCCGAACTGCTGAGCACCTACATGTACTCGACCGCCTTCCAGTCGCTGCGCCTCGGCTACGGCTCCGCCCTGGCCGTCGTCATCTTCGTCCTCGCCTTCGGGGTCATCGCCTCCTATCTGGTCCGCGCGTTCCGGGAGGCCGACTGATGTCCGCCGACTCGACCGCACTGCGCCGCAGGCGGGCCGCCACCGCCGGATTCCACCTGGGCGCCGGTGCGCTGGCCGTGCTGTGGCTGCTGCCCATCCTCCTGGTCGTGGTCACCAGCCTGCGTACCTTCGACGACATCGCCGGCCACGGACTGGGCAGTTGGCCGCACTCCTTCACCCTCGGCAACTTCCGGCAGGCCTGGACCGACGGCGGCCAGCAGCGCGCGCTGATCAACAGCCTGCTGGTGACCGTCCCCAGCGTCCTGGTGACCCTCGCCCTCGCCGCGATGGCCGCGTTCGCCCTCAGCCGCTACGAACTCCCCTTCCGGCGCTCGCTGCTGCTCCTGATGCTCGGCGGCAACCTGCTGCCCCCGCAGATCCTGCTCATCCCGGTGTCCAAGCTGAGCGAGCTGATGGGCGTCTACGACACCCTGCCCGCGCTCATCGGCGTGCAGATCGGCTTCGGCGTCGGCTTCTACGTCTTCGTCCTGCACGGGTTCATGCGGTCCATCCCCGTCGAGATCCAGCAGGCGGCGGTGGTGGACGGTGCCGGGCCGTGGCAGATCTTCTGGCGGATCATCCTCCCGCTGACCCGCCCCGCCCTGGCGGCCCTCAGCGCGCTGTCCTTCACCTGGATCTTCAACGACCTGCTCTGGGCGATCACCGTCCTGCGCAGCGACTCCAAGATGCCTATCACCGCCGCCCTCATCGGACTCCAGGGCCAGTACGTGTCCATGTGGAACGTGATCGCCGCCGGCTCGGTCATCGCCGCCGCGCCCACGGTCGCAGTGTTCCTCCGCTTCCAGCGCCACTTCGTTGCCGGACTCAACCTCGGAGCGGTCAAGTGACGTACACCCGCTGGACCCTGCGCACGGAGCACACCTCCTACACCGTCCGTCTCTCCCCGGACGGCCCCTGGGCCGAGCTCGACGCCTGGGGCCCGCTCGGCGTCGAGGACGGGCCCTCCGCCCTCGACTGGTCCCACCGCACCCACTTCATCACGCCCGCCGACGCCGCCCCGGCCGAGTATCTGCCGTACGGGCTGCGTCCGTTCACCGGCTCCGAGCTGATCGCCGGCGACGAGCGGGGCGTGTGGTGGGAGTTCGACGGCGCGGAGCAGGCGGAGGGCGGGCTGCGGCTGGCCTTCACCGACGAGAAGACCGGGTTGCGCACGGTCCTGTGCTACGAGACCGTGCCGGGCACCGATGTGATCCTGCGCTGGACCGAGTTCACCGCCGCCGGGGAACTCCGCCTGGAACGCCTCGACTCGGCCGCCGTGAACATCCCGGTGACCGGTGCGGCCCGGCTGACCTACCTCGCCGGGCAGTGGTCGCAGGAGTTCCAGCTCACCCATCTCGACCTGGAACGCGGCACGTTCACCATCGGCAGCCTCCAGGGCGCGCCGGGACACGCCTACGCGCCCTGGCTGGCCGTGCGCAGCGACGGGGACGCGGCGTACGGCATCGCCCTGGAATGGTCCGGCAACTGGCACATCACGGCGGAGGCCGAACCCGGCGGCGCCGTACGGGTCCGCGCCGGCCGGGTCCCGCACGAGGGCGCCGTCCTGCTGGCCGCGGGGGAGACCCTCAGCACCCCGCGCCTCGCCTGCGCGTTCAGCCCGGACGGCCTCGACGGCCTGTCCCGGGTCTGGCACCGCTACGAACGCCGGCTCACCGGGGAGCGGCTGCACCGGCCGCGCAAGGTGCTCTACAACTCCTGGGAGGCGACCGGCTTCGACGTCGACGCGGCCGGGCAGCTGGAGCTTGCCAAGGCGGCCGCGGACATCGGGGCCGAACTGTTCGTCGTGGACGACGGCTGGTTCACCGGCCGCGCCGACGACACCGGCGGACTCGGCGACTGGTACCCGGACCCTCAGGCGTTCCCGGAGGGCTTCGACCGGTTCGTGGCGGAGGTCCGCGCCCTCGGCCTGGACTTCGGGCTGTGGGTCGAGCCGGAGGCGGTCAGCCCCGGCAGCCGGCTGTACGCCGAACACCCCGAGTGGGTGTACCGCGTCGACGGCCGCCCCTCCCGGCTGGTCCGTAACCAGCTCCTCCTGGACCTCGGCCGCACCGACGTCCAGGAGTTCGTCATCGCGACCCTGGACCGGCTGCTCGGCACCTACGACATCGGCTACCTCAAGTGGGACATGAACCGCCCGCCCACCGAGCGCGGCCGGCCAGGCGCCGGCCCCGTGGACCTGGACGCCGAGCATGTCGCCGGATACCTGCGCGTCCTCGACCACCTGCGCACCGCCCACCCGGACGTCACCGTCGAGGGCTGCGCCGGCGGCGGCGGCCGGATCGAGCACGCCACCGTCGCCCGCACCGACGTCGTCTGGCCCAGCGACAACACCGCACCCATGGACCGGCTGCGCATCCAGCACGGCTTCCTGCACGCGCACGCCCCGCACGTGATGAGCTCCTGGGTCACCGACGCCCCCGGAATCCTCGACCCGCGGCCGCGCAGCCTCGCCTTCCGCTTCGTCAACGCCCTGTGCGGGGTCCTGGGCATCGGCGCCGACCTGCGCGTCTGGACCCCCGCTGAGCAGGCCGAGGCCGCCCGGTGGATCGCCCGCTACAAGGAGGTCCGGGACGTCGTCCACCTCGGCGAGGCCCGGCTGCTGGGCACCCCGGACGACACCAGCTGCGGAGTGCAGTACGACCACGGGGACCGTACCGTCGTCGCCGCGTTCTCCACCGGCCGCCTCGACGGCGCCCCGCTGCTGACCGGCCGCCCCGACCGGCTCCGGCTGCGCGGCCTGGACCCGGCGGCCCGCTACCGGGACACGGCGACCGGAACGACGTACGGCGGAGCCCATCTGCTCCACCACGGCCTGCCGTTCGCCTGGAGCCCCGACCACGATGCGGACCTGGTGGTACTGACCCGCCGGCAGGCCGCATATGTTTCCAGCAAGCTCACCCTCTAAGGAGCCCGATGGACCAGTCCGTACGACGGTACGGTGCCCGCTTCACCGGCCGTACCGCCGTGGTGACCGGTGCCGCCTCCGGCATCGGAGCCGCCACCGCCGAACGCCTCGCCCGGGAGGAGGCCGCCGTCGTCCTCGTCGACATCGCGGACGAACGCGGGCAGGCCGTGGTGGACGGCATCACCAAGGACGGCGGCCGGGCCTGTTACGTGCACGCCGACGTCGCCGCCGAGGACGACTGGACCCGGATCGTCACCGCCGCCCATGCCTACGGCCCGGTCGACGTGCTCGTCAGCAACGCCTACACCGTCGACGTCCTACCGGCGCACGAGATGCCGGCCGAGTCCTGGCAGCGGCAGCTCGCCGTCAACCTCACCGCGAGCTTCCTCGGCTTCAAGGCGGTCCTCGCCGACCTGCGGGCCCGCCGCGGGGCCGTGGTGCTCACCTCGTCGGTGCACGCCCACGCCGGCATCCCCGGACACCCCGCCTACGCGGCGTCCAAGGGCGCCCTGCTCTCCCTGAGCGGGCAGCTCGCCGTCGAGTACGGGCCCGAGGTACGCGTCAACACGGTGCTCCCCGGGCCGGTGCTGACCGGTGCCTGGGACCGGGTGCCGCCCGAGGAGCGGGAGCGCAGCGTCGCGCAGACCGCCGCCCGCCGGTTCGGCGCGCCCGAGGAGGTGGCCGCTGCGATCGCGTTCCTGTGCGCCGACGAGGCCTCCTTCGTCACCGGGGCCAGGCTGGTCGTGGACGGCGGCTGGAGTGTCGTGAAGGACTCGGTGTGAGCGCCGCCGAACCACGTCGTGAACAGAAAGGCTGTACGACATGACGCCCTACGCCCGCCGCGGTGTGCACGGCCAGACCGTGGAGGCCCTGGCGCGCCGCATCCTGGGCGGCGAGATCCCGGAAGGGGCCACCCTCGACCTGGTGGCGCTGCAGCGCGAACTCGACGTCAGCCTCACCGCCCTGCGCGAGTCCCTCAAGGTGCTCGCCGCCAAGGGGATGGTCGACGCCCGTCAGAAGCGCGGCACCTTCGTGCGCGCCCGGGCGGACTGGAACCTGCTCGACGCCGACGTACTGCGCTGGCAGTTCGAGGGCGCCGGTACCGCCGACGCCGACCGGTCGCTGCTGCACAACCTCGCCGAGGTCCGGGCGATCATCGAACCGGCCGCCGTCCGGCTCGCCGCCGAGCGCCGCACCGACGCCGACCTGCTGGCCCTGGAGGCGGCCCTGGACGCCATGGGACGGCACGACGACGCCGACCCGGGCCACGCGGTCGACGCCGACCTCGCCTTCCACCGGGCACTGCTCGCCGCCACCCACAACGAACTTCTCGAACGCATGGAGATGGTGATCGAGTCGGGGCTCGCCCACCGCGACCGCCTCGTGCACAGCTCCCCGCACAGCGAGCCCCCCGTCCCCGCCCACCGCGCCGTCCTGGACGCCGTCCGTGACGGCGACCCCGGGGCCGCCGAGCGCGCCATGCGTGCCCTGCTCGACCAGGCGGGCCGCGACCTCGCCCGGCTCGACGGCACCGACGAACCGAAAGGCAACGGCGGCCAGTGAAGATCGAACGAATAGAGACCTTCCTCGTCCCGCCACGCTGGCTGTTCTGCCGTGTCGAGACCGACGAGGGGGTCGTGGGCTGGGGCGAACCCGTCGTCGAGGGCCGCGCCGAGGTGGTGCGCGCAGCCGTCGAGGTCCTCGCCGAGTACCTGGTGGGGCAGGACCCGCTGCGGATCCAGGACCACTGGCAGGTGCTCACCAAGGGCGGCTTCTACCGGGGCGGCCCCGTCCTGTCCAGCGCCGTCGCCGGACTCGACCAGGCGCTGTGGGACATCGCCGGCAAGACCTACGGCGCGCCCGTGCACGCGTTGCTCGGTGGCCCGGTACGCGAACGGGTCCGGGTGTACGCCTGGGTCGGCGGCGACGAACCCGCCGAACTCACCGAACAGGTCACCGCCCAGGTGGAGGCGGGCTTCACCGCCGTGAAGATGAACGCGGCCGGGGCCACCTCGCCCATCACCACGGCGGCGGAGACCGCGGCCGTGGTCGCCCGGGTGGCGGCCGCCCGCGACGTCCTCGGCCCCGACCGCGATGTCGCCGTCGACTTCCACGGCCGTTTCACCGCCGCCGGCGCCCGCCGGGTCCTGAGCGAACTCGCCGCGCTGCACCCGCTGTTCGTCGAGGAGCCCGTCGTCCCCGAGCAGGGCCACCTGCTGCCCGGCCTGGTCACGGCGAGCCCGGTACCGCTGGCCACCGGTGAACGCCTGTACTCGCGGGCCGAGTTCCTGCCCGTCCTCGCCGCCGGTGTCGCGGTGGCCCAGCCGGACCTGTCCCACGCGGGCGGCATCTCCGAGGTGCACCGCATCGCCTCGCTCGCCGAGACCTACGGCGCGCAGCTCGCCCCGCACTGCCCGCTCGGGCCCATCGCGCTCGCGGCGAGTCTCCAGGTCGCCTTCGCCACGCCGAACTTCCTGATCCAGGAGCAGAGCCGGGGCATCCACTACAACAAGGAGGCCGATCTCCTGTCCTACCTGGTCGACACCGAACCCTTCCGGTTCGTCGACGGGCACGCCCGGCGCGGCGACGCCCCGGGGCTCGGCATCACCGTCGACGAGGCGGCCGTCCGTGCCGCCGACCGGGCCGGCCACCAGTGGCGCAACCCGGTGTGGCGGCACCCCGACGGCTCCTTCGCGGAGTGGTGATGGACGTCCTGACCGACCTCGCGCACGGCGGCCGCTGGACCTCACTGCGCCACGGTGGCCGCGAGTGGCTGTGGCGGCGGGGCGACACCGGACGCGACGGCGTGGCACCCGGCGACGCGTTCGTGGACGCCGGAGGACTGGAGGAGTGCGTCCCCACCGTGCGCGGCACCCCCGATCACGGGGACGCCTGGTCCCGGGCCTGGACCCGGGAGGGGGACGCCGAGCGGGTCCGCTGCGAACGCTTCACCCTGACGCGCAGGCTGAGCGGCACGGCCGACGGCGTCCAGGCCGACTACGTGCTGACGGCCGAACCGGGCTTCCGTTTCCTGTGGGCCGCGCACGCCCTGCTGGACCTCTCCGAGGAGGCCGTGGTCAAGGCCCGGGACACGGCGCCGACCCGGCTGTTCCCGGAGGCGGCACCGCTGCTGAACCGGCCCTGGCCGGACGGCGCCCGCTGGCTGGAGGACGGCTGGCCGGCACCGCTCGGGCTGCGGCTCGACCGGTTCGGGCCGGACGACGGGACGGCGGCCGGGGCCGTGCTGGCCGACGGCCGGTGCTGTGTGCACGACGACGGGGACCGGCTCTCCTTCACCGTCGAGGCGGACGGTCAGCCGGTCTCGGTCGCCCTGTGGCGCAACCTCGGCGGCTTCCCGGCGGGCCGGCCCTACCGCAGCACCGGCGTGGAACCCATGCTCGGCCGGGTCTTCGACCTCGCCGACGCGGGCCCGGACGACGCGGCGCGGGTCGGCGCCTCCGGCGAGGTCCACTGGCGCCTCACGGTACGAGCCGCCTGCCGCTGCCCCTGAAAACCCCCGAGCCGTGGACGGTGACCGGTACCCCCGGGAGAGAGTCCCCTGTCGTAGCGGCGGCCGACGGCGCCTGCGAGTCCCGAAGCTCACGGCGCCCGGGCCCGCCCGAGAGACCTGGCCGCGGAGGTGACCGATGCCGCCGAGATACCCGGACCTCGCGGCGGCCGGTGTCCTCGAGAGCCCCGAATCGCAGAGACGACCGTCGCCCCATCCGAGAGGCCCGAACCTCACGGAGGCGGGTGGCGGTCGCCCCCGAAACCCGAACCCCACAAGGAGCCCTGGCCGTGGATCTGCGCGCCGCCCTCACCTCCCGCCGACTGCTCGCCATCGTGCGCGGCACCGACCCGGAAGCCGCCCTGCGAACCGTGCTGACCCTGGCCGAGGAGGGCATCGAACTGATCGAGGTGTCCCTCAGCGGCACCGACGCGCTCTCCGTCCTGGCGCGGGCCGCCAAGGAGCTGGGGCCCGGCCGGCCGCTGGGCGCCGGCACCGTGCTGACCGCCGCAGACGCGCGGGCCGCCCACGAGGCCGGCGCCACCTTCGCGGTCACCCCCGGCCTCGGCGCCGGCGTGGACACCGCGCTGGACCTCGGGATGCCGGTCCTTGCGGGTGTGCTGACCCCCACCGACGTGATCGCCGCGCAGGCCCGGGGCGCGGCCGCGCTGAAGCTCTTCCCCGCCGCCGAGGCCGGGGGAGTGGCCTATCTGAAGGCGCTGCGCGGCCCGTTCCCCGACGCCGTGCTGGTGCCGGTGGGCGGCGTCGACGTCCCGGCGGCCCGCGCCTACCTCGCGGCCGGGGCGACCGCCGTCGGCGTCGGCTCCCCGCTGGTCGGCGACGCGGCCGACGGCGGCGACGGCGCCGGACTGCGCGACCGGGCCCGGGCGTTCCTGGCCGCCGTGGCGGAGGACGGACAGGCATGACGGCACCCTGGCGGCCGGCCCCGGGACGGGTCGTCTGCGTCGGCGAGACCATGGCGGCCCTCGCCCCCGACCCGCCCCGGCCGCTCGCCGAGGCCGAGCGACTGCGGCTGTCCACGGCCGGTGCCGAGTCCAACGTGGCCATGTACCTCGCGGACCACGGCATCCCGGCCGTCTGGCTCTCGGCCGTCGGCGACGATCCGCTGGGCCACCGGGTGCGCGCGGCGGTCGCCGCCGCCGGGGTCGACGTCAGCCATGTGCGCACCGATCCGCACCGGCCCACCGGCCTCCTGGTCAAGAACCCCGGCCCCGCCGGAACCCGCGTCCACTACTACCGCACGGGTTCGGCGGCCTCGGCGCTCGGCCCAGGCGTCCTGGACGGCGAACCGCTGCGCTCCGCCGCCCTCCTGCACCTCACCGGCATCACCCCCGCCCTCTCGGCGTCCTGCCGCGACCTGGTGACCCGCGCCCTCGCCACGCCGGCCGCCGAACGGCCGTACGCCATCAGCTTCGACGTCAACCACCGCGCCGCCCTGTGGCCCGACGGCACGGCGCCGACGACCCTGCGCGCCCTCGCCGACCGGGCGGACATCGCCCTCGTGGGCCTGGACGAGGCGCAGGCGCTGTGGGGCGAGGACCTCACCGTCACCGGCGTGCGGGACCTGCTGCCCGGTCCGCGGATCCTCGTCGTCAAGGACGGCGCCCGCGCCGCCACGGCCGTCACCGCGGACGGCCTTCGCACGGTGCCCGCGCTGCGCACGACCGTGGTGGAACCCGTGGGCGCGGGCGACGCGTTCGCGGCGGGCTTCCTGGCCGGGCTGCTGCACGGCGGGACGACGGACCGTGCCCTGCGGCTCGGCCACATCACCGCCGTCTCCGCCCTCAAGGTGACAGGAGACCACGGTCCGTTGCCCGGCCCTGCTCAGACCCGGCGGCTCCTCGGCCTCGTGGCCGGTGACTGGGAGCGGTACGACGACCGCATCGACCGCGTGTTCGGACAGTAGCCGCCGTCCGGAAAACACGTGGACTCAGTGACCGTCGTCGCGGCACACTTCCCTTTCCTGACCTGCCGATTCGAGGCCGCCGCAGACCATGCGCCGGCCGACTCGGCATGCCGTACGACGACTACACAGGGTTGAGATGACATCCTCAGTCGATTTACCTGCGAGCGGACCGCGACAAGGTGCCGTCCTGCTCGCACTTCGTTACTACGGACGGGAACTGGCGCGGCTCAAGTGGTTCACCCTGCCCGGAATGCTGCTGCCGGCGCTCGGCAACATCGGCATCAACTACGTGGCGCCGCTGGTCGTCGCCAAGCTGGTCGGCCGGATCGCCGACGGCCGCGGCCTGGGCCTCGGCGCCGCACTGCCGTACGTCCTCGGCTTCGGCGGTGTCCTGCTGCTGGCGGAGACCTTCTGGCGGATCGGTCTGCACTGCCTCAACCGCCTGGACGCGCTCGGCATCGAGCAGCTGTACGTCACCGGCATGGACGAACTGTTCGCCAAGGACTCCGCGTTCTTCCACGACAACTTCGCCGGGTCGCTCACCAAGCGGGTGCTGAGCTTCGCCACCCGCTTCGAGGAGTTCGCCGACACGCTCACCTTCAACATCGTGGGCAGCTTCGTGCCGCTGCTCTTCGGGTCGGTGGTGCTGTGGCGCTACGAACCGCTCCTGGTCGTCGGGCTGCTCACGATGATCGCGGTCACCGCGGTGTGCGTGGTGCCGCTGATCCGGCGGCGGCAGCGGCTGGTCGCCCAGCGGGAGGAGGCCATCGCACGGGTGTCCGGCCATGTCGCGGACAGCCTGATGAACATGGACACGGTCCGGGCGTTCGCCGCCGAACGGCGCGAGGCCGCCGAACACCGCTCCCGGGTGGCCGAGTCCAGGCGGCGCACCCTGCGCTCCTGGGACTACGGCAACCTGCGCATCGACACCTTCGTCGCGCCGATGTCCGTGGCGACCAACGCGCTGGGCCTGCTGCTCGCGGTCGGGCTCTCCGGCGGCGGGCACGGCGTGGAGGCGGTCGTGGTCGCGTTCACCTACTACACCAACGCGACGCGGATCATGTTCGAGTTCAACCAGATCTACCGGCGTATGGAGAGCTCCATGACGGAGGCGGCCCAGTTCACCGAACTGCTCCTGGACCCGCCGACCGTGCTGGACCCGGTGACCCCGGAACCGCTGGCGCCGCGGGCCGCCGACGTCCGGTTCGAGAAGGTCTCCTTCACCCACGCGGGTGCCAAACCGCTCTTCGAAGGGCTGGAGCTGGACGTGCCCAGCGGCTCGAAGTTCGGGTTCGTCGGCCGGTCGGGCGGCGGCAAGACCACGCTCACCCGGCTGCTGCTGCGGATGACCGACCTCGACGGCGGCCGGATCACCATCGGCGGCCAGGACATCAGCAGGCTGCGCCAGGCCGACCTGCGCAGCCAGATCGCGTACGTGCCGCAGGATCCGGCGATGTTCCACCGCACCCTGCGGGACAACATCGCCTTCGCCCGGCCCGACGCCGGCGACGCCGAGATCCGGCTCGCCGCCGAGGCCGCCCATGTCACGGAGTTCGCCGACGCACTGCCGGACGGCTTCGACACGATGGTCGGTGAACGTGGCGTCAAGCTCTCCGGCGGCCAGCGCCAGCGGGTGGCGCTGGCCCGGGCCATCCTGCGGGACGCCCCGATCCTGCTCCTGGACGAGGCGACCAGCGCGCTGGACTCCGAGAGCGAGATGCTGGTCCAGGAGGCGCTGTGGCGTCTCATGGAGGGCCGCACGGCACTCGTGGTGGCGCACCGGCTGAGCACGGTCGCCTCCATGGACCGGCTGGTGGTCCTGGACCGCGGCCGGATCGTCGAGCAGGGCACGCACCACGAACTGCTCACCGCCGAGGGCGCCTACGCCAAGCTCTGGCAGCACCAGTCGGGCGGCTTCCTCGACGAGGGCCCGGCACGGGCCGAGGTGCACTAGGACCGGTCCGGCGGACCAGTTCCGCGGGCGGGTGGTAGACAGGGGATCATGAACGATCCGAACGCTCCCGCCCGCCCGGCGGGCCCGCGGTGACCGCCGGGGCCGACACCCCCGACCGCCGGGGCCGCACCGGACTCGACCGCACGGGCCTCGACCTGAGTGGCAACCCGCGCGTGCGGGTCCGGGAGGTGAAGCTGCTCTCCAGCCACTGGTACGTCGAGCGGGCCACCACCTTCGACTACCGGCATGCCGACGGCACCTGGCACACCGAGGAACGCGAGACCCACGACCGCGGCAACGGCGCCACGCTGCTGCTCTACGACACCGAGCGCGAAACCGTCCTGCTCACCCGGCAGTTCCGCTTCCCGGTGTACGTCAACGGCCACCCCGACGGCATGCTCATCGAGACCCCGGCGGGCCTCCTGGACGCCGACGACGAACACCCCGAGCACGCGGTGCGCCGGGAGGTCGTCGAGGAGACCGGTCACACCGTCGGGGACGTCGAGCACGTCTTCGACGTCTACATGAGCCCCGGTTCGGTGACCGAGCGGATCTCCTTCTACGCGGCCGCCTACACACCGGCGACCCGCACGCACGAGGGCGGCGGCCTGGACGAGGAGGGCGAGGACATCGAGATCCTCGAACTCCCCTTCCGCCGCGCCCTGGAGATGATCCGCACCGGAGAGATCGCCGACGCCAAGACCATCATGCTGCTCCAATGGGCGGCCCTGGACGGCCCGTTCGCAGCCAGGTGAAACCAGCCCCCGCGCCTCGCCCCGTCAGGGGCGCGGGGAACTGCGCGACCGGCCACGACGAACCCGCTGCCGCGCGACGGCCTTGCCGCCCCAGGCGCTACGCCCGCCGCCGGGCCTCCCGCACCACGGCGATCTCACCCGGAGCCACCACGACGGCCCCGTCGACCGACTTGCCGGACAGCAGCTCCACCGACCCCGGCGTCACCGGTACCTCGGCTCCCGAACCGGCGTGGTCGATCACGAACACATAGTCCGCGTCCGCCCCGCGCCGCACGACGACCTCCACACCCGCCGGCGCGCTACGCCCCGCGGTCACGCCCGCCTCCGCGCGGATCCGGTCCAGCAGCGCGGCCAGGGTCCCCGCGTCCGGCAGCGTCGCCAGGTACCAGGCGCTGCCCGCGCCGTACCCGTGCCGCGTCACCGCCGGGAGACCGGCCAGCGGGCCGCCGGCGTAGGACGTGACGACCTCGGCGCCCTCCGGACGCACCCGCTCCGACCAGAGCGAGCCGGTGCCGCCCTCGCCGAGCGCCACCCGCTCACCCGGCAGCAGCGGGAACAGTTCGTCCGTGCGGACGCCCAGCACCTCCCGGAACGCCCCCGGGTAACCGCCCAGCCGGACATGGCTGTTCTCGTCCACCATGCCGCTGTGGAACCCGACGGCGAGGGTGCCGCCGGCCTCCGCGAAGGCGGTGAGGTTCGCCGCGCCCGCGTCGTCCACCAGGTACAGGCTCGGCGCCAGTACCGCCTTGTACGCCGACAGGTCCGCCTGCGGCCGGACGAAGTCCACGGCCACCCCGGCCCGCCACAGCGGCTCGTACCAGGCCCGGACCAGGTCCAGGTAACGCAGTTCGCCGCTCGGCTGGGAGGGGAACTCCAGCGCCCAGCGGGCGTCCCAGTCCCAGACCACGGCCACCTCGGCGGTGCCGCCGCTGCCGCGCACCTCCGCCAGCGCCCGCAGATCCGCGCCCAGCCGGACCACGTCCCGCCAGATCTGGCTGTCGGTGCCCGCGTGCGGCAGCATCGCGGAGTGCCACTGTTCGGCACCGGCCTTGGCCGCCCGCCACTGGAAGTAGCAGATGCCGTCGGCGCCGTGCGCCACATGGGCGAGCGCGTTGCGCCGCAACTCACCCGGGGTCTTCGCCCGGTTGACGGGCTGCCAGTTCACCGCGCCCGTGGAGTGCTCCATCAGCAGCCACGGGCCGCCCGCCAGCGACCGCATCACGTCACCGCTGAGGGCGACGTCGATCTGCGACTCGGGGTCGGCGGACATCAGGTAGTGGTCGTTGGCCACCACGTCCAGCTCCGGGGCCCACCGCCAGTAGTCGAGGGCGTCGAAGTCGTGCATCACCATGAAGTTGGTGGTGGCGGGGATCGCCGGGGCCGCCTCCCGGAGCACGTCCCGTTCCGCCGTGTACAGCGACAGCAGCTCGTCCGAGCAGAACCGCCGCCAGTCCAGCTGGTGCGTCGGGTTGGGTACGGCACCGGTCGCACGGGGCGGCAGGATCTCGTCCCAGTCGTAGTACCACTGGCTCCAGAAGGTGGTGCCCCAGGCGTGGTTGAGGGCGGCCAGGTCGTCGCCGTAGCGGGCCCGCAGCCAGCGGCGGAAGGACTCCGCGCTGGTGTCGCAGTAGCAGGCCGCGTTGTGGCAGCCGTACTCGTTGTGGACGTGCCACATCGTCACGGCCGGGTGGCTCGCGTACCGCCCGGCGAGGGCGCCGGCGATCCGCAGTGCGGCGGCCCGGTAGGCGGGGCTGCTCGGGCAGAACGTCTGGCGGCTGCCGTACGACAGGGTGCGGCCGTCGTGGTCGACCGGCAGCGCCTCGGGGTGGGCGCGGAAGAACCAGGCGGGCGGGGCGGCCGTCGGGGTGGCGAGGTCTGCGGCGATGCCGTTCTCGTGGAGGAGATCGAGGATCCGGTCCATCCGCGAGAAGTCGTGGACGCCCTCGGCCGGCTCCAGCAGCGCCCACGAGAAGATGCCGACGCTCACCATGTTCACGCCCGCCTCGCGCATCAGGCGGACGTCCTCGGCCCACACCTCCTCGGGCCACTGCTCGGGGTTGTAGTCGCCGCCGTAGACGATGCCGGGGACGGTGAGGGTGCGGTCGTTCATCGGGTGGCTCCGGTGAGAAGGCGGCGGGTGGTGTCCACGCCCCACGGGTCGAGGGAGAGCAGGCGGTCGCTGGAGGCGACCAGGCCGCCGACGGCCTCCACATGGGCCGCCCAGCGGGCGCGGGTCTCCACGGCGGGGCGGGCCATCAGGCAGTCGGGGTCGTTGACCCAGAGCCGGCCGTGCTGCCACTGGCGGCCGGCCCCGGTGAACTCGGCCGGGTCCTGGCCCGGCTGGCTGTAGTCGCGGGCCTCGGAGCGGCGGTGCGGCGCGGTGTCGGGGCTGACCCGCATCGCGTCGAACAGCCCGATGGAGGGCAGCATCGGCGCCCCGCAGCCCAGCAGGTAGGCGTCCGCCCCGATGGCCTCCCGGATCAGCGCGATGCCCAGCCGGTACGCGGTGAGCGGGTCCGCCCCCGAGTGCCGTACGCCGTCCATCGCGCCCGCGTAGAGGAAGTCGGTCTTGAAGTAGTCGTAGCCCTCGGCGCGCAGCGTGGCGAAGACCTCGGTGAGGTAGGCCGCGGCGGCCGGGTGGGTGGTGTCCAGGACGTACAGGTCGTGGCCCCGGTTGCGGCCCGCGTGCAGCGGGTTGCCGTCGGGGTCGCGGACCAGCCAGTCCGGGTACGTCTCGGCGAGCGCGCTCGCCGGGTCGACCAGGAAGGGCGCCGTCCAGATGCCCGCCCGGCGGCCGCGGTCGCGGATGGCGTCCGCGATGCCCCGCCGTGAGCGGAAGCGGCCGGAGAGGTTCAGCCAGTCGCCCAGGGCGCTCTGGTGGCCGTCGTCGATCTGCACCACGTCGATGGGCAGGTCGAGGGTGTCCATCGCCCGCAGGTTCTCGTGGATGTCGTCCTCGGTGACGGCGGTGAAGTACTCGTACCAGGAGCACCACACCGTGGGCGCCGGGCGGGGCGCCGGCAGGGCCAGGGAGTCCGCCCACTCGGCCAGCACGGACTGGATGCCCGTGCCGGTCCACTCCTTGACCGGGCCGTCGGCCTCCACCTCGGCGACACCGCCCGCCACGGTCAGCCGGATCGACGGCACCTCGTGCGGCGGGTTCGCCGCCGCCCAGAGCCGGACCGGGGAGCCGTCACCCGGGTCGAGCGCCAGCAGACCCTCGCCCTGGTACGACCTGGCGGGCACCGTGCGGCCGGGGCGGTAGCACATGCTTGCCCAGTTGGCGTTCGCCGGGCGGTGCGGGGCGGCGCCGAGGGGGTAGGAGCCGCTCGGCGACCAGGACTGCCAGCCCTCCTCGTGGACACGGGCGGAGTAGGTGTCCACGGGTACGGAGGCGACCGGGGTGAACGGGTTGTGCACGGGGTTCTCTTTCGGAGGGGGCCGGATCAGCCCTTGGCGGAGCCCAGGGTCAGACCGCTGACGAACTGCTTCTGCAGCGCGAAGTACACGACCAGCGTCGGGATCGCGGTGAGCAGGGAACCGGCGGCGACCAGGTTCGGGTCGGTGAAGTACTGGCCCGAGAGGTTGTTGAGCGCCGAGGTGATCGGCATGTTCTCACCGGTCGAGATCAGCACCAGCGCCCAGAAGAAGTCGTTGTAGATCCAGATCGACAACAGGGTCGCCAGGGCCGCCATCGCCGGCCGGCACAGCGGCAGCGTGATCTGCCAGTACAGCCGCCACACCGACGCGCCGTCCACCAGCGCCGCCTCGGTCAGCTCGTGCGGCAGCGACCGCATGTAGTTGCTGAGCACGAACGCGCAGAACCCGGACTGGAACGCCACATGGATCAGCACCAGGCCGAGCGCCGAGTCGTACAGCTTGCCGCTCTGCGTGATGCCCGGCAGGTTCGTCAGCAGGTACATCCGGTACAGGGGGGTGATGATGACCTGCTGGGGGAGCAGGTTGCCCGCCGTGAAGACCAGCAGCAGCGCCAGGTTGAGCCGGAAGTCGAAGCGGCTGACGTAGAAGGCGACCATCGACGACAGGAACAGCGTGAGCAGCACGGCCGGGACCGCGATGATCAACGTGTTCATGAAGTAGTGCGTCATGTCCGACTGCGTGAACGCGTTGGTGAAGTTGTCGAAGTTCAGCGTGTGCGGCCAGGACACGTAGCCGCGGTCGCTGGTCTCGCTGTACGGGCGCAGCGCCGAGAAGACCGCCCACAGCAGCGGGGCGAGCCACGCCAGCGCGGTGACGGCGAGGAAGACGTGCAGCAGGACGCGGGCCGGACGGATCGGGGTGCGCTGTTTGCCCAGCGCGCTCACGGTGCTCATGCGCGCCGCTCCTTCCGGAAGGTCGCGATCAGGTACGGGATGATCACGATCAGGGAGATGACCAGCAGGACCACCGCGATCGCCGAGCCGTAACCGATGCGGCTGGACTCGCCGATGATGTTGTTGGTCACCAGGATGGAGAGCAACTCGGTGCCCTGGGCGCCCTTGTTGAAGACGAAGACCAGGTCGAAGGCGCGCAGCGCCTCGATGATGGTGACGACCAGGACGACCGTGTTGGTGGGCCGCAGGGTCGGGAAGATGACGTTCTTGAACGTCTGCCACTCGTTGGCGCCGTCGAGGGCCGAGGCCTCGCGCAGCGACGGGTCGACGCTCTTCAGACCGGCCAGGTACAGGATCATCATGTAGCCGGCGTGCCGCCAGGACGCGGCGATCAGGACCGCCCACAGGTTGAGCTTCGGGTCGCCGATCCAGTCGATGTAGTGCCCCGGCTTGTTGGCGCCGATGATGCTGTTGATCAGGCCCGTGTCCGGGTTGTAGATCAGCTGCCAGACGAAGCCGATGCACGCCATGGAGATGACGACCGGCAGGAAGAACGCCGTCTGGTAGATCCGGGTGAACCGGATCCGCTTGTCCAGTTGTACGGCCAGGAACAGGCCGAACGGCGTGGGTATCAGGATCAGTACGACGAACCAGATGACGTTGTGCTGGACCGCGGGCCAGAACTGCGGGTTGTCGCTGAAGAGTTGGTGGAAGTTGTCGAACCCGACCCACTTGATGGAGTCGAAGCCGATGCCGTCCCAGGTGGTGAAGGCCAGCAGGATCGAGGCGAGGGCGGTCACCCAGACGAGCAGGACGTGGAGGACCGTCGGCACGCCGGCCATGAAGGCCAGCGTGATGCGGTCGCGGCGGGTCAGCAGGCGCTTGTGCCCCTGCCGGACCCGCTTCTTCTCGGACGCGCGCCCAGGAGGCGGCACGGCGGCCGCCTCCTGGGACTTCGTGGTGATGTCAGTCGTCATTCAGCCGCTCACTCGGACGCGAAGATGGTCTTCTTCTGGCGCTCGATCGACGAGAGCAGGCTGTCGACGCCCTTCGGGTTCTGCAGGAACTTCTGCAGACCGGGCTGCATCACCGTGGAGGTGAAGTCCGGGCGGGAGTCGCGGTCCATGAACTGGGTGAGGCTCTTGGCGTTGCTGATCATGTCGTACGCCTTCTTCTGCAGGGCGGAGTACGACGAAGTGTCCGCCTTGGAGGACGCGGCGACCACACTGGAGTCGGCCTTGAGGTAGATCTGCTCGGCCGAGGGGGTACCGAGGTACTCCATCAGCTTGAAGGCGCCGGACTTGTTCTTCGGGGCCTTGCTGACCATGTAGCCGTCGGTGGGCGCCTCGACGGTGTCCTGGCCGTACGCGGAGTTGATCTCCGGGAAGGCGAAGAAGTCCAGGTCGTCCAGGTCGGCCTTGTTGGTGAACTGCTGGGCCACGAAGGAGCCGAGGAGGTACATGCCGGCCTTCTTGGAGACCAGGGTCTGCGCGGCGTCCTGCCAGGTGCGGCCCATGAAGCCGTCCTGGTGGTAGGGGAGGATCTCGGCCCAGTGGTCGAAGACGGCCTTGACCTTGGGGTCGGTCCACTCGGCCTTGCCGCCCATCAGGTCGACGTGGAAGTCGTAGCCGTTGATGCGGAAGTTGAGCTGGTCGAAGGTGCCCATCGCCGGCCACGCGTCCTTGTCGCCGAACGCGATCGGGACCAGGCCGTCCTTCTTCATCTGCTTGCACAGGGCCACGAAGTCGTCCCAGGTGGTGGGGACCTTGTAGCCCTTCTCCTGGAAGAGGCTCTTGCGGTAGAAGATCGCCCAGGGGTAGGTGTCCAGCGGCACGAAGTAGTACTTGCCGTCCTCGCCCTTGCTGAGCTTCTTCATCGCGTCGGGGAAGCCGTCGCCGATCTTGTCCCAGACCTCGTCGATCGGGGTCGCGAGACCCTTCTTCGCGAAGAACTGCATCCGGTACCCGGCGAACCAGTTGAACACGTCGTCCGGCGTACCCTGCAGGTAGGAGTTGATCTGCTCCTGGAAGGTGTTGTGGTCCTTCGTGTTGACATCGACCGTGATGCCCGACTGCTTCTTGAAGGTCGCGTACATCTCCGCGTATGCCTTCTTCGGCACGGCGTCCGAGCCGTTGGAGCCCAGGGTGACGGTCTTCGGGTCGGAGGAGGACCCGCTGCCGCCGCAGGCGGAGAGCAGGGGTATGCCGCCGGCGACGAGGGCGGCCGAACCGGCCCCACGCAGAACGGTACGGCGGCTCGGACCCGGCAGGTGAAGACCGGACGGGGAGATGCGCATGGCGGCTCCTGAGTAACAGGGTTCGGCAAGGGGAAGAGTTGATCTTCGAAAGGTCCCGAAACCGATCAGAAACCAACTCGGCCGAACATCGTGGGCGCAATAACAGCCGCTTGTCCGCTCATGCGTCAATAGCCTGCGTCCCTCTCGCCCGTCTCTTGCCCGAAACGTAATCGACACAGTTGCCTGCCGCTTTGTTGAACACGGGGAGACGACGGAGCCCCCGGGGGGCGAACTTCGTGAGGGCTCGTGTGCGGGCGTGTTGGTTTCCGGTGGCGGGACCAGCGGTTTAGCGCGCGGCGGCCGCGGCGGCAAGCGCCGTTCCGCGTGCCGTTCACCGCAACGGGCTAGGGCCGTACCAGCAGTTGGAAGTCGAAGGCGTACCGGGACGCCCGGTAGACGTGGCTGCCGTACTCCACCGGGCGGCCGGTGTCGTCGTAGGCCGTGCGCCGCATGGTGAGCAGGGCGGCGCCCTCCTTCTCGTCGAGGCGGGCGGCCTCCTCGGCGGTGGCGCTGCGGGCGCCCACGGTCTGCCGGGCGCTGTGCAGGGTGATGCCGGCCGTGCGCATCATCCGGTACAGACCGGTCGACTCCAGGCGTCCGGTGTCGAGTTCGAGCAGGCCGGCGGGCAGGTAGTTGCAGAGGAACGCCACCGGCTGGCCGTGCGTGCAGCGCAGCCGCTCCAGGACGACCACCTCCGCGCCGTCCGCGATGCCGAGCGCGGCGGCCGCCTCGCCGGCCGCCGGGATCCGCTCGTTGCGCAGCACCCGGGTGGTGGGGCCCTGTCCGGCCGACTCCAGGTCGTCGTAGAGGCTGCTCAGCTCCAGCGGCCGTCTGACCTGACTGTGCACCACCTGGGTGCCCACGCCCCTGCGGCGCACCAGGAGGCCCTTGTCGACCAGCGACTGGATGGCCTGGCGGACCGTGGGCCGGGACAGGCCGAGCCGCACCGACAGTTCGATCTCGTTGCCCAGGAGGTTCCCCGGGGCGAGCACGCCGTGCTCGATGGCCTCCTCCAGCTGCCGGGCGAGCTGGTAGTAGAGCGGCACCGGACTCCCGCGGTCCAGGGAGAAGTCCAGGGAGTCGAGTGCCGAGACGGTCGCGGTCCGGGCGGAACCACCGGTTCGGGCCACCGGGACACCTCCTTCCGGGGGTCGGGGGATCACAGGTGCCGGCGGCGGCCGGCGACCTGCCGCTCGTAGTCCTCACGGGCCCGTACGGCGGCCTCGCGGGTGGCGGTCGCCGCGACCGGCACGTCCCACCAGGCCTCGGCACCGGGGGCGGTGGGCGCCGGGTCCGTCTCGACGTACACACAGGTCGGCCGGTCGCTCGCGCGGGCCGCGGCGAGCGCCTCGCGCAGCTCGCGCACGGTCTTGGCGCGCAGCACCTCCATGCCGAGGCTGGCCGCGTTGGCGGCGAGGTCGACCGGCAGCGGGGCGCCGCCGAAGGTGCCGTCGGCGGCGCGGTAGCGGTAGGCGGTGCCGAACCGCTCGCCGCCCACCGACTCGGAGAGTCCGCCGATGGAGGCGTACCCGTGGTTCTGGATCAGCACCAGGTTGACGGGCAGGCCCTCCTGGACGGCGGTGACGATCTCGGTCGGGTTCATCAGGTAGGTGCCGTCGCCGACCAGCGCCCAGACCACGGTGTCCGGGGCGGCCTGCTGCACGCCGATGCCGGCCGGGATCTCGTAGCCCATGCAGGAGTAGCCGTACTCCAGGTGGTACTGGCGCGGCGAGCGGGCCCGCCAGAGCTTGTGGAGGTCGCCGGGGAGCGAGCCGGCCGCGTTGATGACGACGTCGTCGTCGCCCACCACCGCGTCCAGGGCGCCGAGCACCTGGGTCTGGGTCGGCACCGCGTCCTCGTCGTCCGCGCGGTAGGCGGCCTCGACGACGGCCTCCCAACGCTCCTTCCCGGCCCGGTACTCGGCCTCGTAGGCCGCGGCCGCCCGGTGCCCGGCGAGGGCCTTTGTGAGGGCGTCCAGCCCCGCCCGCGCGTCGCACACGAGGGTGCGGCCGGCCAGCTTGTGGGCGTCGAAGCCGGTGATGTTCAGGTTGAGGAAGCGGACGTCCGGGTTCTGGAAGAGGGTGCCGGAGGCCGTGGTGAAGTCCGTGTACCGGGTGCCGACGCCGATGACCAGGTCGGCGGTGCGTGCCAGGTCGTCGGCGACGGCGGTGCCGGTGTGGCCGACCCCGCCCAGGTCGCCCGGGTGGTCGTGGCGCAGGGCGCCCTTGCCGGCCTGGGTCGAGGCCACGGGGATGCCGGTCGCCTCCACGAGGGCCCTCAGGGCGTCCTCGGCGCGGCTGTGGTGGACTCCGCCGCCCGCCACGATCAACGGCCGCTCAGCGGCCCGTACGGCGCTCACGGCGGCCGCCAGCTCGGCCGGGTCGGGTGCGGGCCGCCGGACCCGCCAGACGCGCTCGGCGAAGAACTCCTCGGGCCAGTCGTACGCCTCCGCCTGGACGTCCTGCGGAAGGGCGAGGGTGACCGCGCCGGTCTCGGCCGGGTCGGCGAGCACCCGCATGGCGTTCAGGGCGGACGGGATCAGCGCCTCGGGGCGGGTGATCCGGTCGAAGTAGCGGGAGACCGGGCGCAGCGTGTCGTTGACGGAGACGTCGAACTCGACCGGGTGCTCCAGCTGTTGCAGCAGCGGGTCGGGCGCGTGGCTGGCGAAGTAGTCGCCGGGCAGCAGCAGCACCGGCAGCCGGTTGATGGTCGCCAGGGCCGCGCCGGTCACCAGGTTGGTGGCGCCCGGCCCGATGGACGTGGTCACCGCCTGCGCGGAGAGCCGGTCCAGCTGGCGGGCGTGGCCCACGGCCGCGTGCACCATCGCCTGCTCGTTGCGGCCCTGGTGGTAGGGCATGACGTCGCCGTACTCCAGCAGCGCCTGGCCGATGCCCGCCACGTTGCCGTGGCCGAAGATGCCCCAGGTGCCGGCGATCAGCCGGTGCCGGACGCCGTCGCGCTCGGTGTACTGCGCGGACAGGAACCGCACCAGCGCCTGGGCGACGGTCAGTCGGGTGGTCGGCTGGCTCATGGGGACCTCATTCGGGCGGGGTGGTGTACAGGGGTACGCCGGGCGGGAGCGGGTAGGGATCGCGGGGCTCCCAGGGTGGGGCGGGATGCCTCTCAGGTGTAGATCGGACAGGCCGAACTGTCAATGGTTTGTACTTACATTCGGACCTGAGTGTGAAATGATGTCTTAACAAAGTATTGACAGCGGGCCGCACAGGGACTTGTATCCCGTCCCAACGCACAGCACGGCCCGGACCGGCACCCTCCGGACCGGGTCCATGACCTTCACGGATCCCGTTCTTTTCCCCGTCGCACAGTGAGGTGCAGGCAAGATGGAGCGCTCATCCCGTATCCGTCCGCGGAGACTGGCCCCCTTCGTGGCCGTGGCCGCGGCGGCCGCCCTGGCCCTCGCAGGCTGCTCCAGCAGTTCCGGAGGAAAGAAGTCGGAGGAGGGCGCCGCGTCCGCCGCGGCAGGCAAGGCGAGCACCCCGCGCATGACGGTCGCGCTGGTCACCCATCAGGCACCCGGTGACACCTTCTGGGACATCGTCCGCAAGGGTGCCCAGGCGGCGGCCGACAAGGACAACGTCAAGCTCGTCTACTCCGCCGACCCGAACGCCGGCAACCAGGCCAGCCTGGTGCAGAACGCGATCGACCAGAAGGTCGACGGGATCGCCGTCACCCTCGCCAAGCCGGACGCCCTCAAGGCCGTCATCGGCAAGGCGACCGCGGCGAACATCCCGGTCGTCGGGCTCAACTCCGGTGTGAGCGACTGGAAGAAGCTCGGCCTGCTGGAGTTCTTCGGCCAGGACGAGACGGTGGCGGGCGAGGCGCTCGGCAACCGGCTGAACACGGAAGGCGCCAAGAAGGTCGTCTGTGTCATCCAGGAGCAGGGCAACGTCGGCCTCACCCAGCGGTGCGACGGGGTGAAGAAGACGTTCTCGGGGACGACGGAGACCCTGTACGTCGACGGCACGTCCCCGACCGCGGTCAAGTCCACGATCACCGCCAAGCTCAAGACGGACGGCGCCATCGACCACGTGATCACGCTCGGCGCCCCCATCGCGCTGATCGCCGTGCAGTCGGTGTCGGACGCGGGCAGCAAGGCGCAGATCGCGACCTTCGACCTCAACAAGGACCTGACCGGCGCCATCAGCAAGGGGACCATCGAGTTCGCCGTGGACCAGCAGCCGTACCTGCAGGGCTACCTGGCGGTCGACTCGCTGTGGCTCTACAAGAACAACGGCAACTACATGGGCGGCGGTGAGCAGCCGGTGCTGACCGGGCCGGCCTTCGTCGACAAGTCCAACGTCGACAAGGTCGCCCAGTTCGCCGCGAAGGGCACACGGTGATCGGTATGAGTCACCAGGCACCACCGGCGGTGGCCACACCGCCGGCCCCTGGCCCCGGCGAGAAGGACGGCCGTACGGCCCGGCGTCCGCTCGCGCTGCGGGTGCTGGCCCGTCCGGACGTGGGCGTGTTCCTCGGCGCCGTCGCGGTGTACGTCTTCTTCCTGATCGCGGCGCCGCCGGTGCGCGAGGCCGGCGCGATGGCGAACATCCTGTACCAGTCGTCCACCATCGGGATCATGGCGCTGCCGGTGGCCCTGCTGATGATCGGCGGCGAGTTCGACCTCTCGGCCGGTGTCGCGGTGGTCAGTTCGGCGCTCACCGCGAGCATGCTCAGCTACCAGCTGACGCTCAACGTGTGGATGGGCGTGATCGTCGCCCTGGTCGTGTCGCTCGCCATCGGTGCCTTCAACGGCTGGATGGTGGTGAAGACCGGGCTGCCCAGCTTCCTGGTCACCCTGGGCACCTTCCTGATCCTGCAGGGCGTCAACCTCGCGGTGACCAAGCTGGTCACCGGCAACGTCGCCACCGACGACATCAGCAACATGGACGGCTTCGACCAGGTCAGGAGCGTCTTCGCCTCCTCCTTCCACATCGGTGGCGTCGAAGTGAAGATCACCATCGTGTGGTGGCTGGTCTTCGCGGCCATCGCCACCTGGGTGCTGCTGCGCACCAAGTACGGCAACTGGATCTTCGCGGTCGGCGGCAACAAGGAGAGCGCCCGCGCGGTCGGCGTCCCGGTGACCTTCACCAAGATCTCGCTGTTCATGCTGGTCGGCTTCGGCGCCTGGTTCGTCGGGATGCACCAGCTGTTCTCCTTCAACACCGTGCAGTCCGGCGAGGGCGTCGGCCAGGAGCTGATCTACATCTCCGCCGCGGTCATCGGCGGCTGCCTGCTGACCGGCGGTGCGGGCTCGGCGATCGGCCCGGTCTTCGGCGCCTTCATGTTCGGCATGGTGCAGCAGGGCATCGTCTACGCGGGCTGGAACCCGGACTGGTTCAAGGCCTTCCTCGGCGTGATGCTGCTCGGCGCCGTCCTGATCAACCTGTGGGTCCAGCGCACCGCGACCAGGAGGTGACCCGATGACAGACAACGGAACCGGAACCCACGGCGTCACCCTCCCGGACACGGCCCCCGCCGAGGGCGCCCCGATCGTCGAACTGCGCGGCGCGGGCAAGTCCTACGGCAACATCCGCGCCCTGCACGGCGTCGACCTCCAGGTGTTCCCCGGCCGGGTCACCTGCGTCCTCGGCGACAACGGGGCCGGCAAGTCGACCCTCATCAAGATCATCTCGGGGCTGCACCAGCACACCGAGGGCGACTTCCTCGTGGACGGCACCCCGGTGCGCTTCAGCACCCCGCGCGAGGCCCTCGACAAGGGCATCGCCACCGTCTACCAGGACCTCGCCACCGTCCCGCTGATGCCGGTGTGGCGCAACTTCTTCCTCGGCTCCGAGATGACCAAGGGCCCCTGGCCGGTCCGGCGCCTGGACATCGCGAGGATGAAGGAGACCGCCGACCGCGAACTGCGCAACATGGGCATCGTCCTGGACGACCTGGAGCAGCCCATCGGCACCCTCTCCGGCGGCCAGCGCCAGTGCGTGGCCATCGCCCGCGCCGTGTACTTCGGCGCCCGGGTGCTGATTCTGGACGAGCCGACGGCGGCGCTCGGCGTCAAGCAGTCCGGTGTGGTCCTGAAGTACATCGCCGCCGCCCGCGAGCGCGGCCTCGGCGTCATCTTCATCACCCACAACCCGCACCACGCCTACATGGTCGGCGACCACTTCAGCGTGCTGCGGCTCGGCACCCTCGAACTCTCCGCCGAGCGCAGCGAGATCACCCTCGAAGAGCTCACCAACCACATGGCGGGCGGCGCCGAACTGGCCGCCCTCAAGCACGAACTGTCCCAGGTCCGCGGAGTCGACACCGAGGAGCTCCCGGAAGAAGAGGACCTCACCGCACCCGCGGTGACCGGTCCGGAAGGAAAGTCCTGAGCATGGCGAACGCCCTCGACCGCATCCGTGTCGGCTCGGCCCCCGACTCCTGGGGCGTCTGGTTCCCGGACGACCCCCAGCAGGTCCCCTGGGAACGCTTCCTCGACGAGGTCGCCGAGGCCGGGTATTCCTGGATCGAGCTCGGCCCGTACGGCTACCTCCCGAGCGACCCGGCGCGGCTGACCGACGAGGTCTCCCGGCGCGGCCTGAAGGTCTCGGCCGGCACCGTCTTCACCGGCCTGCACCGCGGCCCCGCCGTCTGGGACGCGACCTGGGAGCACGTCAGCCAGGTCGCCGCGCTCACCCAGGCGATGGACGCGAAGCACCTGGTGGTCATCCCCTCCTTCTGGCGGGACGACAAGACCGCCGAGATCCTGGAGCCGCACGAGCTGACCGGCGAGCAGTGGGCCCACCTGACCAAGGGCATGGAGCGGCTCGGACACGAGGTCAAGGAGACGTACGGCCTGGACATCGTCGTCCATCCGCACGCCGACACCCACATCGACACCGAGGAGCACGTGGAGCGCTTCCTCGACTCGACCGACGCGGACCTGGTCAACCTCTGCCTGGACACCGGCCACTACGCCTACTGCGGCGGCGACAGCGTCAAGCTGATCGAGACCTACGGCGAGCGGATCGGGTACCTCCACCTCAAGCAGGTGGACCCGGCGGTCCTGGCCGACGTCCAGGCCAAGGGCACCCCGTTCGGGCCGGCCGTGGCCCAGGGCGTGATGTGCGAACCGCCCGCCGGGGTACCGGAGCTGGGCCCGGTGATGGAGGCGGCGCAGCGCCTCGGCGTCGACCTGTTCGCCATCGTCGAGCAGGACATGTACCCCTGCGAGCCGGACAAGCCGCTGCCCATCGCGGTGCGTACCCGGCAGTTCCTGCGCTCCTGCGGCGCCTGAGCCCGGGAACACGCGCCGCGACCCGGACGTTCTCCCGGTCGACGGACGGGACCGGACTCCGCCCCGCCGGCCGGCACACGGCCGCCGGGGGCGCAGGACACGGGCGACAGGGGTGAGCATGACGGACGAACAGCACGCGGAGCCGGACGCCGACGAGGCCGCCGAGGTGCTGCGGCACCGGCGCTTCGGCGCGCTGCCCGAGCGGATCCGCCCGGAGGACATGGTCGAGACCAGGCCGGCCGTCGGGCACGACCCGGACCGGGAGGCCTACGACCCGGACGGGTTCGCGGTCCGTTACGGCCTCTGAGCGGCCGGGACCCGGACCGCGCCGTGGGCGGGCAGGCTCCCGGCACAGTCCAGCACCGTCTCCCGGGCCGGGCGCGGCCGCCGGCCCAGCGGCCGGGCCGCCTTCTCGGTGCTGTGCCGGTTGCGCCGGCCCGGCGCGGGGGTGATCTCGCGCAGCGCGGGATCCCGGAAGCGGGCCGCGAGGCGCACCGCGAAGTCCGGCAGCCGGCGCGTCGGCACGTGCCGCCCGCGCTCCCCGAGGCCCTCCCGCAGGAACCGCGCCAGGTCCGCCGTCCACACGAACTCACCGGTGGCCAGGAACCGTTCGCAGGCGGCGGCCGGTGAGGTCATCGCCCCGAGGTGGACGTCGACCAGGTCCCGGACGTCCACCACCTCCAGCCCGATGCGGGGCCCGCCCGGCGCCCCGGAGAGCATCCGGGCGACGATCCCGACGGAACCGGCGGTGTCCGCCGTCGGCACCGGCCCGAACACGGCACCGGGCGGCACGGTGGCCGGCTCGGTCGGCCCGTCGTGTCCCCGCACGAACGCCCAGGCCGCCGGCTCGGCGAGGGTCTTCGAACGCCGGCAGGGGATCAGGGCCGGATCCTTTGGATCGGTCCACGGCGTCTCGTCGGTGACACCTTCCGAGGCGTACGACGACGGGCTCGCGGTGTTCGCGGCCGACGTCGCCACCACCCGCCGTACGCCCGCCGCGGTGGCCGCCCGCAGTACCCGCAGGGTGTCCTTACGGGCCGGGGTGAGCAGGTCGGGCGTGCCGGTGCTCACACCGGGCGGCTAGGCGAAGTCCGGCCGCCCGGCCGGGTCGGCGACCGTGGAGACCGCGTCGAGGGCCGCCTGCTCCCGGCCCGGCGAGCGCACGGTCGTCCGCACGTCGTAGCCGCGTCGCAGCAGCTCTGCGACGCACCAGCCGGCGATGTGTCCGGTGCCGCCGGTCACCAGGACGACCTAGCTCGGGCACGACTGACCGCCACGGATGCGGTGGGAGGTGCCAGAATCGGCCAAGAAACGGAGATCCCTCCGCTTCGTCCGCCAGCGTACCGGAGAGGTCTCCGGATTATCAGTCCACCTCGGACGGACGACTGACACCCGTGAGCCCGCAGCCCTCGAAGCCGACCGGGAAGGACGCCCGCGACGACCGGGACCGGATCCTCGCCGCCGCCCGGGCGGAGCTCGCCGTGGCCACCTCCGCCTCGCTCTCCGCGACCGCCCGCAGGGCCGGCGCCGGCATCGGCACGCTCTGCCGGCACTTCCCGACCCGGGAGGCGCTGATCATGGAGCTGTACCGGCACGATCTCCAGCATCTGATCGACCTCGGGCCGGGCTGGTGCGGACGTATCCGCCGCTGGAGGCCCTGCGCCGCTGGTTCGACGAGGTGGCGCACTACGGCAGGCTCACGTCCGGCGTCTCCGAGGCCGTGCACGCGAGGACCGGCGGCGGCGCCGACCCGATGTACGAGCCGTTCGTGGACGCCATCGCGTCGCTGCTCCGCGCCGGCGCGGCGGACGGCACGCTGAAGCCGA
The DNA here is from genome assembly GCF_055567595.1 of Streptomyces sp. NPDC026515. Classification (NCBI taxonomy): domain Bacteria; kingdom Bacillati; phylum Actinomycetota; class Actinomycetes; order Kitasatosporales; family Streptomycetaceae; genus Streptomyces; species Streptomyces sp. NPDC026515. Next base: position 407,386 of record NZ_JBVHQD010000004.1, read on the forward strand.
CGTCGACCCGGAGGACGTACTCCTCCAGCTCGGCGTGTTGTGGCGGATCGACCCGGCGCGCGGCGACGCGGAGGCCAGGGCGACGCGGATCCTGGGCCTGATCGTGGACGGGCTGCGGGCCGGGTGAGGGGGAGGGCGGGGCAAAGGGCGGCGGGGCGGGCCGCCGGGACCGCGTGCTTCGGTCCCGGTGCCCCGCCCCGCCGCCGTGCGCGGTGTCAGGCTCCGCGCACCTCCGCGACGGTCACCGGACGGTGCTCGCGCAGAGACAGGGTGCAGGCCTCCGCGATCCAGCCGGCCTGCAGGGCGTCCTCGACCGTGCAGGGGGACGGGCGGTCGCCGGCCACGACCTCGGTGAACGCGGCGAGTTCGGCACGGTAGGCCGCGGCGAAGCGGTCCATGAAGAAGTCGTGCGGGGTGCCCGCGGGGAAGGTCACCCCGGGCTCGACGGAACGCAGCGGGAGCTTGTCCTCCAGGCCGACGGCGATCGAGTCCCGGAAGCCGTGCAGCTCCATGCGGACGTCGTAACCCCGGGCGTTGTGGCGGGAGTTGGAGACCACCGCGATGGTGCCGTCGTCCAGGGTGAGGATCGCGCCGGTGGTGTCGGCGTCGCCCGCCTCCTTGATGTAGTCGGCGCCTCGGTTGCCGCCGACCGCGTACACCTCGGTGACCTCACGGCCGGTCACCCAGCGGATGATGTCGAAGTCGTGCACGGAACAGTCCCGGAAGATGCCGCCGGACACGGCGACATAGGCGGCGGGCGGCGGGGCCGGGTCCAGGGTGGTGGAGCGGACGGTGTGCAGTTTGCCCAGTTCACCGGCCTGGACGGCGGCACGCGCGGCGACGAAGCCCGCGTCGAAGCGCCGGTTGTAGCCGATCTGGATCGGCACGTCCCTGCCCTGGACCGCCTTGAGGACCTCGACACCGTCACTCATGTGCTTGGCGACGGGCTTCTCGCAGAAGACGGGGATGCCGGCCTCGACGCCGGCCAGGATCAGGGCGGGGTGGGCATCGGTGGCGGCGGCCACCACGATGCCGTCCACGCCGGCTGCCAGCAGCGCCTCGGGCGAGTCCACGACCTCGCCGCCGAACTTCTCGGCGGCGGCCTTGGCGGCGTCCGCGAACGGATCCGTGAAGACGAGCGACTCGACGGCGTCGAGCCCGGACAGGGTCTCGGCGTGGAACGCGCCGATGCGGCCGAGACCGAGGATTCCCATACGCATAGGGGTGTTACTCCTTGATGTGTACGCGCCCGAAGGGGGCGCGGGGCTGTGTCGATGTGCGGCTCCGCCGCGTGGGCGCCATCAGCCACGACGCGGCCGCGGGCGACCCATGACCCGACGTGGCGACCCCTTAGTCGAGACCCCCCAGCACGTTCTGGTCCCAGTCGATCACCGACCCGGTCACCACCCCCGACCGGTCCGACAGCAGCAGCACCACGAAGTCCGCGATCTCGTCCGGCTGGCCGAGCTTGCCCATCGGCAGCCTCGCGGCGGCCTCGTCGAGCCAGCCGTCTCCCGCCCCGTGGAACGCCCGTTGTGTCGCGTCCTCGCCCTCCGTCGCCGTCCAGCCGATGTTCAGGCCGTTGATCCGCACCCGGTCCCAGCGGTGCGCGTGCGCCGCGTTGCGGGTCAGGCCGATCAGGCCGGCCTTCGCGGCGACGTAGGGCGCGAGGAACGGCTGCCCGCCGTGCGCGGAGGAGGTGATGATGTTGACCACCGTGCCGGGCGCCTTGCGCGCGACCATGTCGGCGACCGCCGCCTGCATCGCGAAGAACGGCCCCTTGAGGTTGATCGCGATGTGCTGGTCGAACAGCTCGGGCGTGGTGTCGAGGAGGGTGCCCCGGGAGGTGAGCCCTGCCGAGTTGACCAGGCAGTCGATCCGGCCGTACGCGTCGATGACCTCGGCCACCGAGGCCTTGGCCTGTCCGGCGTCCGAGAGGTCGGCCCGTACGTAGCGGGCCTCCGAGCCGGCGGCGGCGAGTTCCGCCACCAGGGCCGCGCCGGGCTCGGGGCGGCGGCCGGTGACGGCGACCGTGGCGCCCTCACGCGCCGCGGCCCGCGCGATGGCCGCGCCGACGCCCTGGCTGCCGCCGTTGACGAGGACGACCTTGTCGTCGAGAAGTCCCATGAGGTCCTGGCCCCTTCAGCTCTCGCGCCGGGCCGAGGCGGCCCGCAGCTCGTCCCGCAGGGCCCGTGTCGCCCAGTCCTCGCGCAGCGCCCGCCGCACCAGGTCCGCCTGCGAGGGCGGGGCCATGCCGTCGACCGGCGGATCGCTGTCGAGGTTGGTCGGGAACGGGTAGCCCTCGGCGCTCGCCGCGATGACGTGCTCCAGCCAGGCCGCGGCGGCCCCCTCGCTCCGGCGCCGGCGCAGCACCGGGTAGACCGCGTTGGTCACCGCCTCCCGGTCCACCGTCTCCATGGCCCGTCCGAAGGCCGAGGACACCTGGAGCAGGTTGGCCATCCGCCGTACGTCGACACTCCGGTTGGTGCCGGCCCCGTGGAACACCGCCGGGTTGAAGAACACCGCGTCGCCCTTGGCCAGCGGCAGTTGCACGTGGTGGGCCTTGAAGTAGTCCTGGAACTCCGGCCGCCGCCAGGCCAGATAACCCGGCTCGTAGGTCTGGGAGTAGGGAAGGTACATCGTCGGCCCGGACTCCACCGGCATGTCGCAGTGCGCCACCGCGCCCTGGAGGGTGAGCACGGGGGAGAGGCGGTGGACGTGCCCCGGGTAGGCCTCGGCCTGCCCGTCGGAGAGGAAACCGAGGTGGTAGTCGCGGTGCGCGGTCTGGGCCACCCCGCCCGGGTTGACCACGTTGACCTGCGAGGTGACCTGGTAGCCGGGGCCCAGCCAGGCCCGGGAGACCAGGGCAAGGATGTCGTTGGCGTAGTAGTCGGCGAACACCTCCGGGTCGTAGAGGGCCGCCTTCTCCAGCGCGTTCCACACCCGTTCGTTGGCCCCCGGCTTCGCGAAGTGGTCGCCGGCCTGCGCGCCCGACTCCTTCTGCTCCGAGATCAGTGCCTCGAACACCGCGGTGGCCCGGTCGACGATCTCCGGGTCGGGGAACGCGCCCTTGAAGACGACGACCCCGGGGCCGTCGGCGAGGGCGCGCACGAGTTCGGTCCGCACCGGGTGGGGCGACTCGGCGGCGCGCAGCCGCTCACTGTCGTAGACGAGGACGTCGCCCTCGACGGCCGAGGCGTGCGGATAGGCGGCCGGGTCGGTGGTCCGCTCGACCAGCGCGCGGAAGGTGTCGAGGTCGCAGTCCTGCGGGGAGAGCCAGGCGCTGTCCTGTTCGGCGGCGAGGGACATCGGTGTCCTTCTTTCGGTCACGGCCACGGTCACGGCCGCGCTCACGGCCTCGAAGAGGGCCGTGGGAGCGGCGGGGCTCTGTCATTCTTGTCAGTACAAACCCCTCGAACAACCAGCAGCGAACCATCAAAAACCCCTCAAGGAGCCAGGCTGTGGGCCATCCCTTCCCGATCCGCGAGATCGCACGTCAGGCAGGGCTCAGCGAGGCCACCGTGGACCGGGTGCTGAACGGCAGGGGAGGGGTGCGGGAGAGCACCCGGCGTGAGGTGCGGCAGGCCATCGCCGACCTGGACCGGCAGCGCACCCAGGTCAGGCTGGTGGGCCGCACCTTCATGGTCGACATCGTGATGCAGGCGCCCGAGCGGTTCACCACGGCGGTGCGCGGGGCACTGGAGGCCGAGCTGCCCTCACTGCACCCGGCGGTGGTGCGTTCCCGGTTCCACTTCCGCGAGACCGGGCCGGTGGCGGAGCTGGTGGCCACGCTCGACCGGACAGCCCGCCGGGGCTCGCAGGGCGTGATCCTCAAGGCGCCGGACGTCCCCGAGGTGACCGCCGCCGTGGGCCGGCTCAGGTCGGCGGGGATCCCGGTGGTCACCCTGGTCACCGACCTGCCCGCCAGCGGCCGGCTCGCCTACGTCGGCAGCGACAACCGGGCGGCCGGCGCCACCGCCGCCTATCTGATGGGCCAGTGGCTCGGCGACCGGCCCGGCAATGTCCTCACGAGCCTCAGCAGCGGCTTCTTCCGCAACGAGGAGGAGCGCGAGATGGGCTTCCGCAGCGTCATGCGCGCCACCCACCCCGAGCGCACCGTGGTGGAGATCGCCGAGGGCCAGGGGCTGGACGCCACCCAGTACGACCTGGTCCGCGCCGCACTCGAACGGGACCCGGAGATCCGTGCCGTGTACTCGATCGGCGGCGGCAACAACGCGACCCTGCGGGCCTTCGCCGAGCTGGGCCGGGAGTGCGCGGTGTTCGTCGCCCACGACCTCGACCACGACAACACCCGCCTGCTGCGCGAGCACCGCCTGTCCGCCGTCCTCCACCACGACCTGCGGCAGGACATGCGCGAGGCCTGCCATCTGGTGATGCGCGCGCAGGGGGCGCTGCCCCCGGCGGGCCCGAGCCTGCCGTCGCCGATCCAGGTGGTCACGCCGTACAACATGCCGGCGTCCACGGCCCGCTGAGCCTGCTCACAGACTGATCGCGTACGCCTTGCGCAGCGTCTCGTGCACGGTCCACGTCGTACGGTCGCCCGCGCGGAGCACGGCCATGTCCCCGGGGCCCACCGTGAGCGTGGGGCCGCCCTCGACCTCGATCGTCGCGGAGCCGCTGACCACCACGAACAGCTCGTCCGCCTCGGTGTCGGTGACCACCCCCGGAGTGATCTGCCAGACCCCGCGGAGCTGCCTGCCGTCGGCCGACTCCCAGACCACCTTCCCGGTGACCTCGGGCCTGCCGGAGACGATCTGCGCGGGGTCCAGCGGCTCGGGTTCGAGTGCGGCGTCGGGGATGTGGAGGGCGAAGCTGTGCGTCGTCATACGGCGACCCTAGCGAGCGCCCCGGCGTCCTGGGCGTGGACAGGGTGTGGGGCATCGGGCCTGGTGGGAGGACACTTCGTCGGGCCGTCCGGACTGGCGGGGGCGGCGCGCCGGGGTGATCGTGGAGGGCATGGCCGACTCCACGGCGGCGGAGCCGCACCCGCACGACACCCGCGAGGCCGTCCTGTTCGGCGGGGTGTACGGCGCCGTACTGGCCTCCTCGATGGTCGCGGCGCTCACCCAGTACGGGCACACCTCCGCCGCGAGCCGCCGCTACGACGCCCTCTGGCTCCTGGTGACCGCCTGCGCCTCCGCCCTGGCCCACGGCTACGCCCACTACATCGCCGAGCGTGCCCCGCACCGGCGCTGGGACGGGCTGCGTGCCCTGGCCGAGGAGTGGCCGCTGGTCACGGCCGTCCTGCCCACGGTCTTCCTGCTCGCGGGCGCCGGCTGGGGCTGGTGGCCGCCCAAGGGCGTCGAGTATCCGGCGTTTCTTCTGAACATCGTGATCCTGTTCGGTCTGGGACTTGTCACGGCCCGCTGGTCCGCGCGGAGTTGGCCCGCGGCCGTGTTCATCGGCCTCCTCGACGCGCTGCTCGGGGTGATCGTGGTGGTGGCCAACGCGCTCATCAAGTAGATCCGGTTCATTGAACGCTGAACGGTTTACGACCACTCATCGTCACCGTTCCGCCGGGCAAGGAGCCGTCATGACAACCGAAGACGCGGTGACCGCGGAGGCCGTCGAGAGCCGGCGGGGCACCGGCCCCCGGCTGCGCGAGGTGCTCGCGGCGCTGATCCGCCCCCCCGCACGCCTTCGCGCGCGAGACCCGGCCGACCCGGGGCGAGCGGGCGGCGGCCGTCGCCTTCCTCACCGCGACCGGGCAGGCCTGTACGGACACCAGGCAGGAGTTCATCCCGCTCTCCGACGTCCCGGGCCTGTCGATGCTGGTGGAGACGGTCAACGGGCACAGCGGCCCCGGCGGCACCGAGTCCACCGTCCTCGGCCCCTTCCACATGACCGAGTCCCCGGTCCGGGAACCGGGGGCGGACATCGACCTGGTCGGAGCCGGCGAACCCTGCGTGGTCGGCGGTGTGGTCCGGTCCGCCGACGGCACCCCGCTGCCCGGTGCGGTCCCGGACGTCTGGCAGGCCGACCCGCACGGCTTCCACGACGTGCAGCAGCCCGGGCACCAGCCGGCCGGCAGCGGCCGGGGCCTGTTCACGGCCGGCGGCGAGGGCCGCTTCCGGTTCCGGACCTGTGTGCCCAGTGCCTGCCCGATCCCGGCCGAGCTGGCCCGGCGTCTCGGCGCCCCCGTTCTCTCGCCGAACCCGGTCTCGGGGAGGGTGACTTGGCGGCGGCTGCCGAGCAGGTGGCAGGGCAGGCGTACGCCAGTCCGCGGCCGGTGACCGCAGACGACGCGCGGGACGTGCTGCGGGCGGCGTACGCGGGGCGAGCCGTTCAGGCAAGGGGCTGAGCGAGAGGCGCCGGCCGCGCCGTCCGTACCCCGTCCAGGGCGATGCCCATCACCCGGTCCCGCTGGGCGTCGTCCTCGAAGGCCGTGCCCGTGATGCCGGAGACCATCCGGAGCAGATCGCCGATCTCCATGTCCGTCCGCACCACGCCCGCCTGCTGGGCCCGCTCCAGCAGCGGGCCGCCGGCGCCGTACATCGAGTCGCGGCAGGCCTGGAAGATCTCCGACTCGTCGTTGAGGGCGTCGCGGACCGCCCGCTTGGTGACCATGTAGTCCGTGAAGCGGTCCAGCCAGGAGGTCAGGGCCTGCCACGGCTCCAGCTCGGCCAGCTCCACGGCCGCCCGGCACAGGGTGTTGACCTCGTCGGCGTAGACGCTCTCGAAGAGGTCGCGGCGGGTGGGGAAGTTGCGGTACAGCGTGCCGATGCCGACTCCGGCACGGCGGGCGACGTCCTCCAGGGAGGCCTCCGCGCCCTTCTCGGCGAACGCCTCGCGGGCGGCCGCGAGCAGCGCGTCGTAGTTGCGGGCCGCGTCTTTGCGGTGCGGTCTGCGGGACGCGACGATCTCACTGACGGGGAAGGGGCCGGCCGTCACTGCTGCCTCCCGGGTGACGTGGGTGAACCGGAGGGATTCCTCGACTTCGGTTGAAGCGGAGGATTGCCTCCAGTACAGTGGAGGGGTACCTCCACTTTAGCAGTGCGAGAGGGGCCCGCCACGGCCGGACGCGGCCTGCGCTCCGCGCCCCTCCGCACCCACCCAGACATCTCTTTCCCTCCGTGTCCGATGTTCGGAGAGGCTCCTTCATGCCCCGGAAGTCCACCCGCCTCACCTTCGCGGTCCTCGCGACCGGTGCCGGCGTGTTCTCCATGCTCCAGTCGCTGGTCGCGCCGGCCCTGCCGACCGTTCAGCACGCCCTGCACACCTCGCAGTCCAACGCGACCTGGGTGATGACGGCCTATCTGCTGTCCGCCTCGGTCTTCACCCCGATACTCGGCCGTGTCGGCGACCTGACCGGCAAGAAGCGCACCCTCGTCGCCGTCCTGCTGGCCGTCCTGGCCGGCTGCCTGCTCGCCGCCCTCGCGCCGAACATCGGCGTCCTGATCGTCGCCCGGGTCGTCCAGGGCGTCGGCGGCGCCCTGTTCCCGCTCTCCTTCGGCATCATCCGGGACGAGTTCGCCCCGGGCGAGGTCAGCGGCAGCATCAGCAACCTGTCCGCGGTGATCGCGGCCGGCGGCGGTGTCGGCATCGTGGCCGCCGGCCCCATCGTCTCCGCGCTGGACTACCGCTGGCTGTTCTGGATCCCGGTCGGCGTGGTCGCCGTGACCGTCCTCATCGCCGCCCGCTACGTCCCCGAGTCGCCCAAGAGGGCCGAGGGCAGCGTCAGTTGGCTCGGCGCCGTACTGCTCTCCGCCTGGCTGGTGACGCTGCTGCTGCCGCTGAGCCAGGCCGGTCAGTGGGGCTGGGGCTCGGCCAAGGTGCTCGGCCTGTTCGGTACGGCCGTCGTGCTCTTCGCGGTGTGGCTGCTCACCGAGGCCCGCTCCCGCACCCCGCTGATCGACCTGCGCGTCATGCGGCTGCCCGTCGTCTGGACCACCAATGCCGCCGCCCTGCTGTTCGGCGCGGGCATGTACGCGCTCTGGTCCTTCCTGCCCGGCTTCGTCCAGACGCCGTCCGCCGCCGGATACGGCTTCGGTGCCAGCGTCACCGCCTCCGGACTGCTGATGCTCCCGATGCTGCTCGCGATGTTCGGCTCGGGAATCCTCAGCGGCCGGCTGGAGCCCAGGGTGGGCGCCAAGGCACTCCTGACCGCCGGTGCGGCCTTCGGTGCCCTCGCGCTCGCGCTGCTCGCCCTGTGGCACACCGCCCAGTGGCAGATCGCCGTGGTCTCCGGCCTGTTCGGCCTCGGCATCGGTCTGGCCTTCGCCTCGATGGCCAACCTCGTCGTCGGCAGCGTGCCGCCCGAGCAGACCGGCGCCGCGACCGGCATGAACGCCAACATCCGCACCATCGGCGGCTCCATCGGCGCCGCGCTCACCAGCGTCCTGGTCACCGGCCGGCTCCAGCCCTCCGGACTGCCCTACGCCTCCGGCTACACCCACGCCTGGACCCTGCTCGCCGTGTTCTGCCTGGCCGCCGCCGGGGCGGCGCTCCTGGTCCCGGTCCGCCGCGCACAGCACGTCATCGCACCGGTCACGGAGCGGGCGGCAGCGGCACCGGCACGCGTGCGGTAGTGTTGACCTGCGTGATCACGCGGTGACCACCGCGTGACTCCGCAGCGGGACGTGGCGCAGCTTGGTAGCGCACTTGACTGGGGGTCAAGGGGTCGCAGGTTCAAATCCTGTCGTCCCGACTTTTCGAAGTCGCCGGTGAGGGGCTGTCACGGAGAGATCCGGGACAGCCCCTCGATCGTTTCCGGGGCCGGGCCCGGCGTGTTCAACCCCGCTTGAGCCGCCAGGAGTTGCGGATCCGTCACCTGCGCCGGTCCTCCGTCGGGCCTCCCGGTGGCCGGACGGGTCCAAGGCCGAGGCCCCCTTCGCTGTCCGCCGCCGTGGAGACGAGCACGGGCGGCACGCAACCGCCGGCCGGACGACCGGAGAAGGCGCGGTCGAACCCGTCGGCGATCTGCCCGCCCCGCAGTGACAGCGGCTCGGGGACGGCGGCGGCCTGGTACAGCCGGCCGCCGATGCGCTGGAAGGCGGAGACGGCGTCGGCGAGGTACAGGTCGTTGATCGACACGGAGCGGGTCCACCGGCCGCCGAACCGGGCCGGCAGGACGCGGACCTCCATGGCGGTACGGGTGCCCGTGTCCGGGACCGGGACGTTCCCGTACGCCGGCGGCCGCACGCCCCGGACAGGCGGCCGTTCCCCCTCTGACGTCGGTGACGGGGACGGCCGCGGGATGGCCCCGGGGTACGGGCGAGGGGCCGTACGTCACTGTCGCCGTCACCGCCGAACAGCGCGGCACCGCGCTCCGCCGGCAGCGGCACCGAATCTCCCTCGCCGATCGTCACCCCGAGCGCCCGCTGCGCGTCGGTGACGTCCCGCGCGTGTACCGCCCGTCCCGGCTCCAGCCGGCCGACCCCGAGGGCGGCGGGGAGGTGCAGGAGCACACCTCGGGTGGCGAGGGCCCGAGCGCCGGCGCCGCCCGAAGCGGGCGCCCGCGCTGCCTGCGACGTCGGTGGCCGCCCGGCCGTCGTGGAGGCGCCCCCGGCAGACGACGTGACACAGGCCGTCGAGGTGCGTGACGCCCTGCCCCGGCAGTCGCGCCCACGAAGTCCCTGTGCACGGGGGGCTCGGGTCACGCCACGCCGGCCATAGCCCGCCGCACACGGCCCGTGGTCGGCCGGCCCCGGCGTCCCCAGGGCGCGGGCCGCCTCGACGAACGCGTCGGACTCCCGCCGCGAGACGGCGGGCGCCCCGCGCGGACCGGCCCCGATGTGTCCCCCGCGGTCCGGGGCGACCATGGATGCACAGCACGCCGCCGATGTTCCACGAGCCCGCGCACCGGGCGGGAGGGAAGATGAGGGATGGGCACGACGGACTCCTCCCGAGCAGTCACCGGCCGGTCCGCGGCCGTTCCCGCCGCGCCGCCCAGCGGTCTGCTGGATCTGCTCAGCGTCGCCGCGGTGGTGCTGAACGCGGAGGGCCAGGTCGTCCTGTGGAGCCCGAAGGCCGAGGAGCTGTTCGGCCACAGCGCGGCGGAGGCCCTGGGGCAGTACGCGGCCCGGCTGATGGCCGACGAGGAGCACTGGGACGAGGTCATCGGGCTGTTCGCACACGTCATGGAAACCGGCCAGGACTGGGCCGGAGTCTTCCCGGTCCGGCACAAGGACGGCAGCACCCGTCCGGTGGAGTTCCGCAACATGCGGCTGCTGGACGACCTCGGCGGCCACTACGCGCTGGGGTTCGCCGCCGACCGGGCCGCGGTGGAGCGGGTCGAGCGGGACGCCGCCCTGGCCATGCGTCTGGTGTCCCAGTCGCCGGTCGGGCTGGCCATCCTGGACTCGGACCTGCGATACGTGGCCGTGAACCCCGCCCTGGAACGCATCACGGGCCAGTCCGCCGCCGAGCGTCTGGGCCGGTCGGCCGGCGAGATCCTGACCTTCCTGAACACCGGCCCCGAGGCACGGCTGCGGCGGGTCCTGGAGACGGGCGAGTCGGTCGTGGACCGGGACATCGTCTGCCGTCCCCCCGGCGACCCCGACCACGACCACGCCTGGTCCGTGTCGTACTACCGGCTGGAGGACTCCGGCGGGCGGGTCCTGGGCCTGGCCTACTCCGTCATCGACGTCACCGAACGCCACCGGGCGGCCGCCGAGGCGGCCGAGGCCCGGCAACGGCTGGCGCTGATCGTGCGGGCCTCCGCCTCCGTGGGGACCACCCTGGACGTGGCGACGACCGCCCGGGAGCTGGCCGAGGTCGTCGTACCGGACCTGGCCGACCTGGCCGCCGTCGACATGCTCGACCGGGCGCTCGAGGGCCGGACCCCGCCCCGCGACGGCCCGGTGTGCTTCCGCACCCTCGCCGTCAGCGCGGTCCGCGGGGGCGAGGCGCTCCGCGCGGCCCACCCGCCCGGAGGAACCGTCGTCTACGACAGCGACCGCCTGGTCGCCCGGTGCGTGCGCACCGGCCGACCGGTGCTGCTGCCCCGCACCACGCGCGGGGACCTGGACCGCATCGCCCGCAACGATGCGTCCGCCGCCCTGCTCGCGGAGGCCGGCGTCCACTCCTACCTGGCCGTACCGCTGCCGGCCCGGGGCGAGGTGCTCGGTGCCCTGGCCCTCGCCCGCAGCGGCGACTGCGCGCCCTTCGACGACGACGACGTCCTCCTCGCCTGTGAACTGGCCGCCCGGGCCGCGGTCTGCATCGACAACGCCCGTGGCTACCAGGCGCAGCGCCATGCGGCCCTCACCCTCCAGCGCAGCCTGCTCCCGCGGCTCGCGACCCACCTGCCGGGTCTGGAGGTGGCCTGCCGATACCAGCCCGCCGGCGCCACGAGCGAGATCGGCGGCGACTGGTACGACGCCATCCCGCTGCGGGGCGACAAGACCGCGCTGGTCGTCGGGGACGTCATGGGCAGCGGCATCAACGCGGCCGCCACCATGGGGCAACTCCGCAGCGCCGCCCGCGCCTTCGCCGAACTCGATCTCGCCCCGGACGAGGCCCTGTACCACCTCGACCACCTCATCGACGGCGCCGAACAGGCCATCACCACCTGCCTCTACTGCGTCTGCGACCCGCACCGGGGCGAGTGCCGGCTGTGCCTGGCCGGTCACCTGCCGCCGGTCCTGCTGCGGGCGGGCCGGCCGGCCCGGCTGCTCGACCTGCCGGCCGGCGTACCCCTGGGCGTCGGCGGGGTGCCCTTCGAGGCCGCCACCGTCGGCTTCCGACCCGGCGACGAACTGGTCCTCTACACCGACGGCCTGGTCGAGACCCGCAGCGAACCCATCGACGCCCGCCTGGACACCCTGCTGGACGCCCTCACCGCGACCCGCGGCCACGGTCTGGAGGAGACCTGCGAACGCATCCTGGAGACGCTGCGGCCGCCCGGCGGCGAGGACGACGTCGCCCTGCTCATCGCCAGGGCCCGGCCCCTGCTCCAGGCGGGCCCGGCGGGTCCGGGGCGGCTTCCCGCTCCCTGACCGCGGGCCGGCCGGCGGTCTCGGGGACAATCGTCGCCATGGACGACCGCATGAGCGATGCCGAGCACCGGCTGACCAGGCTTGAGCGGCTGCTGGCGGACGGCGGGCGTGACGTGGTGCCCGCGTGGCGCAGGGCCACGCAGGGCGAGCCACGGTGGGCCGTGACCGCGGTGATCCTGGTGGCCGTGGGGCTCCAGCTGGCGCTGCCGCACCGGCTCGCCCTCCAGCCGTACTGGGCCCTGCCGGCCCTGGAACTGGCGCTGCTGGCGGGCCTGGTCGCCGGCAACCCGCGGCGGGTGGAGCCCCGCACCCGGTGGCTGCGGGTCCTGGGCCTGGTGCTGATGTGCGTGATCAGTCTCGCCAACGGCTGGGCGGCGGTCCGGCTGGTGGCCGGCCTGGTGAACGGCACCGAGGGCGAGGAGGCCGGACCGCTGCTGCTGACCGGCGGCGGCATCTGGCTGACGAACGTGATCGTGTTCGCCCTGTGGTACTGGGAGTGGGACCGGGGCGGACCGATGGCCCGGGTCCGGGGCCACCACCAGTACGCGGACTTCCTGTTCGTGCAGATGCAGAGCCCCGAGACCGCCCCGCCCGACTGGGAGCCCGCCTTCCTGGACTACCTGTACCTGTCCTTCACCAACTCCACGGCCTTCAGCCCGACCGACGTGATGCCGCTGTCGCGCTGGGCCAAGATGCTGATGATGCTGCAGTCCTCCGTCTCCCTGGTGACGGTGGTGCTGGTGGTGGCACGGGCCGTGAACATCCTGCACTGACGGCCCGGGCTGCCCTAGGTTCGGCGGTATGAACGAAGACTCCCTGCGCCGGGTCACCGTCGAGCGCACCGCCACCGGACACTTCACCGCGACGAACGCGCGCGGCGGCACGATCGGCTTCGGTACCGCCGACGGCACCGAGTTCACACCGGTGGAGCTCCTGCTCGCCGCGATCGGCGGCTGCACCGCGGCCGACGTCGACGTCGCCACCGGTCGGCACGCCGAACCGGCCGCCTTCACCGTCACCGTCAGCGGTCAGAAGGTCACCGACGAGGGCGGCAACCGGATGACCGACCTCGCGGTCTCCTTCTCCGTCAGCTTCCCGGACGGCCCGTCGGGCGACCGGGCCCGCGCCATCCTGCCCCGCGCCGTCGCCGTCTCGCACGACCGGCTGTGCACGGTCAGCCGCACCATCGAGGCCGGGACACCCGTCGCCGTCTCGGTCGAGGACGACTGAGCCGGCGGCGGCCCGTCGCTCCCAGGGCGGCCGCCGGGCCGCCGGGCCGCCGTGATTGGGTGGGGAGGTGAACGGATTCCCTTCCTCCGGCCGGACCGCTCGATGAGCACCGTCGGCGACTTCCCGCTCGGCGCCTCCACCACGCTCGCCGAACTCGCCCGTGATCCGCACCCGCGTCTGGCCCGGCTGCGCGCCGGTGAACCGGTGTCCTGGCTGCCCGAGTTGAACGGCTGGCTGGTCACCCGCCGCGACCTCGCGGTGGACGTGATGCGGGACTCCGCCACCTTCACCGTGGACGACCCGCGCTTCTCCACCGCCCAGGTCGTCGGCCCGAGCATGCTCTCCCTCGACGGTGCCGCGCACGCCCGACACCGCGAGCCGTTCGCCGCTCCCTTCCGGCCCCGCGCCGTGCACGACGGCTTCGCCGCGTTCATCGAGCGGGAGACGGACCGGCTCATCACGGAACTGGAACCGTCCGGAGCCGCCGAACTGCGCCGTACCTTCGCCGGACCGCTCGCCGTCGCCGTGGTGACCGAGGCGCTCGGCCTGGCCGGCGCGACCACGGACACGGTGCTGGCCTGGTACGACGCGATCGTACGGGCCGTCTCGGACATCACCGAGGGGCTGGAGGCGGGTCCGGCCGGTGCCGCCGCCTACACGGAGCTGCGGGCCGCCGTGGAGGCCACGATCGCCGACCGGCACGCGTCCTCGCTCCTCGTCTCCGCCGCCGGCCGGCTGACACCGCCCGAAGTGGCCTCCAACGCGGCGGTCATGATGTTCGGGGGCATCGAGACCACCGAGGCGATGATCACCAACGCGCTGCTCCACCTGCTCGGTGACCCCGCCCAACTCGCCCTGGTCCGGGCCGATCCGGCCCTCCTGGACGGCGCGGTCGAGGAGTCCCTGCGCCTGGAGCCCGGAGCGGCGGTGGTGGACCGCTACGCCACCCGCGACGTGGTCCTCGGGACGGCGGCCGTCCGCCGCGGCGACCTGGTCACCGTCTCCCTCACCGGTGCCAACCGCGACCCCGCGGTCTTCCCCGACCCGGACCGGTTCGACGTCCGCCGCGACAACGCCCGCCTCCAACTGGGCTTCGCCCACGGCCCGCACCACTGCATCGCCGCGCACCTCGCCCGCCTGGAGACCCGGATCGCCCTCCAGCGCCTGCTCGACCGCCTGCCGGAGCTGCGCCTGGACCCGGAACGGCCCGCCGTACCGCACGGGTTGGTGTTCCGCAAGCCGCCGAGCCTGCACGTGCGCTGGTGACGGTCCGGCCCGGCACGCCGGACCTTCGCGACACGCCCCAGTACACCGCCTCGAGGACCCGGAGGACCTGCTCCTCGGTCGGATGCCGCGGGGCGTTCTGATGACCGCGTCCGCCACGGCGCCCGCGGCGACGGGACGCAACAGGTGCGGGCGGACGCCGAGTTCACGCAGCGGCTGCTTGACGCCGAGCGCGCCGGAGATCTCGCGGACGGCGTCCACCGCGGCGCGGGCCCAGTCGCCGTCGGCGGGCGGATCCAGGCGCACGGCGCGGGCGGTCTGTTCGTACGCGTCCGTCGCGGCCGGTGCGCCGACCTCCGGGACCTCCTCCAGGACGGCGGCCGGCGCGACCCCGTGCGGGGTGCCGGTGCGCGCGGTCGGCGCGTGCCCGATGCCGTGCACGAGGCCCAGCCCGGAGACGGTCAGCGCCTGGCCCGCCACGTGGGCACCGACCATCAGCTGGGCCCGCGCCTGCAGGTCCGAGCCGTCGGCGTGGGCGCGGGGCAGCCAGCGGCCGATCACGGTCACCGCCTGGGTCGCGTACGCCTGCGACACCGGGTTGGCGACATGGCACGTTCTGGACGCGGGTCTTCGACGCCCTCCACATGGGCGACAACGCGGTGGCGGCACTGCCCGTCTACTCGTTCACCGCGGTCGCCGGTGTCACCGCCGGCTGTCTGGTCGTGGACCGCATCGGCCGCCGCGGGCTGCTGATCCCGCCGTCGTGGATCACCGCCGCCTGTCTGGCGCTGGTCGCGGTGTGGCCGCACTCGACGCCCGTCGTCGTGGCGGCTTCCTCTTCTTCATTTTCCTCAACGCCGCCTCCAGCGCGCTCACCGCGGTCCACCCGCTGGAGGTGTTCCCCACCTCGCTGCGTGCCACCGGCGCCGGCCTCGCCACCGCGATGAGCCGGGTCGGCGCGGCCGTCGGCACCTTCCTGCCGCCGATGGGCCTCGACCGCTTCGGCGTGGAGTTCGTGCTGCTCGGCGGTGCGGGGGTGCTCGCGGTCGGCGGTCCGGTCTCCCAGGTCCTCGCCCCGGAGACCACCGACCTGGACCTCGCGAAGGCGGCCCGCACCGCACGCGGCCCGGTGAACGGCTGAGGCCTCCCGACGCCGGGGAAGGCCCCGCGGGCGGTCACCCGCGGGGCCTGTGCGATGTCCTGGCGGCAGGCAGGTGACGCATTGGGCATGCATGGCCTGCGGATCCGGTACGGCGCCGCACCTCCCGCCCCGACGTAGCGTGAGCCCGTCACCGCAGGCCCGTCCGCAGCACCGGGAGGGCGGGATCGTCTTCCAGAACGGCACCGGCACCCTCACGGCCACCGAGGGCGCCCTGCTGCTCACCGCGGAGACCTGTGGTGGCAGTCCCGCCTGCGGTGCGACCCCCTAATCGAGCTGGCTCGGCGTCGGTGCCGGGGTCCTGCCGGACAGGACGTCCTTGAGACGCTGGGCGCCGCTCTGCACGGCGAGCGCGGTGCTGTCGTGGTCGACGCCGGACAGGCCGCCGTTGGTGACCGCCGCGCCGGAGGCGCCGATGCGCAGCACCGCCACGTCCGTGGTGTAGGTGGCGGACTGGCCGTTGGCGTCGCCCTGGACGGTCACCGTCACGGCCTCGCGCGCGTCGCCCGACGTCGGCACCTTCGCCGAGACGACCTGCACGGTCCGCTTGCCGCCGTCCTTGCCGGTGGCCGTGAACTGGTCGCACTTCTGCGGCAGGCTCTTCAGCCAGGCCAGGGTGGCGTCCAGGTTCGCCGAGCCGTAGTCGCCGACCTGGTACAGCATCCGGGAGTCCTCGGAGGTGAACCCGCGCAGTCCGGAGGCTCCGGAGGCGCGGCCCAGGAGACTGTCGGAGTAGAGGCCGTCGAGGAGGCGCTGGCAGTCGGCGGCGTCCGCCTTGGCGGTGAGGAAGCCGGCCACGTCGACCTTGCCGACCAGCATCGAGTTGCGCCAGGTCGCCGCGTCGGTGGCCGGCTGCCAGTTGTCCTCGATGTCGGCCGACGTGATCAGCGCGGCCTGCGCGCCGGCCCCGGTGAGGGCGGGGGTGGCCGACGGGGACGCGGGGGAGCGCTCGCCGGCCGGCGAGACCGCCACGGCACCGGGGCCGCCGCTCTCGTCCGCACAGGCCGCCGTGGCGAGCAGGATCCCCGCCGCCAGGGCCGCGGCGAGAACACGCACGGGTCGGAACGGACGGATCATCGCGACTGCCTCCTCGGGAACGCGGTACGTCACTCCACGGGGCAGCGGTGCTGCGTCACTCCACGGGCGACGGCGGTACGTGCCTCCACGCCACCATCCGGCACGGCCGCCGACCACCCGCGCGTGTCATCCGGGTGAGCGTCATGATCCGGGCACGGTGATCCGCACCTTCCGGCTGCCGCAGCGCGGGCACACCGCGTCGGTGAGCGGCGACCGCACGGCCCGCCCGGCCTCGTCGACGTACTCCTGGGTGGTCTGCAGGTCCGGATCGGCGATCGGGTCGGTGAAGAACACCGCCTGGAAGGTCGCCTCCCAGACCTCGCCGCACCGCCCGCAGGCGAACGCGAAGGTCTCGGGCACCGCGCCGGGCACGGGCCCGGGACCCGGGGGCTGGCTCATCGCATCCGGCTCCTGTCACTCGGCCTGCGTCTCCAGCGGACAGCCCCGGTCGCCCCGGGGCAAGCCGGGGCCGGTGTCCCAGGCGTGGACGCCCCCTTGACGGCACGCGGAGGCCGATCGACACTCCAGGTGGGAATCCTAGTGAAGAGGTAGGGAAAGATGGGCCGGCCGCGCACGCCCACCGGCGCAGAGCGCCGAGAGAGCCGTACGCCCTGCCCCGTCCCGTCGCTCACCCCTCGTCTGCTCACCTCCCGTCTGCACATCGACCTGCAGCGCGTGTGCAGCGCCATCAGCCGCACCGGCTGAGCACCCGCCGCCGGCCGCGGCAGCCCTGCGGCCGAGCGCCGCCGCCGGCCGTACCCGCCGGGCACCCCCACCCTCCGACGACCGCTTCCGCCGCGCGGACGTCCGCGCGCCCGCACCCCCCGGGGAGACGCATGTCCATCACTCCGCTCGCCGCCCTCCCGTCCGTCCGCACCGGCCCCGCCTTCCGCGGTCGCATCGGCCGGGACGCGCGCAGCGGGCACTACGCCGTGCCGCGCCGCTACAGGCTCCATCTCGCCACCGCCTGTCCCGACGGCCTCCGCATCGCCGTCGGTCACAGCCTCCTCGCCCTCGACGACTGTTGTCCGGTCACCTTCCTGCCCGCCGTCCCGGACTGTCCCGACGGCAGTCACACGGCACTGCGCCCGCTGTACGAGGCGAGCGCCCACCGCTACTCGGGACCGGCCCTCGCGCCGGTCCTCAGCGACGACTGGTCCGGCCGGATCGTCTCCACCCACAGCCGGGACATCCTGCGTGACCTGGACCGCCACTTCGGCGACGGCGTCGTCCGCCTGTACCCCTGCGGTGCGGAGGCCGAGATCGAGGAGGCCGAGCGGCTGTGCGCCGACGACATCGAGCAGGCGGCACAGCATGCCGGCCGGGAGGGCGGCGACCCGCAGGCGCTGGAGGTGCTGCTCGCCGCCCTGGACGGGCTGGAACGCCGGCTGGCCGGTGCCGAGTTCCTCGTCGGCGGACGACTCACGGCCGCGGACGTCGAGTTGTGGGTGACCCTGGTCCAACTCGACACCGTGCACCGCAACCACCTGGACGCCGCCGCCGTGCACGCCATCGCCGGCCATCCGGTCCTGTGGGCCTACGCCCGCCGGCTGGCCGCCCGCCCGGCCTTCGGCGCCCACCTCGACCTCGACGGCATCGCCCGCCGCCACCACGGCCGTTGCCAAGGCCTGGAAGCCGCCGGCGCGGCAGTCCAGATCCTGGACTGGGCCGGCCACGCGGCGGAGGCTCCCGGCGCGCCGCGCAGGTGAGAGGGGCCCGAGCTGTTTCGCCAGTCGGACAGGCGTTGACATTCGTTCGGGCAACTGCCTTACTTGCGGCACAGAACGGTCAAGAGCGTCAGCATCGAGCCCTGGCTTGCTGACCGGCAACCCTCGCATCGCGGTGGGGTGCCCCAGGTGACGACCGGACCGGATGACGACGTTCGGTAAGCGCGAGGCCCCCAGGGGCCGCCACGACAGCGACAGGTGACGGGACATGTACGCAGCCTCCAGGTCGGCCGAAGGCCGCGCCCAGGGCTGCGTACAGCCGTATCCGAGCCCGCTGGTCGCCGACCGCGCCGTCGATCTGCTCCGTGTCAACAGCGCCCTGTGTAGCGCGTGTACCGCACCGGGCCGCGCCCGCTGTCGGGTCTGACCAGGCCTTTCCGCCTCACCCGCAGCAGGTCTCGCGCAGCCTCGCGTCCCCGCGTCCTCGACGAAGCACCGGCCGCCCCGGTGCGAAGCCGTCCGCCCCATCCCGTGTCCCGCGCGCCCCCGCGTACCCGTGCCGTGTCCTGACGCGGCGCGGTGCAGCGGCCCCGGCCGTGTGATCCGGGGTGTCCGACTCCGCCGGAGCCCGTCATGAGTGAACCCCCAGGCGCCCTGTCCGTGGCCGAGGCGCCACCATCCACCGACATACCGTCAAAACCCCCGCGGAATCAGCGGGTTCGGCCACTGCGCCGGCCCGGACGGTGGCTCGCCACCGCCGTCGTCCTGGTACTCGTCGCGCAGTTCGCCCACGGACTGGCCACCAACCCCTTCTACCAGTGGGATCGCTTCCGTTACTGGTTCCTGCGCCCCACCGTCCTCGACGGGCTCGTCGTCACCCTCGAAGTCGCCGCGCTCAGCGCCGTACTGGGCCTGCTCGGCGGGGTCGTGCTGGCGCTGGCCCGGCTCTCCGGCAGCCCCGTGCTGCGGGCGGTGAGCTGGACCTACACCTGGCTGTTCCGCTCGGTGCCGCTGATCGTCCTGCTGATCTTCCTCTACAACTTCTCCGCCCTCTACCAGACGCTGAGCCTGGGCGTTCCCTTCGGCCCTTCCTTCGTCTCCTTCGACGAGTCCGAGCTCGCCACCGACATGGCCATCGCCGTGATCGGCCTCAGCCTCAACGAGGCCGCCTACGCGGCCGAGGTGGTGCGCGGCGGCATCCTCTCCGTCGACCAGGGCCAGCACGAGGCGGCCGCCGCCCTCGGCCTGCCCAAGGGCTACCAGTTCACCCGGATCGTCTTCCCGCAGGCCCTGCGCTCCATCGTCCCGAACTACGTCAACCAGCTCATCGGCCTGATCAAGAGCACGTCCCTGGTGTTCTACGTCTCGCTGCTCGACCTCTTCGGCTCGGTGCAGTCCATGGGCAGCACCTACCCCGGCGACATCGTGCCGCTGCTGCTCGTCGCCACCGTCTGGTACCTGATCCTGACCAGCGCCGTCTCCGTCGTCCAGTACTACGTCGAGCGGTACTTCGCCCGCGGCGCCACCCGCACCCTGCCGCCGACCCCCCTGCACAGACTCCGCACCGGCCTGGCCGGCCTGCGGGAACGGATACGCCGGGAGGCCGCCGTATGACCACCGCACCGGACACGGCACCGGAGGCCGCCCCGGCCGCCCTGGAGATCCACGACGTCCACAAGTCGTACGGCGCCCACCGCGTCCTCGACGGCATCGACCTGACCGTCCGCCCCGGCGAGGTCACCGTCGTCCTCGGTCCGTCCGGCTCCGGCAAGTCCACGCTGCTGCGCGTCGTCAACCACCTGGAGAAGCCCGAGACCGGCTACGTCAGCGTCGGCGGCGAGCTGATCGGGGTCAAGCGCCACGGCGACGGTCTCAAGGAGCTGAGCGAACGCGCCATCCTGGCCCAGCGCAGCCGGATCGGCTTCGTCTTCCAGAACTTCAACCTGTTCCCGCACCTGACGGTCCTCGACAACGTCGCGGCCGCTCCCGTCGCCACCGGGAAGCTGACCAGGCCGCAGGCCCAGCAGCTGGCCAAGGAACTCCTCGAACGGGTCGGCCTCGGCGAGCGCGTCGGCGCCTATCCCCGCCAGCTGTCGGGCGGCCAGCAGCAGCGCGTCGCCATCGCCCGCGCCCTCGCGCTGCGCCCCGGGATCATCCTCTTCGACGAACCGACCTCGGCGCTGGACCCCGAACTCGTCGGCGAAGTCCTCTCCGTCATCAAGGATCTGGCCTCCGGCGGCACCACCCTCGTGATCGTCACCCACGAGATCGGCTTCGCCCGCGAGGTCGCCGACCGGATCGTCTTCATCGACGGCGGAAAGATCGTCGAACAGGGCCCACCCACCGAGGTCCTCGACCGTCCGCGGCACGAACGGACCCGGGACTTCCTGCGCAAGGTCCTCTGAACCACCCCCCTTTCCGCCTTCGCCTCACCTCTCGACTCTCCCTCCGGCCCGAACACGAAGGACAGCCATGCCCACGCTCCTCTCCCGACGCAGCCTGATCCGCGGCCTCACCACGGCGACCGCCGTCGCGACCCTCGCCACCGGGCTCGCCGCCTGCGGGGGCGACAGCGACGCGGCCACCACGACCGGCAGCGCCAAGAGCGGCGAGGTCGTCATCGGACAGGTCTCCAACGGCGCCGCCCAGCAGACCACCGTCAAGGTCTCCGAGGTCAAGTCCATCAGCGCCGAACTGCCCGCCGCCGTCCGCAAGAGCGGCAAGCTCGTCATCGGCGAGGGCGCCCTGCCCGCCGGATTCCCGCCGCTCGCCTACGTGGGCGGCGACCAGAAGACCCTCACCGGTTCCGAACCCGACCTGGGCCGCCTGGTGGCCGCGGTGTTCGGCCTCACCCCCGAGGTGAAGAACTTCACCTGGGAGAACATGTTCGTCGGCATCGACAGCGGCAAGGTCGACGTGGCCCTCTCCAACATCACCGACACCGAGGAGCGGAAGAGGAAGTACGAGTTCGCCTCCTACCGCCAGGACGACCTCGCCTTCACCGTCCCGAAGAAGAGCACCTGGAACTTCGCCGGGAACTACCAGAACCTCGCCGGCAAGACCGTCTCCGTCAGTGCCGGAACCAACCAGGAGAAGATCCTCCTGGAGTGGAAGGCCAAGCTGGCCAAGGAGGGCAAGAATCTGACGGTCAAGTACTACCAGGACAGCAACAGCGTCTACCTGGCCCTCGCCGGCGGCAAGATCGACGCGTACCTCGGACCCAACCCCGGCATCGCGTACCACAACAGGCAGACCGCGAACACGCCCGACGCCACCCGCACCGCGGGTACCTACTCCGGCGCGGGCGCCGGCCTCCAGGGCCTGATCGCCGCCACCGCGAAGAAGGACAGCGGCCTCGCCGAGCC
Organism: Streptomyces sp. NPDC026515; assembly: GCF_055567595.1. Lineage (NCBI taxonomy): Bacteria > Bacillati > Actinomycetota > Actinomycetes > Kitasatosporales > Streptomycetaceae > Streptomyces > Streptomyces sp. NPDC026515. The sequence continues at coordinate 429,068 of NZ_JBVHQD010000004.1, forward strand.
GCTCGCCGACGCCATCAACTACCTGATCGACAACGGTCAGTACGCCCAATGGCTCAAGGCCTACAACCTCTCCGACGAAGCCGTCGCCAAGTCCGAGGTCAACCCGCCCGGACTGCCCCTCGACAACTCCTGATCCACCGTCAAGAGGTCATCCGGCGAGCAGAGAAGGGACCCCGCCCCGTGATACTCCAGACCGGCTCCCGCGGCGGCGTGGCCCCGCTCGGCAACGCCGTCCGGCCGGCCCTCGCCGGCCCGCACACCCACCTCGCGGAGCAGGTCGGCCGGGCCGCCCGTCACCCCGACGACGTGTACGGCTACGCCGCCCCCGCGGACCCCGCCGCCCCGGACGCCTGGGCCGACCTGCGCACGCCCGGCGGCCCGGGGACGGTCGTGAGGATCAAGCGGGTCGAGGAGGCGCCGCCCGGCCGGGCGGCGGTCGGCGACGGGACCGGCGTGCAGTTCGTCGGCACGGCGCTGCGGCCGGGCCCGCCCCCGAGGCGGTCCGGGTCGGGCCGGACGAGGTGCCCGAGATGCTGGACCTGGCCGCCCGCACCGAGCCCGGCCCGTTCCGTGAGCGGACCTCGAGAGGGGCGCCTGTCCCGCGATCCGGCTGTACGAGTCGACCGGCCTCACCGAGCGGCTGCGCACCCGCACCCTGCTGGTGCGCAGCCCGGGAACAACCACGGAAACCGGTCTGTTGTGAGCTACGACGAGATGTACGCGGAGCAGGCCGGGAGGTGCGGGACGTGACACGTGTCCTCAGTCCCAGCCGCCGTACCGTCCTGTACTCCCGGCCGCACATCGACCTGGCGCGCGTGGCCGGCGCGCTCTGTTGTTCCTGACCAGTCGTCCCCGCCGCGCCCCCTGGCACTCGGCGCGCCCACGTACGGACCCCTCAGGAAGGCATCCCCGTGTCCTCATCTCCCGCTTCACCCCCCGCTTCCCACCTGCACCTGGCCGTCGCCCTGGACGGCACCGGCTGGCACCCCGCGTCCTGGCGCGAGCCGTCCGCCCGCCCCCGGGACCTGTTCACCGCCGGCTACTGGGCCGATCTGGTCGCCGAGGCCGAACGCGGTCTCCTCGACTTCGTCACCATCGAGGACGGCCTCGGCCTGCAGTCCTCGCACTACGGCGAGCTCGACGGCCGCACCGACCAGGTCCGCGGCCGCCTGGACGCCGTGCTGATCGCGTCCCGGATCGCGCCGCTCTCCCACCACATCGGCCTGGTGCCGACGGTGATCGCGACCCACACCGAGCCGTTCCACATCTCCAAGGCGATCGCCACCCTCGACTACGTCAGCACCGGCCGTGCCGGTCTGCGGGTGCAGATCTCCGCCCGCCCGCACGAGGCGGACCACTTCGGACGCCGTACCTTCCCGCCGATCGACCTCGCACAACTGCGGTCACCGGCCGGGCAGCAGCGGCTCGCCGAGCACTTCGACGAGGCCGCCGACTACGTCGAGGCGGTGCGCCGGCTCTGGGACAGCTGGGAGGACGACGCCGAGATCCGGGACACCGCCACCGGCCGCTTCATCGACCGCGACAAGCTGCACTACATCGACTTCGAGGGCCGGCAGTTCAGCGTCAAGGGCCCCTCCATCACGCCGCGCCCGCCGCAGGGCCAGCCGCTCGTCACCGCCCTCGGCCACCAGACCGTGCCCTACCGGCTGATCGCCCGCCAGGCCGACGTCGGCTACGTCACCCCGAAGGACGGCGCCGACGCCCGCGCGATCGTCGCCGAGATCCGCGCCGAGCAGGAAGCCGCCGGACGGGCCGGCGAGACCGTGCACGTCTTCGGTGACCTCGTGGTCCTCCTCGACGACGACCGGGCCGCCGCCGACGCCCGCAAGGAGCGCCTCGACGCCCTCGACGGCGGCGAACTCGCCAGCGACGCCCGCGTCTTCACCGGCACTGCGGCCGAACTCGCCGACCTGCTGGAGGAGTTCGCCGCCGAAGGTCTCGCCGGGTTCCGGCTCCGGCCCGCCGTACTCGGCCACGACCTGCCGCGCATCACGGCGGACCTGGTCCCCGAACTCCAGCGCCGCGGCCGGTTCCGCACCGCCTACGAGGCGGACACCCTGCGCGGTCTGCTCGGGCTCGCCCGCCCCGCCAACCGCTACGCCGCCGTCTGAGCCGGAAGGACCGCACCCGACATGAGCAAGCCGCTGAAGCAGATCCACCTGGCCGCGCACTTCCCCGGCGTCAACAACACCACCGTGTGGAGCGACCCGGCCGCCGGCAGCCACATCGAGTTCAGCTCCTTCGCGCACTTCGCGAGGACCGCGGAACGCGCGAGGTTCGACTTCCTGTTCCTCGCCGAGGGCCTGCGCCTGCGCGAACAGGGCGGCAAGATATACGACCTGGACGTGGTGGGCCGCCCCGACACCTTCACGGTGCTGGCCGCGCTGGCCGCCGTCACCGAGCACCTCGGCCTGACCGGCACCATCAACTCCACCTTCAACGAGCCCTACGAGGTGGCCCGTCAGTTCGCCAGCCTCGACCACCTCTCCGGCGGCCGGGCCGCCTGGAACGTGGTCACCTCCTGGGACGCCTTCACCGGGGAGAACTTCCGGCGCGGCGGCTTCCTGCCGCAGCACGAGCGCTACTCCCGCGCCAAGGAGTTCCTCGCCACCGCGGGTGAGCTCTTCGACTCCTGGCACGGCGACGAGATCGTCGCCGACCAGGCGACCGGTACCTTCCTGAGCGACGCCAGGGCCGGGTCCTTCGTGCACCAGGGTCCGCAGTTCGACATCCACGGACAGTTCAACGTGCCGCGGTCCCCGCAGGGCCGCCCGGTGGTCTTCCAGGCCGGCGAGTCCGACGAAGGCCGTGAGTTCGCCGCCTCCAGCGCCGATGCCATCTTCAGCCGGTACGCCACCCTCGACGCCGGTCAGGCCTTCTACACCGACGTGAAGTCCCGGCTCGCCAAGTACGGCCGCCGTCCCGAGGACCTGCTGATCCTGCCCGCCGCCAGCTTCGTCCTCGGCGACACCGACGAGGAGGCCGAGGAGATCGCCCACCAGGTGCGCCGCCGGCAGGTCAGCGGGGCCACCGCCCTCAAGCACCTGGAGTTCGTCTGGAACCGGGACCTGTCGTCGTACGACCCGGAGGGGCCGCTGCCGGACGTGGACCCGCTGGTCAGCGAGGAGCACATCTCCCGGGGCCGGGCCCAGGTCCGGATGTACCGCGACCCGGTCGCCATCGCCCGCGAGTGGCGGGAGCTCGCCGAGGCCAACAAGTGGTCCATCCGCGACCTCGTGATCAACACCGGCAACCGGCAGACCTTCGTCGGCTCCCCGGCCACCGTCGCCCGCACGATCAACGACTTCGTGCAGGCCGACGTCTCCGACGGCTTCATCCTGGTCCCGCACATCACCCCCGGCGGCCTCGACACCTTCGCCGACACGGTCGTCCCGCTCCTCCAGGAGCAGGGCGTCTTCCGCACCGAGTACGAGGGCACCACCCTGCGCGACCACCTCGGCCTCGCCCACCCGGACGAGCCCCGGGGCGAGCGGGCGGCCTCGTGAGATTCCTGGCGATCACCCTGATCGTGCACCGCCCGGACCCGGTCACGGGCAGACGGAAGTCCACCCAGGAGCGGTTCCGGGAGGTCCTCGGCAACGCGGTACTGGCCGAGGAGCTGGGCTTCGACGGCTTCGCCCCGGGGGAGGGTGCCGAGGTCGAGGTGTGGATCCTGGGGAGCAGCGGTGGTGAGAGCGCACGGGTCGCGGGCGAGCGGGGCCTGCGGTTCGCCGCCAACTACCACGTCAGCCCGTCCACGGTCCTGGAGGCGGTGGACGGCTGCCGGTCCGGCTTCCAGCCCTCGGGCGTCCTCGGCAAGCCCTACGTCAGCGTCTCCGCCGACGTCGTGGTCGCCGAGGACGACGCCACCGCCCGTGAACTCGCCGCCGGCTACGGCGCCTGGGTCCGCAGCATCCGCACCGCCGAGGAGGCCAGGGCCCACGTCTGGACGGACGAGGACCGGGCACTGGTCCAGGACCGCCTCGACACCCGGTTCGTGGGCAGTCCGCGGCACGTCGCCGACCGCCTGCAGCAGCTCCAGGAGGCCACCGGCGCCGACGAGCTGCTCATCACGACGATCACCCACGACCAGGCCGACCGGGTCCGCTCCTACGAACTGCTCGCGCGGGAGTGGGCCCGGCGCTGACGGCACACAGGCAGGACTGCGAGACGTCTCCCTCCCCCGAAGGTGACGTCTCGCAGCCGCTTCCCCCGCGCCGGACTGGTGGTCCGACCTCCGCGTCGCGGTCGTGCCGGTCTACCAGCACATGACCGCTGTCTCCCCCGACCCCCACGTGGAATGGAGACGGACGCGGACGAAATAGCGCCGGCCCTTGACGAGCCGGACCCAGAGCCCGGTGTTGTGCGGGGCGCCCCCGTCGTCGTGGCCGGCGAGGTAGCGCGGTTCCCCGTCGCGCTCCTCGAAGACCACGACGACGCAGTCGCTCTCTCCGAAGGTGCCCACGCGGTACACGCGGGTCTCCGGCGGCGCCACGGTGAAGTCCGCCTGCTCGCCCGGACCGAGCCCGAGCGGCGCCGACCGGAACGGCACCAGCGGGGCCGGGACGTCGGCGGGCGGATACCAGCGGAGCACGAACTCCTTGTCGGCCGGGGACAGCGAACCCGGCGGGTACAGGCCGTTGTGGTACTGCTCCGGCTCCAGGATCAGCCCCGGGCCGAACGGGAACTGCATCACGGACTGCGGGTCCCACACCGGACCGTTGGCCTCGGCCGGGTCCAGCTTCCGCAGGACGCTGGCGTCCGTCCGGTCCCGGCTCCAGTGGTTCGGCGGTCCGGCGAGGTCGGCGTAGACCGCCTCGTCGTCCCAGTGGACCCCGGCGAACGGGCTCTGGTGCTCGTGCCGCATCCCGAGGGCGTGCCCGATCTCGTGCAGGGCCGTCCAGCGGCCGCCGGGCTCGGTCAGGTCCCAGCCCAGGTTCATGGTGCGCTCGCCGGCGCCCACCGAGAGCGCGTCCCGGCCGACCTCCGACCAGGAGCCGTCCCCCAGCTGGAAGCCGATCCGCAGCTCGGCCTCGCACCTGTCCGAGACCTCGGCGAACGTCACCCCGATACCGAGGTCCTGCCACTCCCGGAAGCACTCGCGCACCACGTCCAGCTGCTCCCTGGCGCCGGCCCACGGCACCCGGCGGGTCTCCCCGGTCCCCGGGATGGGGATCACCGAGGCATCGGTGTCGGCGTCGAGGAAGCAGTAGTGCAGGACGGTGCCGTTGACCCACATCCGCCGCCCGCCGATCAGCGCGCCGAGCCGCTCGGCGGCCAGCCCCGGGGCGAACGCCGGGACCGACTGCCGCGGGAGCGAGCAGTAGCGTCGGGTCATGCGCCCAGACTGCCGTTCCCCCCGCCCGGCCGCCTGAGTCGCAAGCTACTCAAGTCCCCCTGTATCAGAGCTGAGCAACGCGACTCCTACTCATGTGACGAGCTACGAACAGGACACGCGGACCCTTTGGCCGTCCTGGCCGTTCACCGGCCGGGAGGTCGAACTCGAGCTGGTCAGGCGGTCGCTGGGCATCGGCCGGCAGGGTGTGGTGGTGACCGGACCGGCCGGCGGCGGCAAGACCCGGCTGATCACGGAGGCCGTGCGGGGCACCGACTGCGTCCGCGTGACCGGCACCCCCGAGACCTCCGCCCTCCCCTTCGCGGCGTTCGCGCACCTGCTCCCCGGCGGGCTCTCACTGCCCGGCGCGATCCGGCACCTGTCGGGAGTACGGCTCCTCGTCGTCGACGACGCCCACCTCCTCGACGAGGCCTCGGCCGCCCTCGTCCACCAGCTCGCCGTGCACGGCCGCACCCGGCTCGTGGTCGCCGCCACCGACCCGGCACCCCTGCCCGGCGCGGTCTCCCGGCTGTGGACCGGTGAACTCCTCACCCGTCTCGCCCTGGAGCCGCTGCCGTACGACGAGACGGCCCACCTGCTCGCCGGCGGCGGCCTGGAGCCGCTCACCGTGCGCCGGCTGCACCGGGTGTGCCGGGGCGACCTGCGGCTGCTGCGGGACCTGCTCGGCGCACTGCACGAGACCGGCGCGCTGGACCGGGTCGCGGACACCGGCGAGTGGGCCTGGCACGGCCCGCTGCCGCTCACCGCGACCGTACGGGACCGGATCGCCCCCCTCCTTGACCGGCCGGATCCCGGTGAGCGCGACACCCTCGAACGGCTCGCCTTCGCCGAGCCGCTGCCGCCGCACCTCGACGAAGGACTCGACCTCGGCATCCTCGAACGGCTGGAGACCGACGGCCTGATCCATGTCGACGACCGGGGCGCGGTCCGACTCGCCCACCCGCTGCACGGCCCCGCGCTGCGCGCCCGCGCCGGCCGGCTCCGGGCCCGCCGCCTGGCCCGCACCCCGGCCCAGTGCGAGCCCGCCCTGAAGGACGAGCAAGAACAACTAAGCCAATCTGTCGACCAGTTGGACGTACGGGAGGTGCCGGCCCCAGTGGGGGAGTGGCTGGCCGCGGGGGGCCTGCCCGTACCGGCCGGGTACGCGGCGGTGCGTGCCCGGTACTCGTGGCTTCGGGGGGAGCTGCGAGAGGCGGCGGCGTGGGCGAGGGAGGGACTGCGGACGGCGCCGGGGGACGCCTCCTGCCGTTTCGAACTCGCCCGTGCCGCCGCCGAGTCGGGAGAAGCTGCCGTAGTGCGCGGGGACGGGGGTCTCGCGCACTACGGCGCGGTCCGGCGGGGGGATCCGGCGGGGGCCGCCGGGCGGCTGGACGGCGTCCTGGCCCGGCATGCGGAGGCCCTGGCGCGGGGCGACGGGCCCGCCCTGGACCGGGCCGCGGAGGGGCTCGCCGAACGGGGTCTGCTGCTGTTCGCAGCCGAGGCCCACGCCCAGGCGGTCCGCGCGCACCGCGACCCGCGGGCGGCCCGGATGTCACGCACCCGCGCCGTCGCCCTCGCCCGTCGCTGCCAGGGCGCCCGCACCCCGGCCCTGTCCGGCCTGGTCCTCGGTGAACTCACCGCCCGGCAGCGGCAGATCGTCACGCTCGCCGCGACCGGTCTGAGCAACCGCCAGATCGCCGAGCGGCTGACCCTGTCCGTACGCACGGTGGGCAATCACCTCTACGGCGCGTACACCCGCCTCGGTGCGAGCGACCGGGCGGCACTGCCGTGGCTGATGGAGGAACCCGAGCGGAAATCGGCGTGAACGATCCCGTGCCCCACAGGGGCGCGGGGAACGGCGCGATCAGCCACGACGGCGCCGCACCCGGCCGAACCGCGACCGGCTCGGCTCAGGCCGCCCCGAACGCCGCGAACGCCCACCCCGTCGCCTGATGGACCGCATCGCCCGGCAGGGCGGCCCGGGCGTCCCGCAGTGCCTCCGCCAGCGAGAGGCCCGCGCCGAGCCCCTTGTGCAGGGCCAGCATCAGCGGGACCACGGCCGCGTCGTTGACCGGCGCGCTGCTCGCCACCACGCCGGCTGTCCCAAGCGGCAGCAACGCCGTGACCAGGCCGAGGAGTTCGTCGGCGCCGACGGAGGCGAGCCGGGCGGTGTCGCAGCTGGAGAGGATGATCCGGTAGGGGCTGCGGGCGAGGCGCTCGAAGTCGTGGACGATCAGCGGGCCGTCGGCCATGCGCAGCGAGGAGAAGAGCGGGCTGTCGGCGCGGAAGGTGCCGTGCGCCGCGATGTGCGCCAGCGCCGCCCCGTCCAGTTCGCGCAGGACGCGGGGGACGTGGGCCTCCTCGTCTTCGAGGATCCGGGCCGTCGCGTACTGCCCTGCCACCTCGGGCACCTCCGCGCCCCCGGTGGCCAGTCCCGGCCCGCGAACGAGCACATGACGGCCGCCGGGCGGCGGCTCGGTCTCCCGGGCCCGCAGCCAGCTCCCCGCCGACGGCGACACGCTGAGCACCCGCTCCCGCAGCGAGGGCAGCAGGGCCCACGGCACCCGGTGCAGCGCCCCCGGCGGGACGATCACCACCGGCCCCGAGCCGAGCTGGTCCGCCGCCGCGCCCAGCAGCAGTTCCTCCAGGCGCCGCCCGGCCGCCTCCACCACCGCGAGCCGCCGCTCCGCCCCCGGATGCGCGAGCCGCCGCAGCCCGGCCTGGACGTGTTCCGCCTCGGCGACCGCCTCCGCCAGCAGGCCGCCCTCGAAGCGCCGTACCCGGCCCTGCCCGCACAGCAGGATGTGCACCCGCCCCTCCAGCACGGCCAGTTCGACCAGGCGGGCGTCGCCGAGCCGGTCGAGCAGCCGGGCCGGGTCGAAACGGTCACCCCCGCCGGGGCCGTCACCGTGCATGTGATGGGTGCGGGAGCGGATCTCCCCTTCCAGGCGGCGCTGTTCACGCTCCAGGGCGGGCACCGGGCGGCCCTGCCTGCGGGCGTCCTCCGCCCGGGAGGCGATCTCACGGAACGCGGTGAGCGAGGTGAGCAGGGCCGGGTCGGCGGGCGGCCGGGTCGGGGGAGTGGACAGGACCGTGGCCCGCCAGCGCTCGCTCCACTCCAGGAGCCGCCGTGGGCCGCCGTGCGCCAGGCTCGCCTGCTGGGCCAGCGCGGCCAGCTCCGCGCCCTGCGCGGTGGCCCGGGCCCGCAACTCCGAGGCGCCCAGCGTCATCCGGTGGTCGTCCAGGACGTCCAGGCCCCGCCGGCAGGCCTCCAGCACACCCCGCCGCGAACCCGCCACCCGGGCGCGCAGCGCCTGCGCCGCCCAGCCGGTCATCCGGGCCAGCGGCGGTCCGCCGTGCCTGCTGCGCGCGGCCACCGCCAGGTGCCGTTCCGCGTCGGCGGTCCAGCCCAGCGCCAGCGCGATCCGGCCCGCGAGCAGCGAGGCCTCCGGCGCGGCCGGCGCCCCGAAGGACGCCAGCTGGTCGGCGACCGCCGCCGCCTCCTGCACCAGCCGTCCCGAGGCGGCCCCGCCCGCCACCCGTGCCTCGATCAGCACCAGCCGGGCATGGGTCTCCCACCAGCTGCGCCGCTGCCCCGAGAAGAGCCGGACGGCGACCGCGGCGCGGGCGATGGCGGTCTGCGCGTCCCCCGCCGATCGCGCGGCCCGGGCGGCGGCCAGCAGCAGCTCGGCCTTGCGCGTGGACTGCCCGCCGAGCCGGTCCAGCGCCGCGATGGCCGCGTCCGCCTCGGCCAGCGCCTCGGGCGCCAGCCCGGCCGCCATCAGCACCTCGCAGCGCCGGATGTACAGCATGAACGTCGGAGTTCCCAGCTCGGCGTACCGCTCCTCGGCCTCGGCGAGCAGCCGCAGGGACGCCGGGATGTCGCCCGCGCGGAACGCGGCCAGGCCCCGGCTCTCCACCGCGTCCGCCTTGTCGTGCTCCTGGCCCGTCGTCTCCCACAGCAGCTCCGCCGCCGTGAAGTCCGCGTCGGCCCGGTCCACCGCGCCGAGGGCCAGATGCACCGTGGCCCGCAGCGTCAGCGCCCGGGCCGTCCAGATGACGTCGTCGGCCTGCCGCAGCACGGGTATCGCCCGCCGTACGTCCTCCAGGGCCTCCTTGTGCCGGCCCAGCACCCACCACACGTACGCCCTGCGGTACAGCACCCGGGCCCGGGTGTGCCCGCTGCCCCGCGCCACCCCGCGCTCGAACGCGGTCAGCCCCTCCCGGGTGCGCCCCGCGTGCACCAGCGCGACCCCGAGCGTGGCGAGGACGTCCGCCTCCCGCTCCGCCGAGTCCGCGCGCGCCGCGAAGTCCCGGGCGCGCCGCAGATGGTCGAGGGCGACGCCGAGGTCCCCGAAGTCCCGTTGCCAGATGCCGATGACCTGGTGGGCGACGGACGCGTCCAGCGGCGGCGGATCGGACCGCAGGACCCGCTCCGCACGTGCCAGGGCCTCGCCGGGGGCGGCGAACACCATCGGCAGGAGTTCCGCAACCGATTCGCTTCGCGCAGTCACCCCTCGGATGGTAGTGGCCTGGACATACATGCCCCACTGGTTTGGCGCTGTATCAGACGGGCTGCGCGAGACTCTGACTGAAGAACGCCGTTTCTGGGGGAGGACGACAGGCCATGGCACCTCAGCGATTCCACGAGCAGTTCGATCAGATCCAGCGCTCCATGCCGGACGTTCCGCTGGCGATGGGGCCGGACGACTCCGCGGAGTTCCTCTACGAGAAGGGGGTCGTCCTCGCCCGGGACGGAGAGGAGGCCCGAGTCGTCGAGGACACCGTGCGCGCCCACTTCACCGCCACCACCGGCCTGGTAGCCGACCACGTGCGGCGGGCCGGCCCGGAGACCAACCGCACCGGAATCACCCGCATCCAGGTCGGCGACCCGAACCACGGCGACCGGACCGGCGACCGTGCGGTCGGCCACGCGCTGCGCGCGCTGCGGGAGCCGGAGGGCCGTGCCGGACGCCGGCTGGTCAGCCGTAACCACGTGGTGTCCACCACCCCGGGCGTCAACGCCTGCAATCCCTGCGAGCCCCTGCCCGCGCTGCTCACCCAGACGCCCAACCCCGGTCCGGTGAGCGGGAGTCACGATCCCCAGACCGCCGTGGGCGTGCTGGTGATCGACACCGGCCTGGTGCACGACTACCGCTCCTACCCGCTGCTCGACCGCGTCCAGGGCGATCCGCAGCTGACCGAGACGGACGCCGACGGCATCCTCCAGCAGTACGTCGGCCACGGCACGTTCATCGCCGGACTCGTCGCGGCGCTGGCGCCCAACACCGACATCACCGTCACCAACACCCTCAACGACGCGGGCGCCATCCTGGAGTCCGAGTTCGGAGGGAAGCTCTTCGAGGCCGTCGACCGGCACGGCTGGCCCGCGATCATCAGCCTCTCCGCGGGCACCCCGAACGGCAGTACCGCGGGCCTGCTCGGCATGGAGGCCTTCATGGAGGCCCTGCGCGAGCAGCCCACCCTGCTCGTCGCCGCCGCGGGCAACAACGCGAGCGCCACCCCGTTCTGGCCCGCCGCCTACGCGGACGTGCCCGGCTACGAGAACTCGGTCCTCTCGGTCGGCGCGCTGCGCAGCGACGGCGAGTACGGCGCCTGCTTCACCAACCACGGCGGCTGGGTCAAGGTCTACGCCCCCGGCGAGCAACTCACCGGCGCCCTCGCCGGGTTCGACGCCCCGGTGCCGTACGTGTACCAGCACACCACCTACGAGGCCTGCCGGTTCGGCTTCACCTACGCCTGCACCTGCCAGTACCCGCGCCACACCGGCGTGTTGACCGACACCGGGGCCACCGGCCCCGGCAAACCGGACCAAGTCATGTTCGAAGGGTTCGCACAGTGGAGCGGAACGTCGTTCGCCACCCCCATCGCCGCCGGCCTCGTCGCCGACCGGATGAACACGGCCCAGGAGCCGGACCCGCGTGCCGCGCGCACCCAACTCCTGGCGGGGATCACGGATTACGCCGAGGTACGCGGGGCGCACGTACCGGCGCTCCGCCCGGCGAGCTGGCAGCCGGTCCCGGTCGTACGGCTGGCTCCTCCGGCCTGAGTTCCGGAACACTCCACTCCACGGCGTACCATGACTTGCCGTACACGAGGGGTGGGACCGTGGACCGAGCAGAGGTCGGCGCGCTGGTCCAGTCCGCCGTCGACGGCGACGCGGCGGCCTGGAAGGCGCTCGTGGAGGGGCTGAGCCCACTGGTGTGGTCCGTGGTGCGCGCGCATCGGCTCTCCGACGCCGACGGGCACGAGGTGTACCAGACCGTGTGGTTCCGCTTCGCCCAGCACCTGGGCCGGATCCGGGAGCCCGACAAGGCGGGCTCCTGGCTGGCCAGCACGGCACGCAACGAGTGCCTGAAGGTGATCCGCGGGCTGACCCGCCTGCTGCCCACCGACGATCCGCAGGTACTGGACCGGGTCAGCGAGGACCGTACGCCCGAACAGTCCCTGATCGACGCGGAGGACCGGGCGGACGAGGCCGAGCGGATCCGTCTGCTGTGGCAGGAGTTCGAGGAACTAGGCGACCGGTGCAGGCAGTTGCTGCGGGTCCTGATGGCCTCGCCGCCGCCCAGCTATGTCGAGGTGTCCGTGGCGCTGGGTATCGCGGTGGGCAGCATCGGCCCGCTGCGCCAGCGCTGTCTGCGCCGGCTGCGGGCCCGGCTCGACGCGAGGGGTGCGGTATGAGCGACGACGGGTTCCCGGTGGAGGAGGACCTCGAGGGCACCGGGTTCGACGCGGACCTCCTGGAGGAGGAGCTGCGCCAGGCGGCCGCCGTCCTCGACCCGCTCCCGGCCGGACTGCTCCAACTGGCCATGGACGCCTACGTGCTGCACGACCTGGACGCCCGGATCGCCGAGCTGACCTTCGACTCCCTGGTCGACGCCATCCCGGTCAGAGGGGCCGAGGCCCCGCCCCGGATGCTGACCTTCCAGGCGGGCGACCTCACCGTGGACATCGAGGTCACCGGCGACGGACTGCTCGGGCAGGTGCTGCCCCCGCAGTCCGCGCGGATCGAGGTGCTCGGCGGTCCGGCGGCGGCCCGTCCGCTCACGGCCGACGGCATGGGCCGCTTCGCCAGTGACACCGCGCCCGCCGGCCCGTTCGCGCTCCGGCTGCACGCCGGCGGGGACGTGATCGTCACGGAGTGGCTGCGGGCCTGAGTCCGGCACCGTCTCACCGGGTGCCGGGCAGGGTCCGCGGCCCACGGATCATCGTCCTGCGGGGCCACCGCACGGACTTCGCCGGTCCGCGTGTCCCGCGGGGGGCGCTCCAGCCGGAGGGTCAGGGGGCGACGGAGTCCACGAGCGCGGCGAGCGCGACGGCCAGCCGGTCCGCCCCCGCCCCCGCCGGTCCGCCCGGCTCCGTCATGTAGAGGTCGCGCCGGATCTCGATCATCAGGGCGCCGACCCGCGCGTCCGACCCGTAGAACTCCAGCGGCACGTAGGCCCCGCCGAACGGGCTGTCCAGCCCTGTCCCCCCGCACTCCGCGAAGGCCTCGCGGGCCGCCGCCGTCAGGCCGGTCGGCGTGTGGAAGCCGTCCGTACCCAGACACACCGGCGGCCGCGGCCCCGCACCGTGCAGCTCGTACGGCAGCGCCCGGCTCGGATAGGAGTGGACGTCGATCACCACGGCCCGTCCGGTCGCCGCCAGCCGCCCGGCGACGGCCTCCGCCATCGCCCGGGCGTACGGCCGGAAGTACCGCTCGACCAGGGGTCCTTGATCGAACGGCTCGTCCCGCAGCACACCGCGGTGCGTGGTCCGCGTGTACACGGCCCCCATCCCGACGGCGAGCATCTCCTCCCGCTCGTCCGGGAACCGCTCCGGGTCCACCACCAGCCGGGACAGCCGGTTGACGAACCGCCAGGGCCGCACCCCGGCGAGCCCGGCCGCCGCCTCGGCGAGTTCGGCCGTGTGCGCGTCCGTGATGTGGTCCAGCTCCCGCTCCAGCGCGCCGTCGTCGAGCACGATGCCGCTGCGCACCCCCGCCGGGATCGTCCGTGCCGAGTGCGGCACGTGCAGGATCACCGGCGACTCGGCGGCGCCGGGCAGCAGTTCGTAGGACGGCTCGGACACGGGCGGCTCCCGGGGCGTTGTCTGTCAGGGGCAGGGCGCAGGATCAAGGTGTCACATCGCCCAGGGAGACAGCCGGCGGTCTCCGGGTCACGCCCGGGTCCGCGGTTTCGCGGACGTGGACGTCGCGGAGCCGATCGCGACCAGGGGGCGGTGAGTCCTCAGGCCAGCAGCTCCCGCAGCAGCGTGCCCACCTGCTCCGTCTCGATCAGGAAGCCGTCGTGCCCGTACGGCGACTCGATCAGCCGCAGTCCGTCGGCGGCGGGGATCAGCGCGGCCAGCTCGGCCTGCTGGGCCGGGGGATAGAGGCGGTCGGAGTCCACGCCCGCCACCAGGGCGCGGGCCGTGACCCGGCCGAGCGCCGCGCGCAGCCCGCCCCGGTCGCGGCCGGCGTCATGGGCGTTCATCGCCTCCGACAGGACGACGTAACTGCCCGCGTCGAAGCGCCCGGTCAGCTTGGCGGCGTGGTGGTCGAGGTACGACTCGACCTGGTAGCGGCCGCCGGCGAAGGGGTTCTCGGCGCCCTGCGCCGCCCGGCCGAAGCGCACCGCGAGTTCCGGTTCGCTGCGATAGGTGACATGGGCGATCCGGCGGGCCAGGCCCAGGCCCGTGTGCGGGGCGCGGCCGGTGCCGTGGTAGTCGCCGCCCTGCCAGTGCGGGTCGGCGCGGATCGCGGAGAGCTGCATGGCGGACCACGCGATCTGCTCCGCGCTCGCCGCCGCCGTCGTGGCGAGCAGCAGCAGCGCGCCGACCCGCTCCGGGTAGGACACCGCCCACTCCAGGGCCCGCATCCCGCCCATCGAGCCGCCGGCCACCAGCGCCCAGCGCCCGATGCCCAGGGCGTCGGCCAGCCCGGCCTCGGCGGCGACCTGGTCCCGCTGGGTCAGGAAGGGGAACGCACCGCCCCAGCGCCCGCGTCCGCCGGCGCGCGGGGAGGACGGGCCGGTGCTGCCCCGGCAGCCGCCCAGGACGTTCGGGGCGACGACGAACCAGCGGTCGGTGTCCAGCGCCAGGCCCGGTCCGACCACGCCGTCCCACCAGCCCGGGGTCGGATGTCCCGGCCCGGCGGGCCCGGCGACATGGCTGTCACCGGTGAGCGCGTGCAGTACGAGCACGGCGTTGCCGGCGTCGGGGGCGAGCCGGCCCCAGGTCTCGAACGCCAGCCGCGGCCCCGGCAGTTCGCCGCCCGCCTCCAGGGGCAGCGGCTTCTCCGCCGCGTACCACTGCCTGCGGCCCGGCGGATCCCCCTCCCGCCAGGCCACCGCGGCCGGCGGCAGGGGCACCCCGTGCGGCGGTACGGCGTTCAGGACGCGGCGCCCTTGGCGGCGCGGAATCCGGCCTCCAGGTCGGCCTTGAGGTCGGCCAGGTTCTCGATGCCGACCGACAGCCGCACCAGGCCCGGCGCGGTCCCGGTCGCCGTCAGCTGTTCCTCGTCCAGCTGGCTGTGGGTGGTGGACGCCGGATGGATGATCAGGCTGCGGACGTCCCCGATGTTCGCGAGATGGCTGAACAGCTCGACGGCGTCCACGAAACGCTTGCCCGCCTCGATCCCGTCCCTCAGCTCGAAGGAGACGATCGCGCCCGCCCCGCGCGGCAGATACCGCTGCCCCGCCCCGTACCAGCGGCTGGAGGGCAGGCCCGGATAGTGCACGGCGGCCACCTCGTCCCGCTGCTCCAGCCACTCGGCCAGGGCCAGCGCGTTCGCGGAGTGCCGCTCCAGCCGCAGGCTCAGCGTCTCCACGCCCTGGAGCAGCAGGAACGCCGAGTGCGGGGAGAGCGCCGGGCCGAGGTCGCGCAGCAGCTGCACCCGCAGCTTGGTCGCGTACGCGCCCGGGCCGAGCGCCGGCCAGTAGCGCAGCCCGTGGTAGCTGGGGTCGGGTTCGGAGAAGTCGGGGAAGCGGTCGGAATGTGCGCCGAAGTCGAAGCCGCCGCCGTCCACGACCACACCCGCGATGGCCGTGCCGTGCCCGCCGAGGAACTTGGTCGCCGAGTGCACCACGATGTCGGCGCCGTGTTCGAGAGGCCGCAGCAGATAGGGGGTCGGGACCGTGTTGTCCACGATCAGCGGCACGCCCGCCGCGTGCGCCACGTCCGCGACCGCCCGCACGTCGAGCACGTTGCCGCGCGGGTTGCCCAGCGTCTCCGCGAACAGCGCCTTGGTGTTCGGACGGACGGCCGCCCGCCAGGCCCCGGCGTCGTCCGGGTCGTCCACGAAGGACACCTCGATGCCGAACCTGGGCAGCGTGTGCCGGAACAGGTTGTAGGTGCCGCCGTACAGGGACGTGCTCGACACGATGTGGTCGCCCGCACTCGCCAGCGTCAGGATCGCCAGCGTCTCCGCCGCCTGCCCGGAGGACAGCGCCACCGCCGCGACCCCGCCCTCCAGGGCGGCGACCCGCTGCTCGAAGACGTCCTGGGTGGGGTTGTGGATGCGGGTGTAGATGTTGCCGGGCTCGGCGAGGGCGAACAGGTCGGCGGCGTGCCGGGTGTCGCGGAACACGAACGACGTCGTCTGGTAGATCGGCGTCGCCCGGGCGCCGGTCGTCGGGTCCGGGACCGCCCCGGCGTGGACCTGCCGGGTCTCGAAGGACCAGGCCGGGGTGTCGGGTCCGGTGGGCGGCTCCTCGGGCGTGTGACCGGCGGTGACGGAGTCGATGGGCTGGCTCATGGTGCTGCTCCTCGTGCGGGAAGGCAGGACGGCGTGCGCGTGCGGGCACGCGTCGGCAGGACGGGGCAGGACGGGGCAGGAGGGGAGGGGAGGGGAGGGCCGGAGCGTCAGCTCTCGGCGCGACACCCCGTGGTGGTGGCACGCGCGTGATCGACATGGCGTCGGGTCACCAGCACCGTCATGAGTCGGGCGAACCACAGCGGGGCACGGCGGACCAGCCGCCCGCCGCCCGCGACACGCGGACTTCACGAACGACATACGCACGTCACGAAGGGCGCACATGGCTCCGCCCCGGCGGGCGGGATGCCTGCCGGGGCGGAGATTCGGGAACCCTCGGCGGGTTCCCGGAGCCAGGGGGCCGGCTCAGAGGGCGGCGAGCGCCGCGTTCCAGGTGGCCGACGGGCGCATGACCGCGTCCGCCTTGGCCTTGTCGGGCTGGTAGTAGCCGCCGATGTCGGCCGGGGAGCCCTGGACGGCGAGCAGCTCGTCGACGATCTGCCGCTCGTTGGCGGCGAGCGTCTCGGCGAGCGGCGCGAACGCCTTGGCGAGCTCGGCGTCGTCGGTCTGGCGGGCCAGCTCCTGCGCCCAGTACAGCGACAGGTAGAAGTGGCTGCCGCGGTTGTCGATGCCGCCGACGCGACGGGTCGGGGACTTGTCCTCGTTGAGGAAGGTCGCCGTGGCGCGGTCGAGGGTGTCGGCCAGCACCTTGGCCCGGGCGTTGCCGGTGGCCGTGGCGTACTGCTCGAAGGACGGGACGAGCGCGAAGAACTCGCCGAGGGAGTCCCAGCGCAGGTAGTTCTCCTTGAGCAGCTGCTGCACGTGCTTCGGCGCGCTGCCGCCGGCGCCCGTCTCGAAGAGGCCACCGCCCGCCATCAGCGGGACGACCGACAGCATCTTGGCGCTGGTGCCCAGCTCCAGGATCGGGAAGAGGTCGGTCAGGTAGTCACGGAGCACGTTGCCGGTGACGGAGATGGTGTTCTCGCCGCGGCGGATGCGCTCCACGGACAGCTTGGTGGCCTCGACCGGCGCGAGGATCCGGATGTCCAGACCCTCGGTGTCGTGCTCCGGCAGGTACTGCTTGACCTTGGCGATCAGCTGCGCGTCGTGGGCGCGGCCCTCGTCCAGCCAGAAGACGGCCGGGTCGCCGGTGGCGCGGGCGCGGGTGACGGCCAGCTTCACCCAGTCCTTGATCGGCGCGTCCTTGGTCTGGCAGGCGCGGAAGATGTCACCGGCGGCGACCGGCTGCTCGATCACGGCGTTGCCGGCCGCGTCGACCAGGCGGACCGTGCCGGCGGTGGCGATCTCGAAGGTCTTGTCGTGGGAGCCGTACTCCTCGGCCTTCTGCGCCATCAGGCCCACGTTCGGGACCGAGCCCATGGTGGACGGGTCGAAGGCGCCGTTGGCCCGGCAGTCCTCGATCACGGCCCGGTAGACACCGGCGTAGGAGGAGTCCGGGATGACCGCGAGGGTGTCGGCCTCCTGGCCGTCCGGGCCCCACATGTGGCCGGAGGTGCGGATCATGGCCGGCATCGACGCGTCGATGATGACGTCGGAGGGCACGTGCAGGTTGGTGATGCCCTTGTCGGAGTCGACCATCGCCAGCGCCGGGCCGTCGGCGATCTCGGCGTCGAAGGAGGCCTTGATCTCGGCGCCCTCGGGCAGGTTCTCCAGGCCCTTGAGGATGCCGCCCAGACCGTCGTTCGCGCTGAGGCCGGCCGCCTTGAGGGTCTGGCCGTACTTCGCGAACGTCTTCGGGAAGAAGACGCGCACCACGTGACCGAAGATGATCGGGTCGGAGACCTTCATCATCGTGGCCTTGAGGTGCACGGAGAACAGCACGCCCTCCTGCTTGGCGCGGGCGATCTGCGCGGCCAGGAAGTCGTTGAGCTGGGCGACGTGCAGCACGGAGGCGTCCACGACCTCGCCCGCCAGGACCGGTACGGAGTCCTTGAGCACGGTCGTGGTGCCGTCCTCGGCGACCAGCTCGATCTTCAGGGCGCCGGCCTCGGAGATCACCACGGACTTCTCGGTGGAGCGGAAGTCGTTCTCGCCCATGGTGCTGACATCGGTCTTGGACTCGGAGGTCCAGGCACCCATGCGGTGCGGGTGGGTCTTGGCGTAGTTCTTGACCGACGCGGGGGCACGGCGGTCCGAGTTGCCCTCACGCAGGACCGGGTTCACGGCGGAACCCTTGATCTTGTCGTAGCGGGCGCGGATCTCGCGCTCCTCGTCGGTCTTCGGGTCGTCCGGATAGTCCGGCAGCGCGTAGCCCTTGCCCTGGAGCTCGGCTACGGCGGCCTTGAGCTGCGGGATCGACGCCGAGATGTTCGGCAGCTTGACGATGTTGGCCTCGGGCGTCTTGGCCAGGTCGCCCAGCTCGGCCAGGGCGTCCGGGACGCGCTGGTCCTCGTTCAGGTACTCCGGGAAGTGGGCGATGATGCGCCCGGCCAGCGAGATGTCGCGGATGTCCACGGCGACACCGGCCTGCGAGGCGTACGCCTGGATCACCGGCAGGAACGAGTGCGTCGCGAGGGCCGGGGCCTCGTCTGTGTAGGTGTAGAAGATGGTCGAGTCAGTCACCGGGTGCTCCGCTCCACGTCTGCAACATTGCTCGACATCAAGATATCTCGTGAACGACCCGGGCTCGACAGGGGTCCGCGACTCGGAGGATCCGTTTGTCATACGGCAGGCAACCGGATCGGTCAAAAGGGTGGTCAAGAGGAACGAGCCACCATCGACCGACGGCCGGAGCGACCATCCGGCCGCCCGAGCGAAAGCGGACCATGAGAAATCGCACCAGAGTGACGGCCCCGGCGGCCGCCCTGCTCGGCACGGCGGCCGTGCTGGCCACGGGGACCCCGGCCCTTGCGCGTCCCTTCTCCACGGGGGAGAAAAGCGGCGACGCGGGGGCCGGGGGCAAGACGCCCGCACCGGGCCCCGAGACCCTCGGCGACCCCGTCTACCCGGCCCTCGGCAACGACGGCTACCGGGTCCTCGCCTACCACCTCGACCTCGCCTACGACGCCACCACCCGCCTGGTCGACGGCACCGCGACGCTGCGCGTCCGCAGCACCCGACAGCTGTCCCGCCTCTCCCTGGACGCGCTCGGCCTCGACATACGCGCCGTGCGCGTGGACGGCCGCGCGGCCGCCTTCGAGCAGGCCGACGAGAAGCTGCGCATCACCCCGGCCCGCCCGCTGCGGGAGGACGACCACGTCACCGTGTGCGTGGAGTACGGCGCCGACCCGAGCCGCACTCTCCCGCACACCGCCTGGGTGCCCACCCCGGACGGCTTCGCCGTCTGCCCGCAGCCGAACTCCGCGCACACCGTCTTCCCGTGCAACGACCACCCCTCGGACAAGGCGGACTTCACCTTCCGCATCACGGTCCCGAGCGGTCTGCGCGGGGTCGCGAACGGCAGCGCGACCCGCACCGAACGCCTCCCCGGCGACCGGACGGCCTTCTCGTACCGGTCCCGCGCGCCGATCGCCACCGAACTCGTCCAGATCACCGTGGGCGACTACGTGATCAAGGACCGGCAGGGCCCGCACGGCCTGCCGCTGCGCGACGTCGTCCCGGTCGCCCGCGCCGCCGCCCTCGAACCGGCGCTCGCCCTGACCGCCGGCCAGGTGGCGTGGCTGGAGGACCGGCTCGGCGTGGCCTTCCCGTTCGAGACGTACGGCCTGCTGCCCTGCAACTCCGACGACCCGGACGCCTTCGACTTCACGGGCCTGGAGACCCAGACCCTCACCCTCTACAAGCCGAACTTCCTGCTCCAGGAGGAGGCGAAGATCGGCTCGCACATGATGCACGAGCTGGTCCACTCCTGGTTCGGGAACCTGGTCTCCCCGGCCACCTGGGCCGACCTCTGGCTGAACGAGGGGCACGCCGACTTCTACGGGCTGCTCTACCGCTACGAACGCGGCTGGCCGGACTCCCTCGGCATGACCACCATGGAGGCCCGGATGAAGGACACCTACGCCCGCGGTGACCAGTGGCGCCACGACTCGGGGCCGGTGGCGGCCCCGGACGCGGTCAACCTCTTCGACAGCCAGCGCTACCTCGGCGGCGTCCTGACGCTGTACGCCTTCCGCGAGCTGGTCGGCGAGGACGTCTTCCACCGGGTCGAGCGCACCTTCCTGGACCGCTTCCGGAACCGCTCGGCCTCGACGGAGGACTACATCGCCGTCGCCTCCGAGGTCTGCGGCCAGGACCGGTCGGGCTTCCTGCGCGACTGGCTCTACGGGACCACCACCCCGCGGATGCCCAACCACCCCGACTGGACGGTCACCCCGGTGACCCCGACCCCGGCGGCCCCGCACCGCCTGCGCGGAGGCCACCACCACGACAACTCCGCGACCCTGTAAGCGGCACGGCAGGGGGCTGGGGCGTGTTGCGAAAGTCCCGCCTGCCGCGCGACATGCCCTAGTCGGTGTGCGTCAGGCCCGGCCGCAGATCGTCCGGGACGCGCTGCTGCGGGATCACCACGGCCCCCTGCTGGAGCGCGACCGTGCGGGTCGGGGACGGGATGCGGATGCCCTCCTCGCGGTAGCGGCGGTGCAGGCGCTTGATGAACTCGTGCTTGATCCGGAACTGGTCGCTGAACTCGCCGACGCCCAGGATCACCGTGAACCCGATCCGCGAGTCGCCGAAGGTGTGGAAGCGGATGGCCGGTTCGTGCTCCGGGACCGCGCCGGTGATCTCGGTCATGGTCTCGGCGATGACCTCGTGCGTGATGCGCTCGACCTGGTCAAGGTCGCTGTCGTAGCTCACGCCCACCTGGACCAGGATCGTCAACTGCTGCTCGGGGCGCGTGTAGTTGGTCATGTTCGTCTTCGCCAGCTGGCCGTTGGGGACGACCACCAGGTTGTTGGAGAGCTGACGGACGGTCGTCTGCCGCCAGTTGATGTCCACGACGTAGCCCTCCTCGCCGCTGCTCAGCTGGATGTAGTCGCCCGGCTGCACGGTCTTGGAGGCCAGGATGTGGATGCCCGCGAAGAGGTTGGCCAGGGTGTCCTGGAGCGCCAGCGCGACCGCGAGGCCGCCGACGCCCAGGGCGGTGAGCAGGGGCGCTATGGAGACGCCCAGCGTCTGGAGCACCACCAGGAAGCCGATCGCCAGGACCAGCACCCGGGTGATGTTCACGAAGATCGTGGCCGACCCGGCGACCCCGGAACGGGACTGGGTGACCGACTGCACCAGGCCGGCGATCACCCGCGCCGCCGAGACCGTCACCGCGAAGATGAGCAGCACCTTCAGGCACTGGTCGGTGTGGTGCTGGACGGTCCTGGTCAGCGGCAGCACCGCCGCCGCGGATGCCGCGCCGCCCGTCAGCGCCGCCCACGGGACCACCGTGCGCAGCGCGTCCACGACGACGTCGTCACCGCTCCAACGGGTCCGCTTCGCGTGCTTGGCCAGCCAGCGCAGCACGCCGCGCGACAGAAAGGCCAGCAACAGGCCCGCGGCCAGAGCGATGCCGGCCAGGACCAGGTCATCGACGGTGAGCGCTCGGTCCACCGGTTACCTCCCATTCGATTGTGCAACTGCTCATCCTGCCGTATCCACGGACCCGAATCCGCACAGAGGTTCGCGCGGCGGACCCCGGCGGCCGGTACGGCGGTGAGGCCGATGGGGATCGAACTCCCGCGAAAGACAGCCCGGTTGGCTCCGGCCGTCGTGCGCCGGCAGGCTGCCCCCTTCGCCCGGCGGCCCTCGCGCGCACCGGCGACACCCCGCACCCCGCACCCCGAACCCGGGGCCCGTTCCGCCCCGTCGCCTTGCCGCGCGGCCAGGTTGCCGCCGGGACGGCGGCGTGGCCGTCAGGCGTCCGGGAGGGACCTCTGGTCGGCGAAGGACCCCCGGTCCGTGAAGGATCCGTGCCGGCCCGCTCCCGCGGCGAAGCGCGCCGCCCCCTGCACGCCTTCCGCCAGCACGTCCATGCCGTACTGGACCTCGGCGACCATCGCCGCCTCTTCGTCCAGCCCCTCCTGGTCCAGCACCGACGCCCGGTCGCTGCGCAGACAGGCCTGCGGGAACGCGGCGATGGTCAGGGCCAGTTCCTCCGCCGCCTCGCGTGCCCGGCCGGCTGGGACCAGGCGGTTGGCCAGGCCCATCTCGTACGCCTCGGGGGCCGGGACCGGGCGGCCGGTCAGGATCAGGTCCATGGCCCGGCCGGTGCCGATCAGCCGGGGGAGCCGTACCGTGCCGCCGTCGATCAGCGGCACGCCCCAGCGGCGGCAGAAGACGCCGAACACCGCGTCCTCCTCGGCGACCCGCAGGTCGCACCACAGGGCCAGCTCCAGGCCTCCCGCCACCGCGTGCCCGGCGATCGCCGCGATCACCGGCTTGGACAGCCGCAGCCGGGTCGGGCCCATCGGGCCGTCCCCGTCCTCCGCCACCCGGTTGCCGCGCTCGCCGCCCATCGCCTTCAGGTCCGCGCCCGCGCAGAAGGTGCCGCCCTCACCCCACAGCACCGCCACCCGGGCCGCGTCGTCCGCCTCGAACTCCCGGAAGGCGGCGGCCAGTGCGGCCGCCGTCGGCCCGTCCACCGCGTTGCGCGCCTCGGGGCGGGAGAGGACGACCGTGGTGACGGGACCCTGGCGTTCCAGGCGGACCGGCATGCGTTTCCTTCCGTCGGAAGGCCACCCGGGGTCAGATGACCTTCAGTCGTACCAGCGCTCCCAGTGTCAGTGCTCCCGGCAGCAACGGCACCCACACGGTGATGATCCGGTAAGCGAGGACGACGGCGGTGGCGACCGCCACCGGACCGCCCGCGGCCACCAGCGCCACGATCAGCGCGGCCTCCACCGAACCCAGGCCGCCCGGAGTGGGGATCAGCGCGACGGCGACCGTGGCCGCCAGGTACGCGAGCGCCATGTGCGCGGGCGGCACCGGCAGCCCCAGTGCCTGTCCCACCGCGACCAGACCGGCCGCCTGAAGGGCGGGGAAGGCGAGCGAGCCGCCCCACAGCGCCAGCGCCCGGGACGGCCGGGTGTGCACCGAGCGGGCCTCGCTCAGCGCGGAGCGCGCGAAACGCAACACGGGCTCGCGCACCCGTCGCAGGAGGAACAGCGCTGCCAGCGCCACGGCGACCAGTGCGCCGGCGACGGCCAGGACCGGGCCGACCGTCCCGTGCGGGAGCAGGCTGCCGAGGTGCAGCGCGTCCGGGAAGGCGACGAAGAACACCGCCATCAGGCCCACCCGGGCCACCGACTCGGCGAGCAGGTACAGGGCGAGCGCCGCCGAGGAGGTGGCCAGCGGCACCCCGCACACGGTCATGAACCGCAGGTTGACCGCGCCGGAACCCAGACCCGTCGGCAGCAGGTGGTTGGCCGAGCCGGCCGCGAGCTGGGTCGCGAGCAGCCGCCAGCGGGGGAGCTGCTGGACCACCGCGCCCTGCCGGGTGAAGGCCGCCGCCACCCAGGTCAGACAGGTGGCGGCACCCGCCGCCAGCAGCCAGGGCCAGGAGGCGTCGCGGAGGTGGGCGAAGCCCTCCACGAGGACCGACCGGTGCTGCACCGCGATGACCGCCACGAGCAGCAGCGGAACCAGGGTGAGGACGTGCCGCCAGGGGACACGGCGGGCGAGCCGGGGCAGACGGCTCTCACGGAAGCCGGGGATTCTTACCGCTGTCACATCGGGAGAGGTTTTCCGCGCCGCGCCAACTGCGGGTGGCGGAAGAGGAGACGCCGGATGACGGACGGGAAGCGGGTGAGGGGGGAGGCCGGTCCGGGCTTCGGCGGGGGCCTTCGCGGAGCTGGGCGGTGCCTTCGGGAGGCTCATCGGGTCCTTCGTACGGGGGGACGGCGAGCGGACATTGACCTCAACGAAGCTTGAGGTCCTACGTTCTCTCCCATGAGTATGGAGACCACCGCCTGGACGCAGCTGCACAGCGTGATGACCGCCGAGCAGCAGCGGCGCCCGTTCGACCGGGCCACGTTGCGCCGCATCGCCGCTTTCGCCCGCCCGCACCGGGGCGGCATAGTCCGTTTCGTTCTGCTCGGGGTGGTCACCGCCCTGCTCGCCGTCGCGACCCCGGTACTGGCCGGCCAGGTCGTCGACGCGATCGTGTCGGGGCACGACGACGGCACGATCGTACGGCTGTCGTTGCTGATCGCCGGCGTCGCCGTCGCCGAGGCGGCGCTCGGGGTGCTGGGGCGCCGCCTCTCGGCGACGCTCGGGGAGGGACTCATCCTCGATCTGCGAACGGCTGTGTTCGATCATGTGCAGCGCATGCCCGTCGCGTTCTTCACGCGTACTCGTACGGGAGCGCTGGTCAGTCGTCTCAACAACGACGTGATCGGTGCCCAGCGCGCCTTCGCCAACACCCTCTCCGGCGTGGTCAGCAACCTGGTCACGCTGCTTCTCACCCTCGCGGTGATGCTGACCCTGTCCTGGCAGATCACCCTGCTCGCCCTGGTGCTGCTGCCGGTGTTCGTGGTGCCCGCCCGCCGCATGGGCGGCCGGATGGCCCGGATGCAGCGCGAGGCCGCCGCGCTCAACGCGGCCATGGGCACCCGGATGACCGAACGTTTCTCCGCACCCGGCGCCACCCTGATCAAGCTCTTCGGCCGCCCCGAGGAGGAGTCGGCGGAGTTCACGGCGCGCGCCGCCCGGGTCCGGGACATCGGGGTGCGTACCGCCACCGCCCAGTCGGTGTTCATGACCGCCCTCACCCTGGTCTCCTCGCTCGCGCTCGCCCTGGTCTACGGCCTCGGAGGCTGGTTCGCGCTGCGCGGCACCCTGGAGCCGGGCGCCGTCGTCGCCCTCGCCCTCCTCCTGACCCGGCTCTACGCCCCGCTCACCTCCCTCGCCGGTGCCCGCGTGGAGGTGATGAGCGCGCTGGTCAGCTTCGAGCGGGTCTTCGAGGTCCTCGATCTGAAGCCCCTGATCGAGGAGAAGCCGGACGCCCGCGAGGTGCCCGAGGGCCCGGTGGCCGCCGAGTTCGAGGACGTCCGGTTCGCCTACCCGGCCGCCGACCAGGTCTCCCTGGCCTCACTCGAAGAGGTCGCGACCCTGGACGGCCGCGGCGGCGCCGAGGTCCTGCACGGCATCTCCTTCCGCGCCGAACCCGGCCAGACCGTCGCCCTGGTGGGCTCCTCGGGGGCCGGCAAGTCCACCATCGCCCAGCTGCTGCCGCGCCTGTACGACGTCGACGGGGGCGCCGTACGCATCGGCGGCGTCGACGTCCGCGACCTGGCCGCCGGCTCCCTGCGCGCCACGATCGGCATGGTCACCCAGGACGGCCACCTCTTCCACGACAGCGTCCGCGCCAACCTGCTGCTCGCCCGGCCGGCCGCCACCGACGAGGAGCTGTGGGACGCCCTCGGCCGGGCCCGCCTCGACGCGGTCGTACGGTCCCTGCCGGACGGCCTGGACACGGTGGTGGGCGAGCGCGGCTACCGGCTCTCCGGCGGCGAGCGGCAGCGCATGACCATCGCCCGGCTGCTGCTGGCCCGGCAGCGTGTGGTCATTCTCGACGAGGCCACCGCGCACCTGGACAACACCTCGGAGGCGGCCGTCCAGGAGGCTCTCGCCGAGGCGCTGGAAGGGCGTACGGCCGTGGTCATCGCCCACCGGTTGTCCACGATCCGGGCCGCCGACCAGATCCTGGTGATCGAGGCCGGCCGGATCGTGGAGCGCGGCACCCACGAGGAACTCCTGTTGGCGGACGGGCGGTACGCCGAGCTGCACCGTACCCAGTTCGCGGCGGCACCGACGCCCTGACGGTGCCGTTCACCTCATCGTCATCTTTTTCCTCGATTCCGCGAAGGGAGCGCTCCCGCCCTTGACGGCACTGGTCCGGACCTTTAGCTTCACGCCTTAAACAAAGCCTCACGGCTGTACCCAACGCCCGGTGACCGCAGGGGTGTTGGGCACACGCCGTGCTGCATCCCCCCGCGTGAAAGGCCAACCCCCCATGGCCAGACCCCTCCCCACGGCCGCCGCGCTTGCCGCCCTGACCCTCTCCGCAGGCCTGTTCGCCGCGTCCCCCGCGCAGGCCGCCACCGGTACCATCACCGGCCTCGGCGGCAAGTGCCTGGACGTGGCGGGCGCCAGCTCCGCCGACGGCACCGCCGTCCAGCTCTACGACTGCAACGGCACCGCGGCCCAGCAGTGGACCGTCGGCAGCGACGGCACCATACGCGCCCTCGGCAAGTGCCTGGACGTGACCGGGAATTCGACCGCGGACGGCGCCAAGGCCCAGCTGTGGACCTGTTCCGGCGGCGCCAACCAGAAGTGGACGGTCAGCTCCGCCCACGACATCGTCAACCCGCAGGCGAACAAGTGCCTGGACGCCACCGACAACTCCTCGGCGAACGGCACCCGCGCGCAGATCTGGACGTGCGGCGGCACCGCCAACCAGAAGTGGACCGCGCCCGCGTCGGACGGCGGCGGCACCACGCCGTCCTCGCCGATGGCCGTGGCGCCGTACCTGTACAACGGCTGGGGCGACCCGCCGAGCCCGACCACCATCACCAACGCGACCGGCGTGAAGTACTACACGCTGGCGTTCGTCCTCAGCAACGGCTACTGCAACCCGCAGTGGGACGGCAGCCGGGCGCTGACCGGCGGGGTCGACCAGCAGACCGTCAACACCGTGCGCGCGGGCGGCGGTGACGTCATACCGTCCTTCGGCGGCTACAGCGGCAACAAGCTGGAGAGCTCCTGCTCCAGCGCCGGTGAACTGGCGGCGGCCTACCAGAAGGTCATCAACGCCTACGGCGGTCTCAAGGCGATCGACATCGACCTGGAGGCCGACGCTTACAGCAACGGGACCGTGCAGCAGCGGGTCGTGGACGCGCTGAAGACGGTGAAGGCCAACAACCCGGGCACGAAGGTGTACATCACCATCGGCACCGGCCAGAGCGGACCCGACACCAGCCTGATCAACCGGGCCGCGTCCTCCGGGCTGACCGTGGACGCCTGGGCCATCATGCCGTTCGACTTCGGCGGCGCCGGCCAGAACATGGGCAACCTCACCACGCAGGCGGCCGAGGGGCTCAAGAACGCGCTGAAGAACGCCTACCACTACAGCGACGACCAGGCCTACCGGGACATGGGCATCTCGTCCATGAACGGCATCACCGACAACAACGAGACTGTGACGGTCGCCGACTTCCGGACCATCCTCGCCTACGCCCAGCAGCACCACCTGGCCCGGCTCACCTTCTGGTCCGCCAACCGCGACCGGCCCTGCACCGGCGGTTCCGCCGACAGCTGCTCGGGCGTGAGCCAGTCCGACTGGGACTACACGCGCGTCTTCGCCGGCTACACCGGCTGAACCCTCCACCTCTGACCAGGAGATCCAGTGCTTCGCCTTTCCTTGCGTCGCAGACCGACGGCCGCCGCCGTGCTGGCCGTTCTCGGGGCGTCCCTGCTGACCGCCGCCCCGTCCGCACAGGCGGCCGCCACCGCCCTGCCCACCGGCCTCGCCACCCTCACCAACGCCGCCAGCGGCAAGTGCCTGGACGCCCGGGCGGCCGCCACCGCGAACGGCACCGCCGTCCAGCAGTACACCTGCAACGACACCACCGCCCAGCAGTGGAGTCTCACCGCCACCAGCGACGGCTACGTCCGGATCGGCAACGGCAACGACACCAGCCAGGTGGTCGACGTCACCGACGTCTCCACCGCCGACAACGCCCTGACCCAGCTGTGGGCCTACGGCGGCGGGGCCAACCAGCAGTGGCTGCCGGTCGACGAGGGCGGCGGCGCCTACCACTTCGTCAACCGCAACAGCGGCAAGTGCCTCGACGACCCGGCGGCCTCGACCGCGGACAGCGTGCAGCTGGTCCAGTACACCTGCAACGGCACGGCGGCCCAGCGCTTCCAGGTGACCGCCGTGACGCCGCCGTCGTCCCAGAACCCCGACCTCGGCCCGAACGTGGTCGTCTTCGATCCGTCGATGTCCGCGTCGACCATCCAGAGCCGCCTCAACTCGATCTTCCAGCAGCAGGAGACGAACCAGTTCGGCTCCCAGCGCTACGCCGTGATGTTCAAGCCGGGCACCTACAGCGCGAACGTCAACGTCGGCTTCTACACCCAGGTCCTCGGCCTCGGCCTGACCCCGGACTCGGTCAACATCAACGGGGCGGTGCACGCCGAGGCCGACTGGTTCCAGGGCAACGCCACCCAGAACTTCTGGCGGGGCGCGGAGAACCTGTCCGTCACCCCGACCGGCGGCGCCGACCGCTGGGCGGTCTCGCAGGCCTCCGCCTACCGCCGGATGCACCTGCGCGGCAACCTCGCCCTGGACGACGGCGGCTGGTCCAGCGGCGGCCTGATCGCCGACAGCAAGATCGACGGGCAGGTCAACTCCGGCAGCCAGCAGCAGTGGCTGACCCGTAACTCGCAGCTCGGCAGCTGGACCGGCTCCAACTGGAACATGGTCTTCGTCGGCAGCCAGGGCGTCCCGGGCACCAGCTTCCCCAACCCGCCGGACACCACGGTCGCGCAGACCCCGGTCACCCGTGAGAAGCCCTTCCTGTACGTCGACAGTGCCGGCGCCTACCAGGTCTTCGTGCCCTCGACCCGCTCCAACTCGACTGGCACCAGCTGGAGTTCGGGCAGCCCGTCCGGTACCTCGCTCTCCCTGGACAGCTTCTACGTCGTGAAGGCGGGCGCGACCGCCGCACAGATCAACGCGGCCCTCGCGGCGGGCAAGAACCTCCTGGTCACCCCGGGCGTCTACCACCTCGATCAGACGCTCCAGGTCAACCGGGCCGACACGGTCGTGCTCGGCCTCGGCCTCGCCACGTTCGTCCCGGACAACGGCGTCACCGCCATGAAGGTCGCCGACGTCGACGGAGTGAACATCGCGGGCCTGCTCTTCGACGCGGGCACCACCAACTCGCCCTCCCTGATGGAGGTCGGGCCGACGGGCTCGTCCGCGACCCACAGCGCCGATCCCACGTCCCTGCACGACGTGTACTTCCGTATCGGCGGCGCGGGCGTCGGCAAGGCCACCACCAGCCTCGTCGTCAACAGCGACAACGTGATCGGCGACCACATGTGGATCTGGCGCGCCGACCACGGCAGCGGAGTCGGCTGGACCAGCAACACCGCCGACACCGGCCTGGTCGTCAACGGCGACAACGTGACGATGTACGGCCTGTTCGTCGAGCATTTCCAGAAGTACCAGACCGTCTGGAACGGCAACGGCGGCCGGACGTACTTCTACCAGAACGAGATGCCCTACGACCCGCCCAACCAGGCGGCCTGGATGAACGGCTCGACCCAGGGCTACGCCGCCTACAAGGTCGCCGACTCGGTCACCAGCCACCAGGCGTACGGCCTCGGAAGCTACTGCTACTTCAACGTCAACCCGGGTGTGGTGGCGGCGCACGCCATCGAGGCACCGAACACCTCGGGCGTCCGCTTCACCAGCATGGTGACGGTCTCCCTGGGCGGCACCGGCACCATCAGCCATGTCATCAACAACACGGGAGGACCGTCGAACTCGTCGAGCAACGTGGCGAACCTGACGTCGTACCCCTGATGCGAGCGGCCGTGGGCCGGTACGGCGGACATCCGCCGTACCGGCCCACGGCCCTTTCTTCTCCTACGACTTCGCGGAGGGCGTCCGGGCGGACGAACGGTCCTTGGACCCCGGCCGGTCCTGCACGGGCCGGTGGCTGCCGCGCAGCGCGGAGGCCACGGCGGAGACCAGGGCCATGCCCGCGGCGACGCCGAACACGATGGCCAGGCCGTGGTGGAACGGGCCGGAGACCAGCTGCGGGAAGAAGGTGTGGCCGGTCAGGACGGCCCGCTGCGCGCTGGTCACATGGTCGAGGACACCCTCGGAGGAGAGCAGGTGCCCGATCGGGTTGTTGCCGAGGAACGTCGCGAACAGCGTGCTCACCGGCGGCAGTGAGGCGGCGTGCGCGGCGGACGCGGCCGGCACGCCGTGCGCCGTCAGCCCGCTCCTGAGCGTGTCCGGCAGCGAGGAGGCCAGGCCGGAGACCATCAGCGAGAAGAAGACACCGATGGACAGCGCCGTACCGGAGTTCTGGAAGGTCGAGCGCATGCCCGAGGCGACACCCCGGTACTCGGCCGGGACACTGCCCATGATCGACGACGTGTTCGGCGCCGAGAACATCCCCTGGCCGAGCCCGTTGAGCAGCAGCAGCGCCGCGAACAGCCCGTAGTCGAAGTCGACGGGCAGCGCGAGCAGCCCCAGGAACGACAGCATGACGACGACCAGCCCGGCGGTGGAGAAGAACCGGGCGCCGAACCGGTCCGAGAGATAGCCGGAGACCGGGCCCGCGACGAGGAACCCGAGCGTGAGCGGGAGCATGAAGATGCCGGCCCACAGCGGGGTGTCCTCGAAGTCGTAGCCGTGCAGCGGCAGCCAGATGCCCTGGAGCCAGATGATGAGCATGAACTGCAGGCCGCCGCGGGCGATCGAGGTCAGCAGGGCGGCCACGTTGCCCGCCGCGAACGCCCTGTTCCTGAAGAGCGCCAGGTTGAACATGGGGTCGGTGACCCGCGTCTCGACGACACAGAAGGCCAGCAGCAGGGCGACGCCGCCGATCAGCCCGGTCAGCACCCACGGGTTCCCCCAGCCGGTGGCGCTGTCGCCGTAGGGCTGGATCCCGTAGGTGATCCCGGCCAGCAGGATCCCGGCGCCCGCCGCGAAGGTGATGTTGCCCAGCCAGTCGATCCGGCCGGGCCGGCCCGTCGAGGTCTCGCGCAGGCTCAGGTACGACCAGATCGTGCCGGTGATACTGACCGGGACGCTCACCCAGAACACGGCACGCCAGTCGACGACGGCGAGCAGACCCCCCGCGAGCAGACCGAGGAACTGGCCCGCCAGCGCGGTGATCTGGTTGATCCCGAGCGCCATGCCGCGCTGCCGTGCGGGGAAGGCGTCGGTGAGGATGGCGGCCGAGTTGGCGGTGAGCATGGACCCGCCGAAGGCCTGCACGATCCGCCACAGGATCAGCCACATCGCTCCCGCTCCGGCGCGGAACGGATCGAGCGACAGCGCGACCGAGGCACAGGCGAAGATCAGGAATCCGAGGTTGTAGATCTTCACCCGCCCGAACATGTCGCCGAGCCGCCCGAGCACGACCACCAGGACCGCGGAGACCAGCAGGTACCCGAGGATCATCCAGAGCAGATAGCCGATGTTGCCCGGTGCGAGCGGGTCCAGGCCGATGCCCCGGAAGATGGCCGGGAGCGAGATGATCACGATCGAGGCGTCCATCGTCGCGATCAGCACCCCGAGAGTGGTGTTCGAGAGCGCGACCCACTTGTAGCCCGGCCCGGGCGGGGTCTCCTTGTGGCGGGCCGAGCGCAGCAGGCCGGACCGGTGGCGGGCGCTCACAGCTGTTCCGCCAGCCGGGCGAGCAGCGGCACGGCCGCCCCGAGGGTCGCGCGCTCCTCGGCGGAGAACGTGCCGAGGACGTCCGCGAGCCGCCGCACCGACTCGGAGCGCCGCTCGGCGAGCATGGCCCGCCCCTCCTCGGTGACGGCCGCGATGCTCCGCCGTCCGTCCGTCGCGTCGGGGGCACGGCGGACCAGGCCGCGCTGTTCGAGGTGGGCGAGCGTGGTCGCCATGGCCTGCGGCCGCACCCGCTCCAGCTCGGCGAGCGCGGTGGGGGAGCCGGGTCCGTCGGCGGCGAGCCGCGCGAGCACCGAGACGCCCGAGAGTGAGACGTCCCCCACGGCGTGGGCCTGTCGCAGCCGCCGCGTCATCCGGCCCACCGCGAGCCGGAGTTCGTAGGCGAGCAGGGACGCGTCGCTCGGATCGCGGGTACCGCCGGCATCGGAGGCCGTAACTGTCTTCACATGTACTGATACTAGGTTTATCAGTCTGGACTGTTCAACCAGGCGTAAGTAAACACGCCTGGCCGTCGGGGGCGGGTCTCAGCTGCAGGTGAGCTTGCCTGCCGTGGCCTTGGCCGTGAGGATCCGGTGCACGGAGGCCGCGACCGTGGTGCGGAAGGAGGCGCTCGCCGCCATCCGGGCCTGTACGCCCTGCACCATCGCCGGAATGGTCGACGCCTTGACCGTGAGGATCATGTCCCCGCCGGCGGTCAGGAAGTCCACCGCCCGCTGCGCGGGGGTGTAGGCGCGGACCGCGACGGCCTGCCCGATGTCGTCGGAGATGACGACCCCCTTGAAGCCCAACTTGGTGCGCAGCAGCGAGTTGATCACGGTCGGGGAGAACACGGCCAGGTGCTTCGAGTCGATCTTGGTGTACTTCGCCGAGGAGACCATCACGAACGGCGTGCCGGCCGCGATCCCGCTGCGGAACGGCTGGAGGTTCGCACTGGAGGCGGTGGTCACCGAGTCGACGACGTTCGCGGTGGTGTCGGTGTTCCCGATGACCTGGCCGAGCCCGGGGAAGTGCTTGAAGGTGGTCATGACCCCGGCCGCCCGGAAGCCCGCGGCGAAGGCGCCGGTGTGCGAGGTCACGACGGCGGGGGTGTGGCCGTACTCGCGGTAGAAGTGGCCGATGGGAGCGTTGCGGGTGCCCAGACTCGCGGGCACCACGTCGGCGACCGGGGCGAGATTGAGGTCGAGACCCGCGGCCTTGAGCTGCTTGGCCCAGGTCTGGGCGCGGGCGCGCAGGGTCGTCGTGCTCCACGTGCCCTGGGTCAGGGCGTTGGGCATGACGGAGAAGCCGGGCCCGCTGAGCACCTGGACCTGTCCGCCCTCCTGGTCGGTGGAGACGAGCAGTCCGACCCGGTGGCCGGCGACCGTGTCCGCCTGCGCCCGCACCCCGTCGACGACCTTCTTGGTCGCCGCCGTACCGGCGGAGCTGCGCCCGGTCAGCATGACGGACCCCACGTGATAGGTCCGCAGGGTGCGCAGGTCCGTGGTGCTGGGGCGGGCGGCGGCGACCCCGCCCATGAACAGCTGGCCGACCCGCTGCGCCTGGGTCATTCCCGTGTAGACCTTGCCGGCGCAGGACGCGGCGGACACGCGGTGGGCTTCCTCCCCGGCGGCCGGCGCGCTGCACGCGCCGACGGCGACCAGGGTGGTGGCGAGCCCGACGGCGGTGCGCCGGACAGCGGAGCGCCGGCCCGCGGGCCGGCGGACAGGTGTCGCCATGATGCGCTCCTGACTCGTGAGAAGAGCAGTCCGAGGGGGGTCCGGCAGGCGCACGGCATCGGCACCCTGCGCGAAGCGCAGCCGCCCCGGCGCCTCACGTTACGCCGAACGGGTGGGGTGCGCGCTGTGGGCGGCCCGACGGCCGACGACTCCACCACCCGGACGGCCGCACCGGCCGCGGCTGCGGGCAGCCGTCACTCGGACGACGCCAGCCGGGCGGTGATGCGCTTGCCGACGGGCTCCCGTCGCGCCTCGACGTCCCGCGCCACCGCCAGCACGATCTCCAGGCCGTGCTGACCCGCCCGTCCCGCGTCGGCCGCCCGGGCCTGCGGCAGGGTGGGATCGCTGTCCCAGACCTCGATCTCCACCGCGCCGGCCGCGGCGCTCACATGCAGCAGGACGGGTCCGGGCGCGTACTTCAGCGCGTTGGTGACGAGTTCGCTGACCACCAGCTGGGCCAGCTCCCGGGTGCGGGCCGGTACCGGCAGCCCCCGCGCGGGCTCGGCCCGGGCCAGGAAGTCCGACGCCCGTCTCCGCGCGTGGGCGATACAGCCGTCCGCCCCGTCCAGCGCGATGGTGACCTCGACCGGTGCGGCACCCGCCGTCCCCGAACACTCCTCGGGCGGGACCGAATCCCTGCCGGCGAACCGCGATACCCCGTTCATGGGCGCGCGCCTACCCGGCGATCCGCCGTGGTACTCCCGCGCCGCCGGGATTCGGATGCCCCCTCCCGTGCATCGCACTCCGCCCGGCTGGGCACTGTGGCTGCAGAGCGGGTGACAGGGTTGGGACCGAGGGCGCGGAGGACGCACGTGACGGACGAGAACAGGGCAGTGGAGCGCGGCGAGCTGTCCGTCACCCGGACCGACGTCGACGGCGTCACCGTGCTCGGCCTGCGCGGCGAGATCGACTACGAGAGCGTGGGCGCCCTGGCCCGGGCCATGCCTCCGGCGGACCCCACCGCGGGCTCCCGGGTCGTCGTCGACCTGAGTGGGGTCACGTTCATGGATTCCAGCGGGATCAACGCACTGATCGCCGCCCACCAGGTGACCCGGGCCGGTCAGGGGTGGCTGCGTCTCGCGGGGGTCCGCGACTCCGTGCTGCGCACCGTGCAGCTGGTGGGACTGGACACCCTCGCCTCCTGTCACCCCACCGTGCAAGCCGCCATCGCGGCGTGACGGCGAGCCCGGCGCCGGGCTCCCCTGTGGCCGGGAGGGCCGGGCGCGCCCGACGTTGGTTGTCGGGCGACAACTGAGTTAATCTGCGACCGACTGCCCGTCGTGCGAGGCCGTCGAACACGGAATCGCCGCTGGTGGGCGGAGCTC
This sequence comes from Streptomyces sp. NPDC026515, assembly GCF_055567595.1. NCBI lineage: Bacteria > Bacillati > Actinomycetota > Actinomycetes > Kitasatosporales > Streptomycetaceae > Streptomyces > Streptomyces sp. NPDC026515. The sequence continues at coordinate 463,572 of NZ_JBVHQD010000004.1, forward strand.
TACGGCTCCGGCGAGGTTCCGGGTCCTCGGGGTGGGGACCCTGGGGAGCGGAACGAGGGTGTGCATGAGCGGCGTGTCGGTGGACGCCCAGGTCCAGGGTCCGGGCGAGCAGGAGCTGCGACAGCTGCTGGCCGGCCTCACGGCGGTACGCGACGGTGACTTCGGCACCCGGCTGCCCTCCGACGGCGAGGGACTGCTCGGCGACATCGCCACGGTCTTCAACGGCATGGTCGACCAGTTGTCCCTGTTCACCTCGGAAGTCACGCGGGTGGCCCGCGAGGTGGGCACCGAGGGCACGCTGGGCGGCCAGGCGCAGGTCCCCGGGGTCTCCGGCACCTGGGCGGACCTGACCGACTCGGTCAACGCCATGGCGGGGAACCTGACCACTCAGGTCCGTGACATCGCCCAGGTGGCCACGGCGGTGGCCCGCGGCGATCTGTCCCAGAAGATCGACGTCCCCGCGCGCGGGGAGATCCTGCAGCTGAAGGAGACCGTCAACACGATGGTCGACCAGCTGTCCGCGTTCGCCGACGAGGTCACCCGTGTCGCCCGCGAGGTCGGCAGCGAGGGCCGGCTGGGCGGCCAGGCGCAGGTGCCCGGGGTCGGCGGCGTCTGGCGGGACCTGACCGATTCGGTCAACTTCATGGCCGGGAACCTCACCTCCCAGGTCCGCAACGTCGCCCAGGTGACGACCGCGGTGGCGCAGGGCGACCTGTCGCAGAAGATCACCGTGGACGCGCGGGGCGAGATCCTGGAGCTGAAGAACACCATCAACACGATGGTCGACCAGCTCTCCGCGTTCGCCGACGAGGTCACCCGTGTCGCCCGCGAGGTCGGCACCGACGGCCGGCTCGGCGGGCAGGCGGACGTCAAGGGGGTCAAGGGCACCTGGCGCGACCTGACGGACTCCGTGAACTTCATGGGAGGCAACCTCACCGCGCAGGTCCGCAACGTCGCCCAGGTGGCCACCGCGGTGGCGCAGGGCGACCTGTCGCAGAAGATCACCGTGGACGCGCGGGGCGAGATCCTGGAGCTGAAGAACACCATCAACACGATGGTCGAC
>NZ_JBVHQD010000004.1:464732-524219 GCF_055567595.1 Streptomyces sp. NPDC026515
ACCAGCTCTCCGCGTTCGCCGACGAGGTCACCCGGGTGGCCCGCGAGGTGGGCACCGAGGGCAACCTCGGCGGGCAGGCGATCGTGCCGGGCGTGTCGGGGACCTGGAAGGACCTCACCGACAACGTCAACGTGATGGCGTCCAACCTGACCGGGCAGGTCCGGTCCATCGCCCAGGTCGCCACCGCGGTCGCCCGCGGCGACCTGTCGCAGAAGATCACCGTGGAGGCCAAGGGCGAGGTCGCCGCGCTCGCGGACGTCATCAACACCATGGTCGACACGCTGTCCGCGTTCGCCGACGAGGTCACCCGGGTGGCCCGCGAGGTGGGCACCGAGGGCCGGCTGGGCGGCCAGGCCCATGTGCCGAACGTGGCCGGGACCTGGAAGGACCTGACGGACAACGTCAACTCCATGGCCAACAACCTCACCGGGCAGGTCCGCAACATCGCCCTGGTGACGACCGCGGTGGCGGGCGGCGACCTGTCGAAGAAGATCGACGTCGACGCCCGGGGCGAGATCCTGGAACTGAAGACCACCATCAACACGATGGTCGACCAGCTCTCGTCGTTCGCCGCCGAGGTCACCCGCGTCGCCCGCGAGGTCGGCAGCGAGGGCCGGCTGGGCGGCCAGGCCGAGGTGGAGGGCGTCGAGGGCACCTGGAAGCGGCTCACGGAGAACGTCAACGAGCTCGCCGGGAACCTCACCCGGCAGGTGCGGGCGATCGCCGAGGTCACCAGTGCCGTCGCGGAGGGCGATCTGACCCGCTCCATCACGGTGGTGGCCTCGGGCGAGGTCGCCGACCTCAAGGACAACATCAATTCCATGGTGGAGTCGCTGCGCGAGACCACCCGGGCCAACCAGGAACAGGACTGGCTCAAGACCAACCTCGCCCGCATCTCCGGTCTGATGCAGGGCCACCGCGACCTGCCCGTGGTCGCCGAGCTCATCATGGACGAGCTCACCCCGCTGGTGTCGGCCCAGTTCGGTGCCTTCTACCTGGCGGAGGACACCGAGCGCGGCCACGAACTGCGCCTGGTCGGCTCGTACGGCTATCCCGACGACACCGACCGGCCCACCCGTATCCCGGTCGGGCGTTCGCTGGTCGGACAGGCCGCGCGCAACCGCCGGATCATCACGGTCGAGGAGCTGCCGGAAGGCTACGTCACCATCTCCTCCGGTCTGGGACAGGCCGTGCCCAGTGCCCTGGTCGTGCTGCCCATCGTGGTCGAGGAACAGGTCCTCGGCGTCATCGAACTGGCCTCGCTGACCCGCTTCACCCAGATCCACCAGGACCTGCTCACCCAGCTGGTGCCGACCATCGGTGTCAACCTCAACACCATCGTGGCCAACGCGCGCACCGACGAGCTGCTCGGCGAGTCCCAGCGGCTCACCTCCGAACTGCAGGCCAGGTCCGAGGAGTTGCAGGTGCAGCAGGACGAACTGCAGCGCTCCAACGCCGAGCTGGAGGAGAAGGCGTCCCTGCTGGCCTCGCAGAACCGCGACATCGAGGCGAAGAACCTGCAGATCGAGCAGGCGAGGCAGGAACTGGAGACCCGCGCCCAGCAGCTGGCGCTCGCCTCCAAGTACAAGTCGGAGTTCCTGGCCAACATGAGCCACGAGCTGCGCACCCCCCTCAACAGCCTGCTGATCCTGGCCCAGTTGCTGGCCCAGAACCCCTCGCGCAACCTCACCCCGAAGCAGGTCGAGTACGCGGGCATCATCCACTCGGCGGGCTCGGACCTGCTGCAGCTGATCAACGACATCCTCGACCTCTCCAAGGTGGAGGCCGGCAAGATGGACGTGGCTCCCGAGCGGGTCCCGCTGCGCCAGCTGCTGGAGTACGTCGAGGCCACCTTCCGGCCGATGACCAGCCAGAAGAGCCTCGAGTTCACGGTGGCCACCGCGCCGGGCACACCCGCCGACCTGCTCACCGACGACTCCCGGCTGCGCCAGATCCTGCGCAACCTGCTGTCCAACGCGGTGAAGTTCACCGAGCAGGGCGGCGTCGAGCTGCGCATCGAGCCGGCCGCCGACCGCGAGGTGCCGCCGGGCGTGCTGCGCGGTGGACCGGTGGTGGCCTTCCGGGTCGTCGACACCGGCATCGGCATCCCCCACCAGCAGCTGGAGACGATCTTCGGCGCCTTCCAGCAGGCCGACGGGACCACCAGCCGCAAGTACGGCGGCACCGGTCTCGGCCTGTCCATCACCCGGGAGATCGCCCATCTGCTCGGTGGCGCGGTCACCGTCGACAGCGCCCCCGGCCAGGGCAGTACGTTCACGCTGTACCTGCCCGTCGCGCGCGCCGACTTCGAGGACCTCCTGGAGACCGGCGGCCGCTCGGTGGAGCAGCCCCGCGCCCTCACCGCGTCGTCGCAGGTACCGGCGCCCCGGCTGCTGCCCGCTTCCGTGCCGGCCCCCGAGCACCGCAGGCGCCGGCTCCTGGTGATCGAGGAGCGCCCGCGCGGTCTGCTGGCCCTGGTCGCCGAGCGGGCCGTGGCGGACCTCGCGCACGACCCGGGCGACCCGCACGGGGCGATCGACCTCATCACCGCCGTAGGGGCGCAGGAGGCGGCCAGTACGCTGGCGGCCGAGCCCTGCCACTGCGTCGTCCTCGAACTGGGCATGCCCGGCAAGGAGGGCGCGGACTTCCTGGAGGCCATGCGCGGCGACTCCGCGCTGGCCAGCGTGCCCGTCCTGGTGCACACCGGGCACCGGGTGGATCTGGCACAGGAGCAGGCGCTGCGTGCCCTCGCGGGCGGGCGGCCGCTGGACTTCCTGTCCAGTCTGGACGAGCTGCGCGAGCGCATCACCCTGCATCTGTCCGCCGAACAGCCCGGTGACGTGCTGTCGCTGGTGCGTGCCGAGGAGCCGCACCGTCCGGCCGCGCAGGTGGTGGACGACGCCTTCCTCGGCCGGACGGTCCTGGTGGTCGACGACGACGCCCGCAACCTCTTCGCCCTCAGCGGCGTCCTGGAACTGCACGGTTTCCAGGTCCTGCACGCCGACAACGGCCGCAAGGGCATCGAGATGCTGCTCGCCCACCCGGACGTCTGCCTGCTGCTGATGGACGTGATGATGCCGGAGATGGACGGCTACGCCGCCACCGCCGAGATCCGCGCCATGCCCCAGTACGCGGAGCTGCCCATCATCGCCGTCACCGCCAAGGCCATGCCGGGCGATCAGGAGAAGAGTCTCGCCTCGGGGGCCAACGACTACATCACCAAGCCCGTCGACACGAACGACCTCATCGCCCGCGTCCGTCGCTGGCTGGCCGTGTGACCACGCGCCGCCGCCACGGCGTCCACCAGCAGGCCGCACAACGCCCCGGGGCGTTCCAGCCCAGCCGAGAACAGGCCCACCGTGAGTGATCTCCGTCCATCGCCCGACCCCGCCGAACCGCCCGGTGCCGCCGACGGCACACGGCAGGCCGTCGCCGGTGAGCCGGACGAGCCCGGCCCGTCGTCCCCCCTCGGCAGGCTGGCGGCGACCGTGGAACGGCTGCGCCGCGAGGTGCGGGCGGCCCACGCCGAGGCGGACGGGCGGGCCCTGATCGAGCTGGCCAAGGGCATCCTCGTCGAACGGCTGGGATGCGGCCCGGCGCAGGCGGCCCGGCAGCTGGCCGAACTCGCCGAGCAGGCGGGGGTGACACCCCTGGAGCTCGCGGTCGACGTCATCAACCAGGCCGCGCGGGACCGCATGTCGGAGGTGACCGCCGCCTTCTTCGCGGCCACCGCGGCCGGTACCGAGGCCGTCGACCCCGCGGACAGCCACTCCTCCGCCGTACGGCTGCGGGCCGCCGAGAGCGGCGCGCTGGCCGCCCATGACACCCAGGCCGTGGCCGAGTCCCTGCTGGAGCACGCGCTGGCCCCCCTGGGGGCGGAGGCGGTCGCCATCTGGGCCCTGGGCGCCGACGGCTCGCTCACGCTGGCGGGCCACGCCGGTTTCTCCTCCGCCGAGGCGGGGCGCTGGCGGCATGTGCCGCCGGGGGTCGCGACGGTGGGCCGCCGCGGCCTCACCGAGCGCTCGGGGCACTGGATCAGGAGCCTGGCGGAGACCGGGCTGCCCTCCATCGGCCAGCACCACCATCCCGAGGGCGGCCGGGTGGCCGTGGCCGCCGGCACCGGCGGACGCATCCACGGTGTGCTGGAGATCGTCTGGCCCGTGCCGCTGGACACGCCTCCCGCGCCCGTCGTCCGGCAGGTCGAGGCCCTGGCCGAGCTGTGCGCGCACACCCTGGACACCGGATCCCCGGACCAGGCCCACGGCGGCACCGGCAGGACCGTCCTGCCCGGCGTCTCCGAGCTGATGGACCTGGCCGACGGACTCCACGACCCCGCGCTGGTGCTCGTGCCGCATCTGGACGCCGGCGGCGACCTCGTCGACTTCCGCGTCCACCACGTCAACGGCCGCTTCCTGGACCCCGGAGGCAGACCCCGGGCCGCCATCAACGGCGCCCTGCTGCTGGAGGCCTATCCGATGGCCGCCGGTCACAGCGAGCTCTTCGAGCGGATCGAGCGCGTCTACGCCACCGGGGAGCCCTACCGCGCCCACCGCATGCGGCTGACCGCCCTGGTCGACGACGTCCCCCTCGCGGCGGTCGCCGACATCAACATCAGCCGGCACGGGGCCTGCGTCCTGCTCATCTGGCGTATCGAGGACGAGACCGCCCGGCTGGCCAGCCTCCTCCAGCACGCCCAGCGACTGGGCCGTATCGGCGGTTTCGAGGAGAACCTCCTCACCGGCGAGATCACCTGGAACGGCCAGCTGTACCACCTCTACGGCAAGCCCGACTCCGGCGCCCCGGTGCCGCTGGAGGACCTGCCCGCCCATGCCCACCCCGACGACGCCGTCACCCTCGGCCGCTTCCTGCGTACCGTGCTGCACCACCAGCGGGCGGCGTCCACGGCCTTCCGCCTGCAGCGCCCCGACGGCGTGACCCGGCACATCCGGGTGGTGGCCGAACCGGTCCTCGACTCCGGCGGGCAGCTGTACGTCGTGCGCGGTGCCTACCAGGACATCTCCGCCCATCACTGGACCGAGGTCGCTCTCGCCGCGACCCGTGACCAGCTCGCCCACACCGAGCAGCAGGCCAGTGAACGCAACCGGCTCACCCTCCAGCTCCAGCACGCCATCATGCCGCCCGCGCAGGCCCCGCTGGCGGTCCCCGGGCTGAGCCTGGCCGTGCGCTACCGGCCCGCGGAGACCCAGCACCTGGTCGGCGGCGACTGGTACGACACGGTCGTGCTGCCGTCCGGGCTGGTGCTGGTGTGTGTCGGCGATGTCGCGGGACACGGCATCGAGGCGGCCACCAGCATGGTCGTCCTGCGCAACGCGCTGCGCGGGCTCGCCGTGACCGGCGCCGGACCGGGGCAGCTGCTGTCCTGGCTGAACATGGTCACCCACCATCTGACCGGCGCCGTCACCGCCACCGCGGTGTGCGGTCTCTACGACCCCGACCGCCACACCCTGCGCTGGGCGCGGGCCGGTCATCTGCCGCCGGTGCTGGTCCGCGGCGGTGAGGCGGAACCGCTGCCGCTGGTCAAGGGGCTGCTGCTGGGCGCCGTACCGGAGGCCGGGTACCAGGAGCACGAGGTGCAGCTCGCCGTGGACGACACGCTGCTGATGTACACGGACGGCCTGATCGAGCGCCGTGACCGGTCGGTGGAGGAGTCGCTGGCGCACATGCTGACAACCGCGCGCACGGTTCCCTCGACCCTTGACCAGCAGCTCGACCGTCTGCTGACCCACAGCAGGTCCGACACCGACGACGACACCTGCCTCGTGGGCATCCGGGTGGCGCAGCACTGACCGTCGACCTCGCGGCGGCCCACGGGCCGGACGGCGTCAACCGCCCGATCAGGGGTACCCGACCCGGTGGAGGTATCTGATGATCGAAGCAGGCGATATCCGAGAGTGGCGCGGTCACGACGTGGTCGACACCGGCGGGCACAAGGTAGGCGCCCTGGAGTCGGTCTACGTCGACACCGCGACCGACCTGCCCAGCTACGCGACCGTGACGGTCGGCCTGCCCACCCGGCGGCGCCTGGTGTTCGTCCCACTCGCGGACGCCACCGTCGGTCCGGGGTACCTGAAGGTCGCCTACGACAAGGACACGGTCAAGAAGGCTCCCGCGATCGACACGGACGGCGAACTGCCGGCCGAGCAGGAGCCCGCGGTCTTCGCGCACTACGCGATCGAATACACCCCGGGCGCCGGCGGTGAGCGGCGCCTGGCGCGCCGCTGACCCGGCGAGCCCACCCTCGATGGGAGAGCCGATGAGCCTGTTTCTGCTGCTGATCCTCGTGGCCCTCGTGCTGGGCATCATCGGGTTCACCGCCCACGGACTGTTCTACCTGCTGGTCATCGGAGCGGTGGTACTGCTCGCCGACCTCGTCTACGCCGGAGTCAGACTCCGGCACAGGGGACGCCGCGTGGTCCGCTGACTCTCACCCGCCGGTCTCCGTGACGGTGAACAGCCGGATGGCACCGGTGATCGTCAGGAGCCGGTGGACGGCCGGCCGCAGGGGGCCGACGAGCACCAGGTCGCGCCCGGCGGCCCGGTGGCGCAGCCGGGCCTCGATGAGGGCGTTGAGGAGCATGCTGTCGGCGAAGGTGACCTGCGTCAGGTCGACCGCCGTCACGGGCATCGCGGCGCGGTCGGCGGCCTCCCACGCCTGCTCGAAGCCCTCGGCCTGGGCGTAGTCGACATCGCCCCGCACGGTGATCACAAAGATCTGCTCGTCGCGGTCGATATGCGCTCTCAGTTCGGGAGCCGCGGGCATCGCGCCGTCCTCGTGTCACAGGGGTCCCGGAATTTTCGAGACATGTCGCACAGTTACCGCGAATCACGCCAGAACTAGGGTAGTCGGACGGGATGAGAGCGATATCCGTGACTGTTGTCGTTTGACAATAATAGCCATGAGGCAACAGAGTAGCCGAGTCGGGCGTACGCGTGGAAGGACCTGGAGCGGTGGTGGATCGGTGCCGTGAGGGTTTTTCAGGCGGTCCGGCTGTCGGCCTCGGGGGTCTCGTCGAGTATCTGTGTCGCCGCGGTGGCGCAGAACGCCTCGAGCCCCTCAAGGAGGGCGACCCGCTTGGCGACGGGCATGTCCGCCAGCACCTTCTGCAGCTCGCTCTCGCGGCGGACACGCAGATCGGCCAGGAAGGAGCGGCCTCGGCCGCTGAGATGCAGCCGTACCTCACGCCGGTCCTCCGCGCCCACCACACGCTCGATGAATCCCGCGGCCTGTAGCCGGTCGCACAGCCGGCTCGTGGACGGCGGGGTGGAGGCGAGGGACTCGGCGAGAGTGCGCAGGTTGATGCCGTCGTGGTGCTCCAGGATGTGCAGCACCCGCAGCTGGGAGGCGGAGGTGGGCGCGGTCGAGGCGCGGCCCCATACGACTTCCAGCAGCTCGACGGCCTTCGTGGTCACGCGTGCGACCTCATCGGGCTCTGGGCGGCGGCGGAAGGCAGTCACGATCACACTCTCGCAGGCACTGGGGCTTCTTTCAGCCTACTAGGAGCGCTCAGCCCACACGGACCCTCCTCGGAACGACCGACGCGGCTCTTCGCGAGCCCCCGCCTCCTCGGCCGGGCCCGCACGTTGGCGGGAGAAAGAATGGTGCATTCCTCATCGTGAACAGATTCCAGACCGCTGAGCGCGCCGTGCGCACGGCGGCTCCCCACGAGTTGCTCGACGCCGTCCGCGCCGTGCTGACGGAGCAGTACGGCGCGGAGGCCGTCGAGCTCTACATGGCCGACTACGGCCTGACGGCGCTGCAACCGGTGTCGGTGCGGCCTCACAACCTGGTCGCGGTTCCGGTGCACGGCAGCCCTGCCGGCCGGGCGTTCGGCTCGCAGGAGCCCTACTGCCAGGAGGGCCAGGACGGGCGGACGCGCGTGCACCTGCCGGTCAGCGTGCGCGGCGACCGGCTCGGCGTGCTGTCCGTGACGCTGCCCGGCGGCGACGCGGCCCGCGGATACGTGTCCGAACTGGCCGAGATCGCCGAGGTGCTGGCGCACGAGGTGCTCGTGGCCGAGCGCGACACGGACCTGTACCTCCAGGCCCGGCGCAAGGACCGGCTCACCCTGGCGGCCGAGATGCAGTGGCAGTTGCTGCCCGGCCGCTCCTGCACTCGGCCCGAGTACGACCTCGGTGGTCAGCTGGAGCCCGCCTACGCCGTCTTCGGCGACAACTTCGACTGGTCCGCGACCGCCGACCGTCTGATGCTCTATGTCACCAACGGCATGGGCGAGGGCATAGAGGCGGCACTGCTGACCAGCCTCGCCGTCAACGCGCTGCGCAACGCGCGCCGCGCCGGCATCTCCATCGCCGACCAGGCGGCCCTGGCCGACCAGGCTGTCTACGCCCACTACCGAGGCGACCGTTATCTGTCCGTCCTCATGCTGGACTTCGACCTGGACACCGGGCTGGTGAGCGTGGTGGACGCGGGCTCCCCGCAGCTCCTGCGGCTGCGTGGCGGCACCGTCGAACGCGTCCCCTTCGAGGCCCAACTGCCCCTGGGCATGTTCGAGGAGACGGACTACGTGGCGCAGGACTTCGATGTCGAGCCCGGGGACCGGCTCGTCTTCGTCAGCGACGGCGTCCACGCGGTGCACTCCCCGAAGGGCGAGGTGTACGGCGACCGGGCCCTGGCCCGCGCCATCCACTCCACCCGGCTGTTGCCCGCCGCCGAGGTACCCCGCGCCATCCTGCGTGAACTGTCGGGCTACCGCGGTGAGGCCGTCATGGCCGCCGACGACGCCGTGGTCGTCTGCGTGGACTGGCGCGGACGCTCCCTGTCGGCGTGAATCGCATCCCGTCGCGGCGGCGCCCACCACAGGAGCGCTGCCGCGACCGGCACCGCCGCGTTCCGGCCGACGGGTAATCGGGCCGTCCTGGTCCCGTTCGCCTTGCCCCACCGGTGCCGCCCGCCGGTGTCCCGGCGGCGCGCCGTCACCCGGCTGCGCGGTGGCGACGGGTTCAGGCTGCGGAGGGGCGCTGCGGCCGACCGGTGCTGACGCGTTCCGGCCGACCGGGGAACCGGGCCGTCCCGGCCCCGCGCGTCTCGTGTCTCACCGGCGCCGCCCGAACGGTGTCACGGCGGCGCGGGATGTCGGCCGGACGCGCGCCGTCACCCGGCTGCGCGGTGGCGCCGGTCAGGTGGCGCCGTCCGGGCGTTCTGGTGTCCCGCGGGCATGGGCGGCCAGAAACCCCCGGAGCCCCTGCCCGAGAGCCTCCCGCTCGACCGGCTCCATGGCCCCGAGCGCGACGGCCAGGGCGTGCGCTCTGCGCGAGGCCACCTCGTCGAGAATCCGGCGGCCCTGCTGGGTCAGGAGCAGCCGCACCTCACGTCGGTTGCGCGGATGCAGCTCGCGCTCCAGCAGACCGGCCGCTTCCAGCCGGTCGCACAGCCGGCTCGCGGTCGGCGGCCCGGTCCGCAGGGCCAGCGCCAGGGCGGTGAGGTTGAGCCCCGGATCCTCCCGCAGAATCCGCAGCGCCCGCAGCTGATGCGACGACAGGCGCGGGTTCGCGCTCTGCGCGGCTTCCGACCACAGATGGGCCAGACAGTCCACGGCGTCGTCCAGCGCCGACGCGAGGGGGAGGGGGCCGTCGCGCGGCCCGCCTGATCGGCCGTCCCCGGAGCCACTGAGACCAGTCACGGAGGCATCGCTTCCCGAATCCGAATCCGACTGCCATTGCAGGTACCACCTATCCAGACGCCGTACCCGAAGAGCCGCGGTGCAAGCACGTTCGACCAGCCTGGCCCGGCCCGGCAGTGGCCGCCGGCCCGGTTCAGGGCAGTCTGCTCCATGTGAGTTCAGCCGTGCGGTCCGCGCCCCACAGGCGGGTGGGGGTGGTGACGCGGAGCACGAGCAGGGGGCCGTCGAAGCTCACCTGCCGGACCTGGGACCGTCCGATCCAGTTCGGGAAGAGGCTGGTGGTGACGTGGTGCGCGACGGTGGTCGGCCCGAGGACCTCGAACGGGCCGCCGTAGGCGAGATAACCGGCCGCGGCCCGGGCGAGTTCGTCGTCCGCCGCGTCCTCCAGGCGCACCGACCGCAGGGGTGGTCGGTCGCCGCGGCCCAGTTGGGCGGACATGTATCCCTGGGGGGTGTAGACGATCAGTCCGTACGGCATGGGGCCCAGCGGACTGATGACCTCGCCGTCGGTGCTCGTGGCGGTGTACGACACGAGCCGCCAGGCGCCGAGCAGCCTTTCCCGGACCCGGTCACGCGCCGTGCGCGGGTTCTCCGTCCCCGTTCGGTCGGTGAGGGACATGGCAGGCCGCCTTTCGTTTCGGGAGAGCGGACGGGCTCCGCCTGGGTGGGTGGACGGAGCCCGTAGGGGGTTGGTCAGTGCCGACCGGGTTCGCCGTCGACGAGCCGCCAGACACGCAGCGGGTTCGCCTGGCGCAGCGACTCAGGCAGGAGGTCGTCCGGGAAGTTCTGGTAGGTGACCGGGCGGACGAACCGTTCGATCGCGCCCATGCCCACGGAGGTGAACCGGCTGTCGGAGGTCGCCGGGAACGGGCCGCCGTGGGTGGTGGCATGGGAGACCTCCTGCGGGATCGAGAAGGCGTTGAACACGATGCGTCCGGTGCGCCGTTCCAGGATCGGCAGGAGCCGTTCGGCCGCGGCGCGGTCGGCGCCGTCGGCGTGCAGGGTGGCCGAGAGCTGCCCGCGGAAGGCACGGGCCACCTCGAGCAACTGGTCGGCGTCGGTCAGCCTCACCAGCAGGACCGCCGGGCCGAAGACCTCCTCGCGCAGGGCGGGTTCGGCCAGCAGCCGCTCGCCGGTGACCTCGTACAGCAGGGCCTGGCCGTCCCCGGCGCGGGCCGGGTCCGTGCCCGTGCCGATCAGGGCGGCGCCGCCGTCCTCCATGCGCCGCGCGTTGCGGGTGTAGGAGTCGTGGATGCCGGGCGTGAGCATGGTCCGTGCAGCCGCCTTGCGCACCTCGGCGGTCGCGGCGTCCCGCAGTTCCCGGAAGCCGGGTCCGTCGACGGCGAGGAGGACGGCGGGCTTCAGGCAGGCCTGCCCGACGTTGTACATCGCGCGCTGCACCAGGCCGCCGCCGATCTCCGCGCCGCGGGCCGCCAGGGCCGCGGGCAGGACGAACGTCGGGTTGACGCTGGTCATCTCGGTGAAGACGGGAATGGGGTCGGGCCGCCGCTGGGCCCGGCGGTACAGGGCCATCCCGCCGCCCTCGGAGCCGGTGAAGGTGACCGCCCGGACCAGAGGGTGGTCGACCAGCGCCTCGCCGATCTCGTTGCCGGCGCCGCGGACGAGGGAGAAGACGCCTTCGTGCAGGCCCGCCTCGGCGACCGCCTGCTGGATGGCCCGGCCCTGGATCTCGGATCCCCCGGGGTGGGCGTTGTGGGCCTTGACGACGACGGGGCAGCCGGCGGCGAGAGCGGAGGCGGTGTCCCCGCCCGCCACGGAGTAGGAGATCGGGAAGTTGCTGGCGCCGAAGATCACCACCGGGCCGAGGGCCACCTTCTGCAGCCGGTGGTCCATGCGCGGCGTGGGCCGGCGGTCCGGCTGGGCGGTGTCGACGGCCGCCTGGAGGAAGCGGCCCGCACGGACGACGTCGGCGAACCTGCGGAAGACGCCGGCGGTCCGCGTCACCTCGCCTTCCAGCTGGCCGGCCGGCAGACCGGTCTCCAGCGCGGTACGGGCGGCGAGCTCGTCCCTGACCGACTCCAGTTTGTCCGCGACGAGGTCGAGGAACGCGGCCCGCTCGGCGAGTGAGGTGTGGCTGTAGCTGTCGAAGGCGTCGTCCGCGAGGCGGACCGCGCGGTCGACCTCGGCCACGCCGCCGAAGGCGAACTCGGGCTCGACGAGCCCCCCGGTGGCGGGGGCGAGCGCCTTCATGGTCCCGGCCGTGGCGGACACCCGGGCCGCGCCGATCAGCAGTTCTCCGGTCAGGGTCATGCGTGTGCTCCCTCGAACGCGGCGGTGAGCTCGTCCGCGGTGGTGATGGCGTGGGCGTAGGTGGGGCCGTTCAGCTCGTGCGCGGCGTGCATCATCTCGGCCTTGAAGGCGGCGGTGGCGTCGCGCACCAGCGTCACGTGGTAGCCGAGTTCCATGGCGAACCGGCCGGTGGACTCGATGCAGGTGTTCGCCAGGAGCCCGACCAGCACGACGTGGGTGATGCCGTGCTGCTTGAGCTGGAAGTCCAGGTCGGTGTTGGCGAACCCGCTCTGCCCCCAGTGCTCCGCGACGACGACGTCCGCCGCCTGCGGCTGGAGATCCGGGTGGAACTCACCGCCCCAGGTGCCGCGGGCGAAGCTGTGCCGCTCCATGATGCCGAGCTGGGTGGGGTTGGGGTGGTCCCACGTCTCGTAGTCACCCGGCTCCCAGCGGCGGTGCGGAACGAACACCACGCGTACGCCCGCCTCGCGGGCGGAACCGATGACGGAGCGCAGGTGGTCCAGCAGGCCGGTCTCGTGCGCCATGGACTCCAGGCGTGGCCAGATCTGGCCGCCCTCGGACAGGAAGTCGTTGTAGGGGTCGATCAGGAGAACGGCCGTGCGGTGTGGGTCGTAGGTCTGGGACATGGCTCCAGCTCCAATCTGGCTTATGGCTGACATCCAGATTCAGGATTATGTTCGTCATCCTGAAAGTCAAGTGAATGGCCCCCCACCTAGCCTTCGAGGTGCTGGCGTATGATGGCCGTCATCCAGATGTGTGAGGCGCACCGCGTCGATCCACGAGAGGCGGGGACGGCATGGGCCACTCCCAGGCGGAGAAGGCGGCGAGCCGCGAGCGAGTCCTGCGGATCGCCGCGCGCAAGGTCCGCACCGACGGCATCGGCGGCCTCGGCATCGCGGACCTCATGAAGGAGGCCGGGCTCACGCACGGCGGCTTCTACAAGCACTTCGCCTCTCGCGACGACCTCGTCACCCAGGCCGCCGCCGCTGCCCTCACCGAGGGCTCGGCGAAGATGGAGCGGGCCGCGCGGAAGAACGACCAGGACGCGCGGGCCGGCCTCGTCGACGCGTATCTCGGCAAGCAGCACCGCGACACACCGGCCACCGGCTGCGCGCTGGTCCCCCTCGGCGCCGCCGCGGGACGTGACGGCACCGGGGGCGACCTCCACCTCAAGGAGGCCTACGAGCGGCAGGTCCGCGCCTACCTGGACCTGATCGCGGGCCTGGACGATGACGCCGACGACGCCACGGACGCCAGGGCCGAGGCCGTGCTCACGCTCAGCGCCCTGGTCGGCGCCGTGCTCATGTCCCGGGCCGTCGCCGACGAGGGACTCTCCGACGAACTCCTGGAAACGGTCAACGCCCAGCTCAAGCGGCGCGGCAGGCCCCTGCCCCCGTCCGCCTGACCCGTCCGCGGGGACCGGCTCGCTCCGTTCGCGTGCGACGTGCTGAGGCGGTCCCCGAGGGGGACGCTCTCCACCGGCCGGTGAGGCGACGTACTCCCTGGACAGCGCCCTTTACCTGCAAGAGCGGGCAGGGGTCCGCTTTGCGGGGGACGTGCGATGCTGAGCCGGCGGCCCGGGGCGTCCCGGCCCGCCGACCGCGGCGGCGGACCTGAGCGCGAATGCCCGGCTCCCGCCCGGAGGCTGTCGGCACGGATCGACAACCCGTCCACGGTACGGGGGCGTTCGCCGAGAGCCGTGACGGCACCAGACCGACACGGTGCCGGGACTGCGTCTGACGGAGACGACGTACGGGAGCCGGACGTCCGGCTCCCGTGAGTCCCTCGCTCAAGTGCCTCATCGCCTGGCGAGTCCCTGGTCCGGTCGCCGCCGGGCCCCCGCAAGCGCGCCGACGACCTACTGCGCCGTCTCGTCGACGAGGAGCTCGGCGTCGGTCGCCGCCAGGACCTCCGCCACGGTGACTCCAGGAGCGGTCTCGACCAGTCGCAGACCCTCGGCCGTGACATCGATGACGGCCAGGTCGGTGATCACCCGGTCCACCACGCGGCGCCCCGTGGCGGGAAGGCTCAACTCCTCGACCACCTTGGGGCTGCCGTCCCTGGCCACGTGCTCCATGACGACCAGCAGCCGGCGAGCGCCGTGGACCAGGTCCATCGCGCCGCCCATGCCCTTGACCATCTTTCCGGGGATCATCCAGTTGGCCAGGTCACCGCGGGCCGAGACCTGCATGGCGCCGAGCACGGAGACGTCGATCCGGCCGGCCCGGATCATGCCGAAGGACAGCGCAGAGTCGAAGTAGGCGGTGCCGGGGACGATGGTCACCGTCTCCTTGCCGGCGTTGATCAGATCCGGGTGCTCCTCGCCGTCGTGCGGATACGGGCCGACGCCCAGAATGCCGTTCTCCGAGTGCAGCACCACGTGCACCCCGTCCGGCAGATGGCTGGGGATCAGAGTGGGCAGACCGATGCCCAGATTCACGTAGTGGCCGTCGCGCAGTTCCCGGGCAGCACGGGCGGCGAGCTGGTCGCGGTCGAGCGGCATGGTCAGTTCTCCCCGGAGTCGGTGCGCGACACGGCTGCTTCGGCGCGGGTGCGCGCGGGACGCACGGTGCGTCGCTCGACGCGTTTGTCCAGCGACGCGTCGACGACGACCACCCGGTCCACGTACACGCCCGGCAGATGGACGGCGTCCGGCGGCAGTTCACCGGCCTCGACGATGCGTTCGGCCTCCACGACGGTCACCCGCCCCGCCATCGCGCACAGCGGGTTGAAGTTGCGCGCGGCCGCGTGGAAGACGCAGTTTCCGTGCCGGTCGGCGACCGCGGCCCGCACCAGGGCGAAGTCGGCGGTGATGGCCTCCTCCAGCAGGTAGCGGCGGCCACCGAACTCCCGCGTCTCCTTGGGCGGGGAGGCCAGCGCGACACCGCCGTCAGGAGTGTGCCGCCAGGGCAGCCCGCCCTCCTCGACCTGGGTGCCCACGCCGGCCGGGGTGTAGAAGGCGGGGACACCGGTGCCGCCGGCCCGCAGCCGCTCGGCGAGCGTGCCCTGCGGGGTCAGCTCCACCTCCAGTTCGCCGGACAGGTACTGGCGGGCGAACTCCTTGTTCTCGCCCACGTAGGAGGAGGTCATCCGGGCGATGCGGCCGGCGCGCAGCAGGAGCCCCAGCCCCCAGTCGTCCACACCGCAGTTGTTGGACACGACCCGCAGGCCGGATGCGCCCGTCTCGGACAACGCGGCGATCAGCGTCGACGGGATGCCGCACAGCCCGAATCCGCCGACCGCGACGGTCGCACCGTCGGGGATGTCCGCCACTGCCCGCGCGGCCGCGGCCACCACTTTGTCCATGCCGGTTCCTTCTCCACAGGGGTACGTTCCGTTCGCCGGCCCGGCCCGCGCGCGACGTCACGAGGAGGACCGGGTGTTCCTCACCCTGGCCCGCACCTGCCGTCACGGGCCATGTGTGCCGGAGCTACGACCGGGCCGCAAAGAGCGGTGATCGGCCACATGCCGCCCGCCGTACGGCGCTTCTAGGGTTCCGGCCATCACGCAACGCGCCTTGGTTGTCGCGGACCGGTTCCGTCGTCCCGGACGAGACCGACGGAACCCGGCGGCGGGGCGCGACACACTGTCAGGAGCCGATCGCCATGCCTTCCAGCCTCACGTACGCCTTCACCAGCAGATCCCTTCGTGCGCTCACCCTCCTGGCCACCGGTGCCCTGGTCGCGGGATGCACCTCGGCCGGCACCGCGGGCACCGCGTCCGACAGCTCCGACGGCAAGGCGGCATCCGTGAAGGTGGGCCTGGTCTACTCCCGCAGCGGGCTCCTCGCCGCCTACGGCAAGCAGTACGAGGAAGGCTTCAAGGCGGGACTGGCCTATGCCACGCACGGTACGGACACGGTGGGCGGCCACCGGATCGAGGTCACCGAACAGGACGACGCGGGCGACCCGGCGAAGGCGGTGGCCGCGGCGAAGTCCCTGGTCGGCAAGGGGTGCAAAGTCCTCGCCGGCACCACCGACTCGGGTGTGGCGCTGCAGATGGCGCCGCTGGCCGCCCAGAACAAGGTGCTCTACGTAAGCGGTCCGGCCGCCACCGACGCGGTCACCGGCGTCAACTCCTACACCTTCCGCTCGGGGCGGCAGTCGTACCAGGACATCCTCACGGCCGGGACCCTGCTCGGTGACGCCAAGGGCAAGAAGGTCACCGTGCTCGCGCAGAACTCGGCGTTCGGCCAGGCCAATGTGGCCGCGGTGAAGGCGGTCCTCGGCAGGAAGGGCGCGGACGTCGGCTCCGTGCTGGCCCCGCCGAGCGCCACCGACCTGACGCCGTTCGCCCGCCGGACCAGAGCCGGCAAGCCGGACCTGGTCTTCGTCGCCTGGGCGGGCTCCAACGCCCCCGGCCTGTGGACCGCGCTGAGCCAGCAGGGCGTGCTGGACGCGAGCAAGGTCGTCACCGGACTCGCGGGCACCGCCTCGTACCCGGTTTTCGGCCCGTCCGGTTCCAAGGTCGCCTTCCTCGCGCACTACTTCCCGGGTGCCGGAGGAGGCAACCCGGTCGAGAAGGCCATGCTCGACGGCATCACGAAGGCGGGCGGCACGCCCGACCTGTTCAGCCCGGACGGCTTCACAGCCGCCCAGATGATCGTTCACGCGATCCGCTCCGG
Source organism: Streptomyces sp. NPDC026515 (assembly GCF_055567595.1). NCBI lineage: Bacteria > Bacillati > Actinomycetota > Actinomycetes > Kitasatosporales > Streptomycetaceae > Streptomyces > Streptomyces sp. NPDC026515. The sequence continues at coordinate 481,290 of NZ_JBVHQD010000004.1, forward strand.
CAGCGCCACGGACACCGCCGCCATGGCGAAGGCGCTGGAGGGCTGGACCTTCGACGGGCCCAAGGGCAGGGAACGGATCCGGGCCACGGACCACGCCCTGCTGCAGCCGATGTTCACCGCCCGCCTCAAGGGCAGCGGCAGCGCCGCCCGGCCGGAGCTGACCGGCAGCGTCCCGATGGCCGAGGTCGCGCCACCGGTCGCCGGCACGGCGGGCTGAGCCGATGTCCTCCTCGAACACCGCGTCCACAAGCGCCGCCGACGCCTTGGGCGACCGGGAAGCCCCTGCCGTCCCGGCACCGGTGCTCCGGCTGCGCGACGTCGGCTGGACGGTCGGCGGCGCGACGATCGTCGACTCCGTTTCCCTCGACGTCCACCAGGGCGAGTTCCTCGCCTTCATCGGCCCGAACGGCGCGGGCAAGACATCGCTGTTCAACCTGGTCAGTGGCCTCAGCCCGGTCTCACGGGGCACGATCGAACTGGACGGCCACGACGTCACCGCCGAGGCCGCCTACGCCCGGGCCCGGCGTGGGCTCGGGCGCACCTTCCAGACCTCCAGCCTGTGGCCGGGGATGACGGTCGCCGACCATGTGCGGCTCGCGGCCCAGGCCGCCGAAGGCGGCTCGTACCGGATATGGCGCCGTGCCGGCACCTACCCGGAACTGGTCGACCGTGTGCTGGCGCGCACGCAGCTCGCCCATCGCGCCGAAGCCGGTGCCGACGCCCTCTCGCACGGCGAGAAACGCAAACTCGAACTCGCTGTGCTGCTCGTCGGCGAACCCCGGCTGATGCTGCTGGACGAGCCGATGGCCGGTGTGAGCGCCGAGGAGGTGCCCGCGCTGACCGAACTCATCCGGTCGCTGCACAAGGACGAGGGCCGCACCGTGCTGATGGTCGAGCACCACATGGACGTGCTGCTGGAGCTGGCGGGCCGGGTGGCCGTCATGCACCACGGCACGCTGCTCGCGCTGGACACCCCGCAGGCCGTGATGGCCGACCCCACGGTGCAGCAGGCCTACCTCGGGGAGGAGCTGTGACCCCGCCACCCCTGCTGACCGTGCGTGACCTGCGCGTCGTGATCGGGAGCAGGCACATCCTGCACGGCGTCGACCTGGAGGTGACAGCCTCGGGGACCACGGCCCTCCTGGGCCGCAACGGAGCCGGCAAGACGACCACGGTACGCGGCATCCTCGGCCTGGTCCCACGCACCGGCAGCGTGCTGCTGGCCGGCGAGGAGACGGTGCGCCTGGCCACCCACGCGCTGGTGCGCCGGGGCATCGGCTACGCACCCGAGGACCGCGGCGTCTTCGCCGCCCTCAGCGTCGCCGAGAACCTGCGCCTCGCCGAGCGGACCGGAGCCGGTGAACCCGACTACGACCTGGTGCACGAACTGTTCCCGGAGCTGAGGCGACGGGCCCGGCAGGCCGCGGGCACCCTCTCCGGGGGCCAGCAGCAGATGGTCGCCATCGCCCGGACCCTCCTCAACGGCAACCGGCTGATCATCGCGGACGAGCCCACCAAGGGGCTGGCCCCCAAGGTGGTCACGGAAGTCGCCCAGGCACTGGAGCGCGCGGCGGAGGCGGTGCCGGTGCTGCTGGTGGAACAGAACCTCGCCGTGGTGCGGCGCCTCGCCCGCGACTGCGTCGTCCTCGCCGACGGACGCACCGCGCACCGGGGCTCCACCGACGACCTGCTCGCCGACCCCGAGGCCGCCCGTCGGCTGCTCGGCGTCGGCGGCGCCGGCCTCGGCGGCGCCGCCGAGGCGCCCGCCGGTCGGTCCGTTCACATCGCGGCCCGCCCCGCCGCCCGGCTCCCGGAGGCCGACGCCTGATGCCCACCGTCGTACTGCTCGTCTTCACCGGACTGGGCCTGGGGGCCCTGTACTTTCTGGTCGCCTCCGGCCTGTCGCTGATCTTCGGACTGATGGACGTGCTCAACTTCGCCCACGGCGCCCTGTTGTCCGTCGGCGCGTACGGCACCTGGTGGGCCGCGTCCGGTCACCTGCCCGGGGCCGGATCCGGCGGGGCGGGGTTCGCTCTCGCCGTCGTCTTCGGCACCGCGGCGGGCACCGTCGCCGCCGTGCTGCTCGAACTCGCGGTGATCCGCCCGCTCTACACCCGCCCGCGCGAGCAGATCCTCGCCACGGTGGGCGTCGGCCTGGCCGTCCCGGCCCTGCTGTCCGCGATCTGGGGTTCCGACGCCCGGCCCTTCCCCGGCCCGAAGGCCCTCTCCGGTACCTTCGCCCTGCTGGGCGCCGAGGTGCCGCTCAACCGCCTGGTACTGATCGGCGCCGCCCTGCTCGTGCTGACCGCGCTCCGGCTGTTCCTCGGCCGCACCCGGCACGGACTGGTCGTCCGGGCGGGGGTGGAGGACCGGGCGATGGTCACCGCACTCGGCGTCGACGTGCGGAAGGCCTTCACGCTGGTCTTCGCCATCGGCGGCGGAGCGGCGGCCCTCGGAGGCGCCCTCGGCGGCCTCTACTTCGGCTCCGTGGACCCCGGACAGGGCACCTCCCTGCTCATCTTCGCCTTCGTGGTCGTCGTGACAGGCGGCACGGGCTCGCTCACCGGCGCCGCACTGGCCTCGGTGGCCGTGGGTCTCGTCCAGCAGTTCGCCAACTACTACACCACCGCAGGCCTCGGCGACCTCGCCGTCGTCGTCCTGCTCGCCGCCCTGCTGCTGGTCCGGCCGCGAGGGCTCACCAGGAGGCTCGCATGACCATCGTCACCCAGCCGCGCGGCCCGGCCCGCGCGGGGGACCACACCGTCGCCGGCCGCCTGGAACGGCTGCGGCACGCCTCCCGCTGGTGGCCCGCCCCGCTGCTGGTGGTGCTCCTCGTGGTGCCCTACAGCGCGCTGCCGTTGCCGGTCCTGCTCGACGGCCCGATCGGCAGTCCCGGCAACCTCCAGCTGCTCGCCCTCTGCCTGGTGTTCGGCGCCCTGGCCACCGGTTACGACCTGCTGCTCGGCCGCACGGGACTGCTGTCCTTCGGGCACGCGCTCTACTTCGCCGCGGGCACCTACGTCACCAACATCGTCATGCTCGAAGCGGGCCTGTCATTCGCAGTGTCCGCACTGCTGGGACTCCTGGCGGGCACGGCGCTCTCCGCGCTGCTGGGCGCGATCAGCCTGAGGGTCGAGGGGATCGCCTTCTCCATGGTGACCCTGGCCTTCGCGCAGGCCGCGTCGATCCTCGTGCAGCGCGACCCCGGCGGCGTCACCGGCGGCGAGGAGGGCAGGGCGGCTCCCGACGGTGGGCTGCCCGCCCCGCTGGTGGGCATCCAGCACACCGCGGGCCTGTACTGGACCGCCCTGGCCTACCTCGTCGTCGTGCTGGCCGTCGTGCAGTGGACCGTCCGCTCTCCCATCGGGCGGGTGTGGGAGGGCATCAAGGAGAACGAACGCCGGGTGGAGGTACTGGGTATGCGCCCCTACGGCTACAAACTGGCCGCCTTCGTCATGGCCGGCACCCTGGCCGCACTCGGCGGCATCGTGTACCTCCTGCTGACCGGCGGTGTCACTCCGCGGACGACCACCTCCGACTTCACCCTGTCCCTGCTGGTGATGGTGGTACTGGGCGGTTCGGGCACCCGATGGGGCCCCCTGATCGGCGGCATCCTCTACACCTGGGCCGACCAACGCCTCGGCGACCTGGCCGGATCGGAGACGGTCACCTCGCTGCCCACCGTGGTGCGGGCGCCGCTCTCGCAACCGTTGTTCCTGCTCGGGGCCCTGTTCGTCGCCGTCATCTATCTTCTTCCCGGGGGTGTGGTGAAACTGCCGGAGCGAATCCGCGCGGCCCGCAGACTCCGGGCCACCGCCGAGCGCGGAGAGGTCGTGCCGTCATGAGCCGCACTCCGAGGACTGCCGCGACGGGTCGTCCACGGGCCGCCGCACCGGCGCGCGAGGAACTGCGGGTGCCGGTGCGCGGCGGTGAACTGGCCGTGTCGCGCTGGCGTGCGGATGATCCGGCCGCGCCGGTGGCACTCGCGCTGCACGGCATCACGGCCAACGGCCTGAGCTGGGCCCGCGTCGCCCACCACCTGGCCGGACGGATGACCTTGGTGGCGCCGGACCTGCGCGGCCGGGGCGGCAGCGGGCGGTTGCCCGGCCCGTACGGCATCGCGGTCCACGCCGACGACACGGCCGCGGTGGCGGACACGCTGGGACTGGAGCGGGTGGTGCTGGCCGGCCACTCGATGGGGGCCTTCACCGCGGCCCTGACCGCCGTACGCCATCCGCGTCTGCCGACGGCCCTGCTGCTGGTGGACGGCGGGGTGGGCTTCCCCGTCCCGGCGGACCTGGACCCGGACGAGCTGCTCGACGCGGTGATCGGCCCGGCCGTGCGGCGGCTGTCGATGACGTTCCCGGACCGGGACGCCTACCGCGCCTTCTGGCAGCGGCATCCGGCCTTCGGCGACAGTTGGTCACCGTGGGTCGACGCCTACATCCAGCGCGATCTCGTGGGGGAGGAGAGCCGGCTGCGCTCCTCCTGCAACAGGGAGGCGGTCCGCATCGACGGCGTGGACCAACTCCGGGAGGAGGTGTCGGGCGCGGTGCACCGGTTGCCCTGCCCGGCCGTGCTCCTGTGGGCCGAGCGCGGTGTGATGGACGAGTCCCAGGGTCTGTACGACGAGCGTCGGCTCGCCGCCGCGCGCCTCGCCCCTGAACGGGTCCGCACGCAGCGCGTGTCCGGCACGAACCACTACACGATCCTCGTCGGTGACGAGGGCGCCCGGGTCGTGGCGCGGAACCTCCTGCACGCGGCGGGCGGGCGCGGAACGAGTGGGCCGGGCGCCGTCCCGTCGGGGTGACCGCGGCATCGGCTCGGGGGCGGCGGAGCACGCCGCGGTCGTGCGCCGGGCCGTGCCCGTGCGCACCCGCTCGCGCGTCAGGTACCCGACAGCAGATGCAGGCGCAGGGCGAGCTGGAGTTCCAGGGCCTGCTCGGGGGAGTTCCACCCGGCGCCGAGCAGCGCCTGGACGCGGTCGAGGCGCTGTACCACCGTGTTCACGTGCACGTGCAGTTCCTCCTTCGCCCGGGTGAGGCTTCCGCCGCAGTCGAAATAGGCGCGCAGCGTACGCACCAGTTGGGTACCGCGTTGGCTGTCGTACTCCAGCAGCGGGCCCAGGGCCGCGGTGACGAAGCCGTCCACGTCGTGGTTGTCGCCGAGCAGCACGCCGAGGAAGCCGAGTTCGGTGACGCCCGCTCCCTGCCCGGTGCGATCGAGTATGTGCAGGGCTCGCAGACAGCGCACGCCTTCGGCGTGCGCGTCGGCGACAGCCCGTGGCCCCGCTGCCGGGCCTGTGCCGGCCACGGTGACCGGCGCGCCGATCAGTTGGCCGAGCTGCCCGGCGGCGAGCCGGGCCGCCTCCCCCGGCGCCTTGCCTTCACCGGGAAGCAGCAGGACCACGGCGGCCTCGTGCTCCGCGCTGACGCCGCCGCTCCCGAAGAGGTACCGCACGGCCGCGTCGGCGAGTCGGCCCCGTGCCTCGTCGACGGTCCGGGCGACGAGCAGGACGTGTGGCCGGTCGAGGTCGAAGCCGAGGCGACGGCCGCGGGCCACGAGGCCGGCCGGATCGCGATCGGGCGCGGTGAGCAGATCGGTGATCAGATCGCCGCGGACCCGGTTCTCCGTCTCGGCGACCGACCGCCGCAGCAGGAGGAGCAGTGAGGTCACGACGCTGCTCCGCTCGAACAGGCGCTGGTCGGGGCCGTCGAGGTCCGGTCGCCCGTACAGGACCAGACAGCCCAGCAGTTCCTGCCCCGCGAGCATCGCGCAGACCCAGCGCCCGTCACGGAACACCGCGCGGGCGGCGGCGCGGGAGCTCTTCGCCGACGCGACCAGCGCCGCCGCCTCCGCGTGACCTGCCTCTGCGGACCCCTCGGCGAACGCGCCGCCTTGCTCGCCCACCGCGGTGAGCGGCCACCCGGACCCGTCGTGGACCGCGACGTCCCCCTTCAGCAGGCCGGCCACGGCGGTGGCGACATCGGACACGTCGCCACCCCGCAGCACGAGATCGGTGAGCCGGTCATGGGACTCCTCGGCACGCTGGATGGCGGCGGAATGCTCCCCGATCACGGCGTTGGCCTCGGCGAGTTCGGCCAGCGCGGTCCGCGCGTCGGCCATGGCCTTCGCGGTGTCGATCGCGATGGCCGCGTGGTCGGCCAGTGAGCACAGCAGGGCCACCTCGTCCGGCGCGAAGGTGCGGGGCGTGCGGTCGGCCGCGAAGAGGGCCCCGATGACCTGGCCACCGCTTCCCGATCCCAGCAGCAGCGGTACGCCGAGGATCGCGACCAGTCCCTCGTCCAGGACCCCGGCGTCGATACTGCCGGTGTGCACGAAGCGGTCGTCGGTGCGGTAGTCCGGGGTGGCGTAGGGACGTGCGGTCTGCGCGACCAGACCGCCGAGGCCCTCGCCCAGTTGCAGGCGCAGGTTCTGGAACAGTCCGGACACCGAGCCGTCGGTGACCCGCATGAACGTGTCCCCGGCGTCCTCGTCGGGCAGGGTGAGGTAGGCCGTGTCGGTACCCAGGAGCAGGCGGGCCCGCCGGACGATGGACCGCAGTACGGCGTCGAGGTCGCGCAGGGCGGCCAGATCGCCCGCGGTGTCGAAGAGCGCCGTCAACTCGGCTTCCCGGCGCCTGTGTTGTCTGAGCGTGCTCTGCACACGCAGCGCGGCCTCGGTGGCTTTCTCGACCTCCGCGAGGTCCTCGGCGGTGGCACCGTCGCGGCGCGCATCGGCTGCGACGGTGCCGAGCTCTTCGGCGGGGGCGCCCGCGGCGAGGAGCTCCAGCAGCCGCCGCAGATGACAGGTGACGGAGACGGGCGAGTGCGGCATGGGCGGGCTACCGTTGCGAAGTCGGTGGACGGTGGTGTCGGGACATGGCCTGGAGCGTACGGCCGATGAGGGCCGGTGTCCCCCCGGACCGGGAGGACACCGACCCTCGGTGAGCGGCCCGCGCCGTCAGGCGGATGTGGCCGACCGCTGTTCCCGGACGGGTTCGGCCGCCACGGAGCCGTCCGGCTCGATGGCCGCGAGGTCTCGGCCGCGGGTCTCGCGGGAGGCGACGACGGCCACCACGGTGATCAGCGCCGCCAGACCGATGTACACCGAGATCGGCGTGGAGTCGTCGTACGAGCTCAGCAGCGCGGTTGCGATCAGTGGAGCCGGCGCGCCGGCCGCCACCGAGGAGAGCTGGGCCCCTATGGACGCGCCGGTGTAGCGCATCCGCGTGGCGAACAGCTCCGAGAAGAACGCCGCCTGGGGCGCGTACATGGCGCTGTGGAAGATCAGCCCGACCGTGACGGCCAGCACCAGCGAGGGGAACGACCTGGTGTCCAGCAGGGCGAAGAAGGCCCACGACCACAGGCCCACGCCGACCGCGCCCACCAGGTACACGGGCTTCCGGCCGACCCGGTCCGAGAGCGCGCCGAACAGCGGGATCAGACAGAACTGCACGGCCGAGCCGATGAGCACGGCGTTCAGCGACGTCTGCTTGTCGATCTTGAGGTGTTCCACGCAGTAGGTGAGGACGAACGCGGTGATCACGTAGTAGGAGATGTTCTCCGCCATCCGCGCCCCCATCGCGACCAGGACGTCCCGCCAGTGGTGGCGCAGGACGGCGACGAACGGCGGCTGCTCGGCCCGCTCCTCCGCCTTGCGCCGTTCGGCCTTGGCCAGCGCCTCCTTGAACAGGGGCGACTCGTCGACGGACAGCCGGATCCACAGACCGATCATGACCAGGACGGCCGAGAGCAGGAACGGCACCCGCCAGCCCCAGGTGTTGAACGCGTCGTCGCTGAGCACGCCGGTCATCAGGGAGAGCACTCCGACGGCGACCAGGTTGCCGGCCGGAGCGCCGGCCTGCGGCCACGAGGCCCAGAACCCGCGCCTGCCGGCCTCACCGTGCTCGGAGACCAGCAGGACGGCGCCGCCCCACTCGCCGCCCAGGGCGAAACCCTGGATCAGACGCAGGGTGGTCAGCAGCAGGGGCGCCGCGACGCCGATCGTGTCGTAGCCGGGGACGCAGCCGATCAGGGCGGTGGAGAGCCCCATCATCAGCAGGCTGATCACCAGGAGCTTCTTGCGTCCGAGGCGGTCGCCGAAGTGACCGAAGACCACGGCGCCGATCGGCCGGGCGGCGAAGCCGATGGCGTAGGTGAGGAAGGACAGCAGTGTCCCGGTCAGCGGGTCCGACTCGGGGAAGAACACGCGGCCGAACACGAGGGCCGCGGCCGAGCCGTACAGGAAGTAGTCGTACCACTCGATCGTGGTGCCGATCAGGCTGGCGGCGACGATGCGCCTGAGGTTGTTCGGGGCCGGTGGAGCGGTTGCGGGCGACGACATCGGCACCACTTCCTGGGGTGTGACGGGGACGTTTGCGTGTCGCCACACCGTAGGAATCCACAGGTCAGGCGCACATGTGGCGGGGCAACACAGTTCGGGGGTTGGTTATGCGTGCGGCCACCATGCCGGCTCATGGAAAGCCGGTTCCGGGGATCGACGGTGGCCGGAACGGGTGCCGTCCGGGACGCGTGGTGCCGGGTGGTTGCGACGGTCCGGTGTTGACTCCCGTGCAGGTGCGGTGCGAAAAGCCCGTACGTCGTCCGCTCTTCGGGGCCCTGGTGCAGTTGGCGACGCTTCCTGAAACGTTGCGCCTCGGGTGAACCAATGTCTGTGCCCGGGAGATCAGATTTTGACGGACCGCGCGGTGGGAGTTTTTGCCGCCAAGAGCAGAGCGCAATTATCCAACGTACACGGGCCGTTCCGGCGTGCTACTGTCGATCTCGGTTGCAGTTGTGGTTCCCAAAATTTCAAGTGCCCCCACCAGGCTTCTGCCGGTCGGGAGTGTGCTTCTGTATTTCCGGTCATTTCCGGGCGGGGTAATCATCGCGGCGACGCGGCGTTCGCGCAGTGCGGATTCCGATGCATTGCCCCAAAGGAGATATGACATGGCTACCGGTACTGTGAAGTGGTTCAACGCGGAAAAGGGCTTCGGCTTCATCGAGCAGGACGGGGGCGGCCCCGACGTGTTCGCCCACTACTCGAACATCGCGGCGCAGGGCTTCCGCGAGCTGCTCGAAGGCCAGAAGGTGAACTTCGACATCGCGCAGGGCCAGAAGGGCCCCACTGCCGAGAACATCGTTTCCGCCTGACGCCCACGCATCATCCGTAGCTGGGGCCCGCGTCCTTCGGGGCGCGGGGCCCAGCTACACGCATCTTTCGCGGTGATTTCCCCCGCGGAGCGACTCGGAGGAATCCGCAGTCCCACCACGCGCGGCTCCTCCTGCAGAGCTGCGGGCGCATCCTGAAGAGCTGCACCGCAGTCGACGCCCGGATCTTACGCCCCCACCGCGCCACTCATTTCAGCACGTGCGCCCCGGAGATTTCCGCCGGCCAGATTGCTTTCATTGCCACCGGTCCATACTTGTAATTCTCCATGTCGCTCATCGCTGCGGGAATTCCTTGATATGTGCCATCGAGGAAGGTTCCGCATGAACCGCACACGTACGAACGACCGCTCCGCCCGCACCCGTCAGGGCGGTGCCGACGCGCCGAAGCGCGGCAGTCGCTTCGGCTCGCCGGCACCACGCCGTTCCCAGGGGCCTGCCCGTTCCGGCGGCCGTCGGCCCGCCCCGGTGCAGGGAGAGTTCGCGCTGCCCAGGACGATCACCCCCGCGCTTCCTGCCGTTGAGGGTTTTGCCGATCTCGGCATGCCCGAGCAGTTGCTGGCCGAACTCGGCAGGCAGGGCGTGACCGTGCCGTTCCCGATCCAGGGCGCCACGCTGCCGAACTCCCTGGCGGGCCGTGACGTCCTGGGCCGCGGGCGCACCGGTTCCGGCAAGACTCTCGCCTTCGGCCTCGCCCTGCTCGCCCGTTCGGCCGGACGGCGTGCTGAGCCCCGCCAGCCGCTGGGGCTGATCCTCGTACCGACGCGTGAACTGGCGCAGCAGGTGACCGACGCGCTCACTCCGTATGCCCGCTCCGTCAGGCTGCGGCTGGCCACGGTGGTGGGTGGCATGTCCATCGGCAGGCAGGCGGTCGCGCTGCGTGGCGGGGCCGAGATCGTCGTGGCGACCCCTGGCCGGCTCAAGGACCTCATCGACCGTGGCGAGTGCAGCCTGAACCAGGTGAGCGTCACGGTGCTGGACGAGGCCGACCAGATGGCCGACATGGGATTCATGCCGCAGGTCACCGCGCTGCTCGACCAGGTGCGCCCGGAGGGGCAACGGATGCTGTTCTCCGCCACCTTGGACCGCAATGTCGACCTGCTGGTGCGCCGTTATCTGACCGACCCCGTCGTGCATTCGGTCGACCCCTCGGCCGGTGCGGTCACGACGATGGAGCACCACGTCCTGCACGTCCACGGCGCTGACAAGCACGCCGCCACGACCGAGATCGCCGCTCGCGACGGCCGGGTGATCATGTTCCTGGACACCAAGCATGCCGTCGACCGGCTGACCCAGGACCTCCTCAACAGCGGAGTGCGCGCCGCCGCGCTGCACGGCGGCAAGTCGCAGCCGCAGCGCACCCGCACGCTGGCGCAGTTCAAGACGGGGCACGTCAGCGTGCTGGTGGCGACCAACGTCGCGGCGCGCGGCATCCACGTCGACAACCTCGACCTCGTCGTCAACGTCGACCCGCCGACCGACCACAAGGACTACCTCCACCGCGGCGGCCGTACCGCCCGCGCCGGCGAGTCCGGCAGTGTCGTCACCCTCGTCACACCGAACCAGCGCCGCAGTATGGTGCGCCTCATGGCGGACGCCGGGATCCGGCCGCAGACCACCCAGATCCACTCGGGCGACGAAGCCCTGCGCCGGATCACCGGCGCTCAGGCACCCTCCGGCATCCCGGTCGTCATCACCGCACCGGTGCCCGAACGCCCCAAGCGCAGCGCCACCTCCCGAGGCCGGCGACGCCCCGCTTCGGGACGCCGGCGCGCCCCCGTACGCAAGTCCGTCTCCGGCGCGGCGGCCTAGGACCTTCGTGATCAAAAAGCTGACCCATCTCTGCAGGAGGCACCTTTTGACGCTGGTTCAGATGCAGCCCCGCCCGGCGAGCGCCGGCCCCGTGCACAGGACGGCGGAGGAGGTCGTGGACGAGGCCGGACCGCAGGTCTGTGACGACATGAGCATCGAGGTCGCGCTGTCCGTCATGGCCGCAGCCCGCACGAGCCGACTGGTCGTCTGTGACCAGGACGACCAGCGCACCGGCCTGGTCACCCGGACGGACCTCACCACCGTCCGCGACAGCTCCGCCTACACGGACCGCCTCCGCCTGCGCGACATCCTCGGCGACCACGGCTCGTTCACCTCACCCGTGACCGCCATGGCCGAAGCCGAGGGCGCGCCGCGCACCCGTGGGCCAGGTCTCCTGCCGGTGGCCGACGCGCAGGGCGGCGCCCTGGACGTCCTCGCTCTCTCCCGCTGAGCCACCACACCCCGGTCGGACCGTTCTCCCCTTCTCCCCTGTGAGGCCCCATGCGCTGCGTCATCGCCCGCTTCCCCTTCGAGCTCACCAAGGGGGGCGTGCTGGAATCGATGAAGGGCATCAAGCCCGAACCGGTCACCGGCGATTTCGTGATCATTGGCCGTCGTCACTATCCCGTCAAGCAGGTCGGCCAGGTCGTCACGCGCCAGGACCGCCGTGACTTCAGCGTCCCCGAGGTCCTGCGCGCCATGACTCAGCTCGGCTTCACCTGCCGCGCCGTCCCCAAGGCCGTGCCCCTGGGCGCTCTCAGCCCGATGCAGCACGCCTCCTCGATGCTCGGCGCCCCAGCTTCCGTCTGACCCGGGAAACAGCACGAACCGACACCTGAACAGCGCTGTGGGCCCTACCGGTACGCCGGTCGGGCCCACACTGCGTGCGGCCGGTTCCTGTCGCCGTCGCTCCGTGACCGGAATGGCTGAGGCCGCCCATGGACCAGGCGCTGACGTCCTCGATCGCCGTCCTCCTTCCCCCCCCGGGGGGCGTCGAAGACGGCGGCGAACTCCCCGGGCGGGCGAAATCCGTCAGCACCTCCGACACCCTCTGCCTCCGCAGCGCTTCGGGAGCCGGGCGGCCGGCGATGAAGCGGACTGTGTTCGCGGGCCATCCGGCTGCTCGACTTGAGCGGTGACGCGGACACGACCAGGACCACGCTGTCCGCTTCGTCAGGGGCCATGGCGAGAGTGGCGAGTGGCCTCGGGACGAGGAAGCAGATCCTCGTCAAGGCGCTGAGGTGGAAGCAGGAGCGTCGACCGGTGGAGTTCCTCACGAGACGCGGTGTCGGCCGGTGCCCGCCGGCGGCAGCCGCGGCGCTTTCGGCGACGTCACGCCCCCCCGACGTGCGGCGCGGCGATGGGTCACTGCGAGCGCCTCACTGGGCTCGGAGCTCTTGAACCGTCCGTGGACCGGTCCAGCAGACAGGTCGGCACGGATTACGTCATCTTCGGGCGCGCGGAAATCTATGCCAGATGAAGTAGGTATTGGGCGGCGGTGTGGGTATAGTTTCTCTCGTAGCCGAGATCGAGCGGGTGCGGCAGAGATGAACTGCCGGGCAGCAGTACACGCAGTTGCAGTTCGCAGCGGCCGTACCCGTGAGTGACTAGTTGATCAAGAGGGAAGAACGGAGGAGCCGAGCGCCATCAGGATCGCCCGGGCGGAAGTCGTGGCCCGGGTACCGCAGGACATCGATAGTGAGGTGGTCTCCGGTCAGGCAATCGCGATCCCCGCGCCTCCGACAGCATGTCGGTGGGGTCTGCGGAAACACAGGGCCGGTTCAGTATCAGGGCCGGCAGATGGTGTAGTAGTTCCTTCGGGGCCCTGGTGCCAGTACGGCGCCAGGGCCCCTCGACGCGTTCCACAGAGAGGTGCGATGACAGCAGACGACACGTTCGGCCGTCTCGATGACGACGACTACCCCGCCTACACCATGGGCCGGGCCGCCGAGATGCTCGGCACCACACAGGGTTTCCTCCGCGCCATCGGCGAAGCCCGCCTCATCACCCCGCTGCGCTCCGCGGGCGGCCACCGCCGCTACTCCCGCTACCAGCTGCGCATTGCGGCCCGCGCCCGGGAGCTCGTCGACCAGGGGACCCCCATCGAGGCCGCCTGCCGCATCGTCATCCTCGAAGACCAACTGGATGAGGCCCAGCGCCTCAACGCCGAATATCGCCGTGCCGCCGAATCAGCGAACCCGTCGGCAGGGGCATGAGATGAGCGTGCCCGTCGGCGTCGGCGGGCACGCACGGTCTCGTGTGCGGCGTGATCACTTCCTCTGGTGACGCGGCGTGTGGGCGTGTAACGTCTGCGTCAGCTGTCGTGGTTCGGAATTCCCTCTTGCCCACGCCTTTGGTGTGGGCGTTTTGCTGTGCTGTGCCGCAGGAACCAGGGCGATCACCTCCGCCTGCCACACGGAGTGGCAGGCGTTCATCGACTGGAAGGCATGACCATGGCTACGGGAACTGTGAAGTGGTTCAACGCGGAGAAGGGCTTCGGCTTCATCGCCCAGGACGGCGGCGGCCCGGATGTCTTCGCGCACTACTCGGCGATCAACTCCACTGGCTTTCGTGAGCTCCAGGAGGGCCAGGCCGTGACGTTCGACGTCACCCAGGGCCAGAAGGGTCCGCAGGCCGAGAACATCAACCTGGCCTGACCTCGCAGACCCGCCCGGGGGAGCGCGCACGTCGCGTCCGTGGCCTCCGCCGGTGCGGGTCCTGTCGCCCACCTGGACGAAGTCGCCTGATCTGTGGAGGCCCGGGCCGATGCGACTTCGGCCCGGAACCTCCCGACCTCAGTCGCCGCGGGCGACGTCGGACACGGGAGCCGCGTGTCCTGCGCCGCGACCGTGCGGCTCGGAGGAGCCGACGTCAGGGCGTGCGCGGTCTCGCCGATATCCCGCACGACCTCCGCGTCCGGCGCCGCGGGCCCGAACCGACCGGGTCGCCGGTGAAGTCGGTGATGAAGAACGACACCGACGCGGCCCCGAGCTGCTTCTTGCGCATGCCCGCGACCACGTCGAGTGACTCGACGGGCTCCGTCGGCGCCAGCGTCCCCGCCACCGTCATGGCCTCCCTCGGCCGTCCCCGTTCTCCGAAGTGCGTCGCCACACCGGCCTGCCGGGGTGGCGACGCACTTCCGTGCCCGGCGTGGCTCAGGCGTCGATGATGACGGGGATGACGAGGGGCTTGCGACGGTGGGTGCGGAACGCCCAGTTCGCCACGGCGCGGGCGATGAGCTGTTCGAGTTGGCGCGCGTCCCCGACGCCTTCCGCGGCCGCGGTGGCCAGGGTCTTCTCGATGACCGGGATGACCGGCTCGAAGGTGGTGTCGTCGTGGACGAACCCCCGGGCCAGGAAGTCGGGGGCCTCGGCGAGGGCGCCGGTGTCCGCGTCGACGATCGCCACTACCGTGACCACGCCTTCGGCGGCGAGGGTGAGCCGGTCCTTGAGGGACGCTTCGGTTGCGCCGCCGACTTCCATGCCGTCCACGTAGACGTTGCCGGCGGGGACCTTGCCGGTGATGGACGCGCGTCCGTCGACCAGGTCGACGACGACGCCGTCCTCGGCGATGACGACCCGGTCGGGGCTGACACCCGTACGGATGGCGAGGTCGCCGTTGGCCCGCAGGTGGCGCCATTCGCCGTGCACGGGCATGACGTTGCGGGGCTTGACGATGTTGTAGCAATAGACGAGTTCGCCGGCGCTGGCGTGCCCGGAGACGTGCACCTTGGCGTTGCCCTTGTGGACCACGTGGGCGCCCCAACGGGTGAGTCCGTTGATCACCCGGTAGATGGCGTTCTCGTTGCCTGGGATGAGGGAGCTGGCGAGCAGGACGGTGTCGCCCTCGTCGATGCGGATCACGTGGTCCCGGTTGGCCATCCGTGACAGCGCGGCCATCGGTTCACCCTGGGAGCCGGTGCACACCAGGGTGATCTTGTGGTCCGGGAGCTTCTCCAGTTCCTTCGTGCTCACGACCAGACCGGACGGGACCTTCAGATATCCCAGGTCACGAGCGATGCCCATGTTGCGGACCATCGACCGGCCGACGAAGGCGACCTTGCGGCCGTGCTGGTGGGCGGCGTCCAGGACCTGCTGGATGCGGTGCACATGGCTGGCGAAGCTGGAGACGATGACCCGGCGCGGCGCGGTGCGCATCACCTGCTCGATCGCCGGGTTCAGCTCACGCTCGGAGGTGGTGAAGCCGGGTACTTCGGCGTTGGTGGAGTCGGTGAGGAAAAGGTCCACGCCCTCCTCGCCGAGGCGGGCGAAGGCGCGCAGATCGGTGATGCGGTCGTCGAGAGGGAACTGGTCCATCTTGAAGTCACCGGTGTGCAGCACCATCCCGGCCCGGGTGCGGATCGCGACCGCGAGGCTGTCGGGGATGGAGTGGTTGACCGCAACGAACTCGCAGTCGAAGGGCCCGAAGCCGCGCCGGTCGCCCTCCCGCACCCGCGTCGTGCGCGGCCGGATCCCGTGTTCCTTGAGCTTGGCCTCCAGGAACGCCAGCGTCAGCTTGGAACCGACGACGGGAATGTCGGACCGCTCACGGAGCAGGTACGGCACGCCGCCGATGTGGTCCTCGTGGCCATGGGTGAGGACCATGGCCACGACGTCGTCCAGCCGGTCCCGGATCGAGGTGAAGTCCGGCAGGATCACGTCCACGCCGGGCTGGGTCTCCTCGGGGAACAGCACACCGCAGTCGACGATGAGCAGTTTGCCGGCGTGTTCGAAGACGGTCATGTTGCGGCCGATCTCACCCAGGCCGCCCAGGGCGATGACCCGCAGCCCCCCTTCGGGCAGAGGCGGGGCGGCTTTCAGTTCGGGGTGCGGATGACTCATGCCTTGACGGTACCGGGAGAGGCACGCGACCCGCGCATGCGCTCCCGGCCGCCGGAGTATCGAGGTGGAACGTCATGTCGATCGCGGTCCGTCGTGCTCCGTCTGCCCTCGGGGCGCCGTGGGACGCCGAGGCGGTCCGGGACGGCGCACCGGCACTGCCGCGCGCATCGGCGCGGGCACGCGGCGATCGACCGGGAACGGTATGTCCCGCGCTCGTGGATCACGGGCGCGGGCCGCCGCCGGTCGGCCGGGATTCCTGAGGAGGTCGGCTTCGCCACGAAGCCCGCGCTCGCCCTCCGCATGATCGACCGGACCCCGGACACCGGGATTCGTGCAGCCCGGGTGGCAGCGGACGGGGTCTGCCAAGGCGATCCGCAGCTGCCGAGCGCTGGAATATCCCAGGTCGGCTACGTCCTCGCGGTCGCCCGCGATCACCGGATCGCCACCCTGGCGGGCAGGGCGCGGGCCGATGCACCGGCCGAGCGGTTGCCGGAAGGGGCCTTGCGGAAGCCCTCCGCCGACGCCGGGAGGCAGAAGGGGATCGCTTACGACCGGGTCCTGGCCGGCGTCGCCGACGACCAGCCCGGTCACCGCCGTCTCCTCGTTCGCCGCAACCGTGACAGCGGAGAACTCGCCTTCTGCCACTGCTGCCCGGCCGCTCCGGTGAGCTTGCGCAGACCTGCTGGTCGTGTGGAGCTGCCTGGGTCGGTCACGGCGTCGTGAGCGCTGGGCACGGTGGTCACCGTTGCGGATTCGAAGGGGAGCGGAACCGCCGAGACCGGTCGGCGTCGGGGACGGAAGGAAGGGGCCGGGGCTGGTGGTGCGGGACAGCGGCCGCGTGGCCGCGGTGCGGACCGCCGCCGTGGTGGGGAACGTCGACGGCCCCGTCCGAGAGCCGGTGTGACGGGCCTTCAGCGAGCGGTCCAGCCGCCGTCGAGAGGTATCGAGCTGCCGGTGATGTAGCCGCTGTCCTCGGTGCACAGCCACAGGGCCGCCGCGGCGACCTCGGCGGGCTCGATCAGACGTTTGATCGCGGTGCGGTCCAGGAACACCTGGTCCACCACGTCCGCGGCCGGGATGCCGTGGGCGAGTGCCTGGTCGGCGATCTGCTCCTCGACCAACGGTGTGCGGACGTAGCCCGGGTTGACGCAGTTGCTGGTCACACCGTACGGGGCGCCCTCCAGGGCGACGACCTTGCTCAGGCCCTCCAGCGCGTGCTTCGCCGTGACGTACGCGGACTTGTAGGCGCTGGCCCGGAGTCCGTGCACGGACGAGATGTTGACGACCCTGCCCCAACCGTTCGCGTACATGTGGGGCAGGGTGCGGCGCAGGATGCGAAACGGCGCTTCCACCATGACCCGCTGGATCAGCGCGAAGCGCGCGGGGGGGAACTCGTGCAGCGGGGCGACATGCTGCAGACCGGCGTTGTTGACCACGATGTCGGCGTCGTCCGGGAGCGCGTCGACGGCCTCTGCCTCGGAGAGGTCGGCCACGACAGCGGTGCCGCCGATCGACTCGGCCACCTCCTTGGCGGTCTCACCGGCCCGGTCCACCACGTACACCTCGGCACCGGCCGCGGCGAAGCCTTCCGCGCAGGCCCGGCCGATCCCGCTCGCGGCGCCGGTGACCAGAACCTTGCGGCCGGTCAGGAATCCGGTCGACGCCGGACCGCGCGCGGCGGTGTCACCGGGCCCGGGATGCTGGGGTGAGCTCTCGTCGGAGCTCTTGGTGCTGTCCATGGCCGAACACGGTAGGGAGCAACAGAGCAATGAGACATGTGCGCTGTCGACATACCTGCGAACCATGGGATGGGGACCGCCGCCATCCCAAGCCGGTCGGCCGGGGTTCCGGCGGCCGCAGCCGGCCCGCACCACCTGATATGTGCCGTTGGGCCGGCCCGCGCGACTCGTCGCATGTCACAGCGCCATCGCCGGCACCATGGGTGCGCGAGCCACGCCGGGCAGCGCGGTCCTGGGTGCCCCTCACATGTCGCGGCCGGGACCGCCGGTCGTACGGTCCGTCTCCAGCAGGTCGGTTCGACAGCGGGCGGGCCGCGGACGGGTGCCGCGGTGACGGTCCGAAGCGATGGGTGCGGGGCGTTGCCCGGGCGGGGTGGGACCGCAGGGCGGCGCGCCGGGCCCACGATCCCCCCTCCCCACCACTCATCGGAGTCGCATCATGCTTCACTCCACCTGGCGTGGACTGTTCCGGCGGACCGCACTGGCCGCCGCACTGGGCGCCCTCGCGACGGGCCTGGGCGTCGTCGCCCCCGTCGCGTCGAGCGCCGCGGCGGCCGGCACCCTCCAGCAGGTCACCAACTTCGGCTCGAACCCCGGCAACCTGGCGATGTACGAGTACGCACCGTCCGGGCTGGCCGCCGGCGCACCGCTGGTGGTCGCCCTGCACGGGTGCACCCAGTCGGCGAGCGACTACCACGCGCACTCCGGCTGGCAGAAGTTCGCCGACCAGTGGGGCTTCGCCGTGGTGTACCCGCAGACCGGCTCGGCCAACAACAGCTTGTCCTGCTTCAGCTGGTTCGACTCGGCCAAGGACACGCGGGGCAAGGGCGAGGCGGCCTCGATCAAGCAGATGGTCGACACCGCCGTGGCGCAGTACGGTTCGGACCGCGGCCGCGTCTTCGTCTCCGGGCTGTCCGCCGGCGGCGGCATGACCGCAGACCTGCTCGCCGACTACCCGGACGTGTTCGCCGGGGGAGCCGTCGACTCGGGTCTTCCCGCGCAGTGCGCCACCACACAGACCGCCGCCTCCGGCTGCCAGTACAGCGGTCAGAACCTCACCCCGAAGCAGTGGGGCGACAAGGTCCGCAACTCCTACCCGGGGTACGCGGGCCCGTGGCCGCGGGTGGCCATCTGGCAGGGTTCCTCCGACACCACCGTCGCCCCCGTCAACGGCACCGAGCTGCGCGACCAGTGGACCGACGTCTGGGGCATCGGCCAGACGGCCTCCAGCACCCGGAGCCTCACCGGCGGCACCACCGAGAGCATTTACGACGACACCACCGGCAAGGCCGCGGTCGCCCTGTTCTCCGTCTCCGGCATGGCGCACGGCCTGGCGGTGAACCCCGGTTCGGGAGCCGACCAGTGCGGCAGCACGGGGACGTACTACCTCAACTACATCTGCTCCAGCTACCACACCGCGAAGTTCTGGGGCCTGGACGGCGGCGGCGGCACCGGTTCCCTGCCGGCCCCTTCCGGCCTCACGGTCACCGGCACCACCAGTACCGGCGCCTCGCTGTCGTGGAACGCCGTGAGCGGCGCCACCACGTACAACGTCTACCGGGGCGGCTCGAAGGTGGGCTCCGCGACGGGCACCACGTACACGGACAGCGGCCTGTCAGCCGGCACCTTCTACAGCTACACCGTAGCGGCGGTCGATTCCTCGGGAGCCGTCGGCGCGTCCTCCGGGGCGGTCACGGCGACCACGACCGGCTCCGCACCGGCGTGCTACACCGCCAACAACTACCAGCAGGTTCAGGCCGGTCGTGCCCATCAGTCGGGTGGCTACACCTACGCCAACGGCTCCGCGCAGAACATGGGCCTGTACAACGTCGCGGTCACCCACACGCTCAAGGAGACCTCTCCGGGCTACTTCGTCATCGCCGACTCCGGCTGCTGAACCGCTGGCGGACCACGCCTGCGTCCGCGGCGCGGGGAACGGCAGGCGCAGGCTGTCAGCCGGGTCGGTGCGCAGGCCCCTCCCAGGTGACGGCGGCCGCGATACCCGCGGAGGCGGTCACCGGGTGCAGACCTCTGGGTATCGGTCCGCCGAGCTGCCTAGCGGGCCGGCCGAAGAGGCCGGCGGGCGGACGCTTCCGCCGAGTCCGGCCCGGATGATCAATGCCAGGGGATGCCTGCGGAGGATGTGGGGTCGGCGGCGGCCGAAGAGCCTGCGAGCCGGTCAGGAGTCAGGGTCGGCTTCGGGGTGCGTGAACCGCACGGGCTTGCCCAGCGACCGGGCGTAGCCGATTTCGGCTCGGGTGCTGTCTCCGATGTAGTCGCCGACTACGAGCACCTCGTCAGCGAGCCGGATCTTCGCCCGGTGCAGATCGTCGAGCCGGACCTTCAGCGCCTCGGCCTCGACGGGATCGGACCAGAGTCCGTGCGGCGACTTCATGTCACAGCCCGGGCTGACGACAATCCTTCCGGCTGTGGTCTCCCGCAGATCGGCCTCGTTCATCTCGGTCATGAAGCGGGTGGAGCCGCAGATCACGACGATACGCGGGAGGTTCAACAGCTGCTTCGCGTCGGCGAGCTTCTCCTCGGGGGTGAGCGGTTGCGGGTATGACACGGGTTCCTCCTGGTGGTGCGGTCCAAGGGCTGCCTGCGGCGACGAGAACGAGGGTGTCAGTGAAGGAGCATCCCGGCACGCCCCTGCACACCCGCGCCGCCTGTTCCCCTGCCTGCTCCGGCAGCCCGGTTACGACATGCGGCTGCGCAAGGCGGTCGGTCTGATGCGAGGCGTCAACCGGATCCCGGCCACCGTCACCGGCGGTGGCTTGGCGTCAGCCGCTCGCAGGTCCCCTTCGACCGCCTGATGCCCTGGGACCGGATGAGGCCCCGGGCTGCCGGGTGCGTGAACGCCGTCCGGGTCGGTGCGAAGGACGGCTCCGTACCGGACGAAGTGCGTTCCTGGCGCATCGTCGGGCAGGCCGGCATCCGGCCGGCCCGAGTCCTCGCACATTCCGCGGCAGGTGCTTGGCCGGGCGAGGGTGCGACAGCCTGGCCCGAGCGTCGGAGCAGGCGAGGAACCCTCCTGCCCGAACGAGATCGATGTTCCTCGAAATCTTCGGGTGACAGGAGTGCCGGTGTACAGTGGCGATGCCCCTGACCTGCAGAAAGCTGGCGGGGAGCCGTCTTCTGGGAGTCCATAGTGCTGCGCACCATGTTCAAGTCCAAGATCCATCGAGCCACCGTCACCCAGGCCGACCTGCACTACGTGGGATCGGTGACCATCGACGCCGACCTCCTCGACGCCGCCGACCTGCTCCCCGGTGAGCTGGTCCACATCGTCGACATCAGCAACGGCGCCCGGCTGGAGACGTACGTCATCGAGGGCGAGCGGGGTTCCGGCGTCGTCGGGATCAACGGAGCGGCCGCGCACCTCGTCCACCCCGGCGACCTGGTGATCATCATCAGCTACGCTCAGGTCACCGACGCCGAGGCGCGTACGCTTCGGCCGCGGGTCGTGCACGTGGACCACGACAACCGCGTCGTGGCGCTCGGCGCCGACCCGTCCGAGCCGGTACCCGGATCGGACCAGGAGCGCAGCCCGCAGGCCGTGTCGGCCTGACCGGCGGACCAGGAGGGCGACATGAGCGACATCGAGATCCGCGACGACCGGGCGGCGGGCCGTCTGGAGGCGGTCGCCGGCGACGAAGTCGTCGGCCACGTCGAGTACTTCGTGCTGGAGTCGCCCTCCCGGGCCCTGGTGCCGGTCCACACCATCGTGGAACCGGAGCACGAGGGGAAGGGCATCGCTGGCTCCCTCGCCCGCGAGCTGTACGCGATCGCCGAGCGCGAGGACACCCCGGTGGCCCCGCTCTGCCCGTACGTCGTCAGGTGGGCCGAACGTCACCCCGAGGTGGCTCCGGCGGCCGATCCCGAGCTGCTGCGTGCGGCAAAGGAGTGGCTGGTCGCCCACCCCGGCCGGTTCTGAGGTACAGCGCGTGCTCGCCCTGCTCCACACGTCCCCCCTCCACATCCCCGTCTTCGACGCCCTGCGCGACGAGGACCACCCGGGCCTGGAGCTACGACACCACGTGGCACCAAAACTCCTCGCCCGGGCCCGCCGGGAGGGGCCCGAGGCGGTGGCACCCGCGGTCGCGACGGCCCTGGAGCAGGCGGCGACGGACGGCGTACGGGCCGTGCTCTGCACCTGCTCGACGATCGGCGAGGTGGCGGAACGGGCCGCGGACAGGGTCGGTGTCCCGGTGGTCCGGGGCGACCGCCCGATGGCGGCCGCGGCGGTGACATCCGGACCGCGTGTCGCCGTCCTGGCCACGGTCGAGAGCACCCTGGCCCCCACCCTGGCCCTGATCGAGGACGAGGGCCGCCGCGCGGACCGCCCGGTCGCTGCCCGCGCCCAGGTCGTGACGGAGGCCTGGACCCGCTTCGAGGCGGGGGACATCGAGGGATGCGCCCGTCTGGTGGCGGCGGCCGCGGACGCCGTGACCGACGCCGACGTGATCGTCCTGGCCCAGGCGTCGATGACCCCGGCCCAGCGGCTGACGACGACCGCCGTGCCGGTTCTCTCCAGCCCGCGCCCCGGCCTCGCGGCGGCGGCGCGGGCGGCGGGGTGAGTGCGGGAGCCCCGTCCGGGTAGGTGGGAAGTACACCCCAGAGGTGAAGTCGAGCCACTGGCCGGAGGACGCCATGACGAACCCACAGCCCGCCCCGGTACCCCCTGACCCCAGCCCTCCGGACCCCTATCCCAGCCCGGTCCCCACCCCGGAACCACCGCCGGCCCCGGGCCCCGTGCCCACGCCACCGCCGCCGTCCCCCACCCCGACCCCCGTCCCCCCGAACCCGGACCCCACCCCCGTCCCGGAACCGGGCCCACCCCTCACCTGACTCCTCATAAGGGGCGCGGGGAACGGCGCGGATCCGCGAACCTCATAAGGGGCGCGGGGAACGGCGCGGATCCGCGAACCGACCGGCAACCCGAACACCGAGCCCAGCCGCCACGCCGCAGGGGGCGCGGGGAACTGCGCAATCCCGCAGCCCACCCGCACCCACGGCCAACGGCGACTTCCCCCTACGCGTCGACCTCGCTACGGTCCCCGCCCCACAGCGTGTGGAACGCGCCCTCCCGGTCCACCCGCCGGTAGGTGTGCGCCCCGAAGAAGTCCCGCTGCCCCTGCGTGAGCGCCGCGGGCAACCGCTCCGCCCGCAGCGCGTCGTAGTACGCCAGTGCCGCCGAGAAACCGGGCACGGCGACGCCCTCGCGCGTCGCCGCGACGACCACCTCACGCCAGTCGTCCTGCGCCCCGGCGATCTCCCGCGCGAACGTCTCGTCGGACAGCAGGCTCGGCAGGTCCGCCCGCGCGTCGTAGGCCGCCCGGATCCGGTCCAGGAACGCCGCCCGGATGATGCAGCCACCCCGCCAGATCGAGGACACGGCACCGAGGTCGACGTTCCAGTCGTACTCGTCGCTGCCCGCCTGGATCTCGTGGAAGCCCTGCGTGTACGACACGATCTTCGACGCGTACAGCGCCTGCTCCACCCGGTCCGCGAACGCCGCCGCCTCCGCCTCGGACAGCGCCTTCGGCTTCGGACCGGCCAGGTCCCGGGAGGCCGCCCGCAGGTCGGCGTGGCCGGACAGCGAGCGTGCGAAGACCGCCTCGGCGATCCCCGACACCGGCACGCCCAGGTCGAGCGCGATCTGGACGGTCCAGCGGCCGGTGCCCTTCTGCTCGGCCTGGTCCACCACCACGTCCACGAACGGCTTGCCGGTCGACGCGTCCACGTGCGCCAGCACTTCCGCCGTGATCTCGATCAGGTACGAGTCGAGCCGGCCCGTGTTCCAGGTCCGGAAGACTTCGGCGATCTGCGCGGGGGAGTACCCGGCGACGTCCCGCAGCAGCTGGTACGCCTCACCGATCAGCTGCATGTCGGCGTACTCGATGCCGTTGTGGACCATCTTCACGAAGTGCCCGGCGCCGTCGGGACCGATGTGCGTCACACACGGCGCGCCGTCGGCCGCCTTCGCCGAGATCTTCTCCAGCATCGGGCCCAGCGACTCGTACGACTCCTTCGGGCCGCCCGGCATGATGCTCGGCCCGTGCAGCGCGCCCTCCTCGCCGCCGGACACGCCCATGCCCACGAAGTGGATGCCCTGCTCGCGCAGCGCCTTCTCCCGGCGCCGGGTGTCCGCGAAGTGCGCGTTGCCACCGTCGATGATCATGTCGCCGGGCTCCAGGAGCGGTGCGAACTCCTCGATCACCGCGTCCGTCGGGCCGCCGGCCTTGACCATGATGACCAGCCGGCGGGGCCGCTCCAGGGCCTCCACGAACTCCTTGGCGGTCTCGGCCGCGATGAAGTCGCCCTCGTCCCCGAAGTTCTCCACCAGCTCGCGTGTCTTTGACACCGTGCGGTTGTGCAACGCCACCGTGTAGCCGTTGCGCGCGAAGTTCCGGGCGAGGTTGCGGCCCATGACCGCGAGACCCGTGACGCCGATCTGCGCCGAAGTGCTCATACCGCCTGCTCCTCAAAGATCAAGTCGATCCCGTAGAACGTGCAAGGGATGCTGCCGCCGCTCTGCCCGCCAGTATTGCCCAAAGGCCATCCTGACTCGCCGTTCGACCGGCCGCACTTGCAGATACGGACCACAGCCGCCGACGCCTCAGTAGCCTCGCGGGCCGCTTCGCCGACGAGTCGCGCGGGACCCCGGCTGACGGCCGGTCAAGTCGACCTCGGCCCGCGCGGCTTCACGGCGGGACAGCCGTTTCGCCAGGTGCGGGAGGCGGCTGATTGCTGTCTTGTCATGGCCTGTTCGCGGCGCTTACTTTTGGCCTTCCTGACGCGCGTGGCGAGGGGGCATTCAGACATGGCCGAACGCGGGCGGCACCGCCGGTACCAGCCGAACAGGATCAACCGCGCATCGCTCACCGTCACGGCGGGCGGCGCCGGGCTGGCGCTGCCGCTGGCCGCGGCCGGGAGCGCCGACGCGGCGTCCGTGTCCACCTGGGACAAGGTGGCCGCCTGCGAGTCCAGCGGCGACTGGGCCATCAACACCGGCAACGGCTACTACGGCGGACTCCAGTTCACCCAGTCGACCTGGGAGGCCTACGGCGGCACCCGGTACGCGCCGCGTGCCGACCTCGCCACCAAGGACCAGCAGATAGCCGTGGCCGAGAAGGCCCTGGGCGGGCAGGGGCCGGGCGCGTGGCCCGTCTGCTCGGTCCGGGCCGGGCTCACGCGCGGCGGCGCCACACCCGAGGTGCACACCGAGAGCGCCGCCACCCGCCCGGCGAAGAGTTCGGTACGGGACGTAAAGCCGCAGACCACACCGCAGTCCCGGGCCGGCAAGGCCGAGATGTACACGGTGGTGCACGGCGACACGCTGTCCGGGATCGCCGAGGAGCAGGACGTCACCGGCGGCTGGCACCGGCTCTACGCCGCCAACCGCGCGACGGTCGGCGCCGATCCCGACCTGATCCTGCCGGGCCAGCGGCTGACCCTGACCGGCCAGGCGGCCGGGGCCGCGAAGACCGGGCCGGCGGCCAAGAAGTCGACGGCCGGCACCAAGCCCAGGACCAAGCCCAGGTCCAAGCCGGCGGGCGGGACCGAGAAGGCCTCCACGCACAGCGGCCACTCCCTCGTCGCGCCCGTCGACGCCGCGATCGGCACGCCTTACCACGCGTCCGGCTCGCACTGGTCGAAGGGTTACCACACCGGCGTCGACTTCCTGGCGCCCACCGGCAGCTCCGTGCGGGCGGTCGAGACCGGGGAGGTCGTCACGGCCGGGTGGGGCGGTTCGTACGGCTACCAGGTGGTCATCCGGCACGCCGACGGCCGCTACACGCAGTACGGCCACCTTTCGGCCATCTCCGTGCGGGCCGGGCAGCACGTGTCCACGGGGCAGCGCATCGGCCGCTCGGGGTCCACCGGGAACGCCACGGGCCCGCATCTGCACTTCGAGGTGCGGACGGGGCCCGGTTTCGGCACGGACATCGACCCGGTCGCCTATCTCCGGGCCGGCGGCGTCAGGTTTTGACGCGCAGCCGGTGACGGTTGAGTACGGGAGCCGGGAGAACGACGTCGGCCACGGACGTGGTGCGCTGCTGGGGCATCTCGACCAGCCCCGGCCCCGTCCTCCCGGCGTCCACCGGCTCCCTCTCCACCGCACCGCCCGCGGCGAGCCCCGCACCGGCCGGCCCGGTGTGCGCCGGACTCGCCTCGGCCGGCCCGGCCTTCGCGGGACCTGCCCGCACCGGCCCGGCTTCCGCCGGACCGGTCAGGTCCGCCATTTCCGTCAGATCCGTCAGATCCGTCAGTTCGGCCTCCGCCGCACCGCCGACCGCCAGTGCCGCGTCCGCCAGTGCCGCGCCCGTCAGTCCCGCATCCGCGAGACCATCCCCTGCCGGACCCGTCCTGGTCACGGCGGCCGGCGTCAGGTCGCGCTCCTGCGGATCCTTTGGCAGGTCGGATTGGGCCAGGCCTGCCTCCGCCAGTTCGACGAGGGCCTCGATCAGCGGGTCGGGTGAGGTCTCGGGCCGCGGTGCGGTGCCCGCGGGGTGCGGCGTGCTCTCGATGCGTTCGGTCGTCAGCAGGATCAGGCCGCCCACCGCCACCACACCGCAGGCCAGCGCCAGCAGGGTGCCGGTCGTGCCGTAGCGGAACGTCTCGTCGAACATCGTGATGCCGACCGCCGCGGCCAGCACCGGGTTGACCACCGTCAGTGTGGCAAGCGGCGCGGCGAGACCACCGCCGCGGTACGCGGCCTGGGAGATCGTGACGCCGGCGACGGCGTAGACGGCGATCGCGGCCAGCCAGAGCAGGTCGGTCACGGCGATCCCGCCGTCCCAGTCGATCGCCACGACCTTGGTGAAGACGGAGGACATGCCGAAGGCTATGCCGGACGCGACGGCGAGCAGCACGCTGCGCACCGCCGGGTGCCGGTGCGCGGCCCGTCCCGCGGCCATCAGCCCGACGATCGCCGCGCCGGTGACCAGCGCGACCCCGGTCCGGCCGGCGGAGTCCAGGGTGTGGGAGTCGGACGAGCCCACCAGCGAGAGCAGGCCGGCCAGACCCACGGTGGCCATGACGGCCCCCCGCCAGGCGGTCGACCCGGCCCTGCGGCCGACGAACAGGGCCGCCATGGGCAGCGCGAACACGATGGTGAGCGCGCCCAGCGGCTGGACCAGGCTGAGTGGGCCGTAGGCCAGCGCGACGACATGCAGCAGGCCGCCGAGGCCGTTCAGTGCCATCGCCCCCCACCAGCTCGGGCGGCGCAGCGGCGCGTACCGCTCGTCGGGGGAGGTGACCGCGACCTGCTCCTGCACGATCGCTCCGCCGGCGTAGGCGACGGCGGACACGAAGGACAGCAGCACGGACAACGCGAGGGAACTCATGCAGGGCTCCTCTGCGTCAGGCGGATCCGCTGGGCGGTCCCGCACGGTGAACGGTCGGCTTCCATGAGCAACACTGTGCCGGTCCGATCGCTTCCCGTCGTCGTACCTGAGCACCCAATGACTCGTACTACCGATGGAGTAGGGGAGGTCTCCGATCATCCCCAGGGTGGGCATCGGCGGGTGGAGACCGGCGGCGCGCGGATCCTGAGAAGCCTGGTACTACTGCTCTTCGTGGACCTGGACCCCGATCTCGCCGCGCTCCGCCCGCTCGGCGGCTTCTTCGTCCTGCGGACACTCCGATCGGCGGCCGGAGGCCCGGAGGCGATGCGGATCAACGAACTGCCGAGCCTCGCAAAAGCTTACGAGAAAATAACATCGGATGTTTACGAGAATGTCCTGACTTTCCGTGTCGGGGTGGTCTCCGGCCGTCTCCGTGCTCCGGACCTCCGGGTCGCCGCCTCCATCGCCCATCAGGGGCTGGCCGCCCGGCTCTGGTCCGTCGCCCTCGGCTGCGCCGCCCGCTACGGCCGCCTCCCCGACCTGGACCCCGGGCTGCTCCGCTGGGACGCCGGGGCGGGCGCCCCGGACGACCTCCGGCTCACCGAGGTCCGCCCGCTGCCCGGGGATGCCGGACCGGACGCGCTCGCGGACGCCGTCGTACACGGCCATCTCGAACCCCTGGCCGAGGCGGTGCGGGCCCGCTACAACATCGCCGCCGGCCTGCTGTGGGGCAACGCGGCCTCCGCGCTGGCCGGCGCCGCCGGTGAGCTGGAGCGGTGGGCCCGTGCCGACGGCCGCCCCGAGGCCGCGGGGCGTACCCGTGCCGCCGTCGACGCGCTCTTCGGGCACCCCCTGCTCCGCCCCACCGGCATCCGTACGGGCCCGGCCTTCCGGCGGCGGAGCTGCTGTCTCTACTACCGGGTACCGGGCGGCGGGGTCTGCGGTGACTGTTGTTTCACACAACCACCGTGCTCTTCCCCGCGCGCCGCATCTGGGTGACCATGGAACAACCGGCCGTGGAGATCAGGGGGTTGCGGGTGCGAGTGGGACTGCTGACCCGGGAGTACCCTCCGGACGTCTACGGCGGCGCGGGTGTCCATGTCGAGTTCCTCGCCAGGGAACTGAGGCCTCTGGTCGACCTGGAGGTGCACTGCTGGGGCGAGGGCCGCGGGGTGGGTGTCGTCCGGCACCGTCCCTGGTCCGCGCTGGACACCGCCAATGACGCGCTGCGTACCTTCTCCGTGGACCTCGCCATGGCCGCCGGCCTGGAGGGCCGCGAACTCGTGCACTCCCACACCTGGTACGCCAACCTCGCCGGTCATGTGGCCAAGCTGCTGTACGGCGTCCCGCACGTGGTGACCGCGCACTCCCTGGAGCCGCTGCGCCCCTGGAAGGCCGAGCAACTCGGCGGCGGGTACGCCCTGTCGAGCTGGGCCGAACGCAGCGCGATCGAGGCCGCCGACGCGGTGATCGCGGTCTCCGGGGCCATGCGCGCGGACATCCTCGGCTGCTATCCCGCCCTGGACCCGGCGAAGGTGCACGTCGTGCACAACGGCATCGACACCGCCCTCTACCAGCCGGACCGCGGCACCGACGTCCTCGCCAGGACCGGCATCGACGCGGAGCGGCCCTACGTGCTGTTCGTCGGCCGCATCACCCGCCAGAAGGGCGTCCCGCATCTGCTGCGCGCCGTCCGGGACATCGACCCCGGCGTGCAGGTGGTGCTGTGCGCCGGAGCGCCCGACACCCCGGAGATCGACAGGGAGTTCCGGGAGCTGTTCGAGGAGCTGCGCCGGGTCCGCGAGGGCGTGCACTGGATCCCGCAGATGCTGCCGCGCGCGGACGTCATCCAACTCCTCACCCACGCAGCCGTGTTCGCCTGCCCCTCGGTGTACGAACCGCTGGGCATCGTCAACCTGGAGGCGATGGCCTGCGGTACGCCCGTGGTGGCGTCCCGGGTCGGTGGCATCCCGGAGGTCGTCGAGGACGGCAAGACGGGGCTGCTGGTCGATCTCGACGACGACTTCGAGGCGGGCCTGGCCCGGGCGCTGGACGCCGTCGTCGGCGACCGGGAGACGGCGCGGCGGATGGGCGAGGCCGGACGGGAGCGCGCCGTGGGGGAGTTCGGCTGGGACGCGGTGGCCCGGCGCACGGCCGGGCTCTACGGGGAGATCCTCAAGCAGTCGTAACTGGCAGGCCGCTTGTTCGACGTGATCCGGGTACAGGCTTAGCGGGAGTGCTTCGAGGGCAGGCATGGAGCACCAGGGTGAGGGGAGCGGCCATGCGTCGTGGTGGGCCTTCGGTACTCGGGATCGTGCTTGCGGGTGGGGAAGGCAAACGCCTGATGCCCCTGACCGCCGACCGGGCCAAACCAGCTGTCACGTTCGGCGGGACGTACCGTCTGGTCGACTTCGTGCTGTCCAACCTCGTCAACGCGGACGTGCTGCGGATCTGCGTGCTGACCCAGTACAAGTCGCACTCGCTGGACCGGCACATCACCACCACCTGGCGGATGTCCAGCCTGCTCGGCAACTACGTCACCCCGGTCCCGGCCCAGCAGCGGCTCGGCCCGCGCTGGTACCTCGGCAGCGCCGACGCCATCCTGCAGTCCCTCA
The DNA here is from genome assembly GCF_055567595.1 of Streptomyces sp. NPDC026515. Classification (NCBI taxonomy): domain Bacteria; kingdom Bacillati; phylum Actinomycetota; class Actinomycetes; order Kitasatosporales; family Streptomycetaceae; genus Streptomyces; species Streptomyces sp. NPDC026515. Next base: position 510,820 of record NZ_JBVHQD010000004.1, read on the forward strand.
ACCTGGTCCATGACGAACAGCCCGAGTACGTCGCGGTGTTCGGTGCCGACCACGTCTACCGCATGGACCCCCGGCAGATGCTCCAGCAGCACATCGAGAGCGGTGCCGGGGTCACCGTCGCGGGGATCCGCATCCCGCGCGTGGAGTCCTCGTCGTTCGGTGTGATCACCCCGCGTTCGGACGGGCAGACGATCGAGACCTTCCTGGAGAAGCCCGCCGACCCGCCGGGGCTGCCGGACGCCCCGGACTGCGTCTTCGCCTCCATGGGCAACTACCTCTTCACCACCAAGGCCCTCGTCGAGTCCCTGCACCGGGACGCCGAGGACGACGACTCGGTGCACGACATGGGCGGCTCGATACTGCCTCAGCTCACCGCCCGCGGCGAGGCGCAGCTCTACGACTTCGGCACCAACCACATACCCGGCGAGACCAGCCGCGACCGCGGCTACTGGCGGGACGTCGGCACCCTCGACGCGTACTACGACGCGCACATGGACCTGATCGCCGAGCGGCCCGCCTTCAACCTCTTCAACCGCAGCTGGCCCATCTACACGCACTCCAACCAGCTCTCCCCGGCCCGCTTCAACGCCGGCGGCATGGCGAGCGAGTCCATCATCAGCGCCGGCTGCCTGATCCGGGGCCAGGTCACCCGGTCGGTGCTGTCACCGGGCGTGCGCGTCGACCCCGGTGCGGTGGTCCAGGGGTCGATCCTGCACGACAACGTGGTCGTGGGCCGGGGCGCGGTGGTGCGGGGCGCGGTCCTGGACAAGAACGTCGAGGTCCCGCCGGGCGCCACCATCGGCGTCAACCCGGACCGGGACGCGGAGCTGTACACCGTCTCCAAGGGCGGGGTGATCGCCCTCGGGAAGGGGCAACCGGTCTCGTAGCCCTCTTCCCGAAACCGGGCCCGGCGCCGTTCCCGCGCCGGGCCCGACTCGTTGGCCGTCTCGTACCGCCTCGTCCCTTTCTGCGACGCGCTGCGCGTGAAAACCCCCAGGTGCCGGTCTTTGCGGCCTTTCCCCCTCACGATGCAGACAACGACGTCGAAGCTTCGGAGGTCATCCGACATGAGAGGGACCCGGCGCACACGGCTGTGTCTGGCCGGGGTACTGACAGCGTCCGCGCTGCTCACCGCCCCCGCCACAGGAGCCGCCGAACCGACCGACGGCCACCTCGCCGACCTGGTCAACCCCTTCATCGGGACCCAGAACGAGGGCAACACCTTCCCCGGCGCGGCCGTGCCCTTCGGCATGGTGCAGCTCTCCCCGGACACCGGGCACAGCACCGGATACGACTACGCGCAGCACCGGATCCGCGGCTTCTCCCTGGTCCACCTCTCGGGCGTCGGCTGCCGCATCGGCGGCGACCTGCCCGTCCTGCCCACCACCGGGGACGTCACGCAGACGGACTACGCCCGGTACGCGGCCGGGTTCGACCACGCCGACGAGCAGGCGAGCCCCGGCTACTACCGCGTCGGCCTCGACTCCGGTGTCCGCGCCGAGTTGACCGCGACCGCCCGCACCGGCGTCCAGCGCTACACCTTCCCGGCCACCGACAAGGCCAACGTCCTGCTCAACGCGGGCCAGGCGCTGCACAAGCCGGTGCGCAGCGAGGTCGAGATCCTCGACGACCACACCGTCCGTACGAAGATCACGGGCCATGGCTTCTGCCGGGAGACCGCCCCCTACACGGTGTACACGGTCACCCGCTTCAGCCGCCCGTTCACCGCCCACGGCACCTGGAACGGCACCGCGGTCACCCCCGGGGCCCGTACCGGGGCCGACGGCGCCTACGTCCGCTTCGACACCACCCGGGACCGTACCGTCGAGGCGACCACCGCCCTGTCGTACGTCGACGCGCGAGGCGCCGAGGTCAATCTGCGGGCCGAGGGCGGCCGTTCGTTCGACACGGTACGACGGCAGGCCCGGGAGGCCTGGGAGCGGCGGCTCGGGGGCATCCGCGTCCAGGGCGGCTCCCCGACCCTGCGCCGCACCTTCTACTCGTCGCTGTACCGCGCCTTCCTGGCACCCAACGTCGGCGACGACGCGGACGGCCGCTACACCGGCTGGGACCGGAGGATCCACCGCCCCGCCGGGTTCACCTACTACCAGAACTGGTCGCTCTGGGACACCTACCGCACCCAGGCCCAGCTGCTCGCCCTGCTCGCCCCGCGCGAGGCACGGGACATGGCGCTGTCGGTGCTGAAGGTCGACGAGGAGGGCGGCTGGCTGCCCAAGTGGGGCTACGGCCCGGTCGAGACGAACATCATGACCGGCGACCCCGTCACCCCGTTCCTGACCACCGCCTACCAGGCGGGGCTGCTCAAGGGGGACGAGGAGCGGACCTACCGGGCGCTGCGGAAGAACGCCGACGGCGTACCCCCGGCCGCCAACCCGGGCGTCGGCCGCGAGGCCAACGCCGAATACCTCGCCGGCGGCTTCGCGCCCTACGCCAAGGGCCGCCCGCACACCAAGGTCGGCGACTCCGACTACGACCACGGCGCCTCGGTCACCCTCGAGTACGCGCTGTCCGACGCGATGCTCGCCCAGATGGCCCGGAACCTCGGCCACGGCGCGGACGCGGCCCGTTATGCCACCAGGGCCCAGAACTACCGCAACGTCTTCGACCCCTCCACCGGCTTCTTCCGTGCCCGTGACGCCTCCGGCGCCTTCACCGGCGACCCCGACCCGGGCCGCGGCATCGGCTTCCACGAGGGCACCGCCTGGCAGTACCAGTGGCTGGTCCCGCAGGACCTGCCGGGTGTGATCTCCCTCATCGGCGGCGAGCACGCCGCCAACCGGCGGCTCGACTCCTTCTTCGCCTACGACCAGCTCCTCGCCGACCCGGAGAAGACCGCGCGCGAGGTGTGGGTGCACGGCAACGCCTATGACTACTACCACGCGGCCGTCTACAACCCCATGAACGAGCCCGACCTCACTGCCCCGTACACCTACCTCTCCACCGGCCAGCCCTGGAAGACCACCGACGTGGTGCACGCGGCGCTCACCCTCTTCACCGACGGGCCGACCGGGATGACCGGCAACGACGACCTCGGCACCATGTCCGCCTGGAACGTGCTGTCGTCCATCGGCCTCTTCCCCGTCCAGCCGGGATACGGCACGTGGGGTCTGTCGACGCCTGTCTTCGACCGGGCCGACGTCCGCCTGGACCGCCGCTACTGGCCGAGCGGCGGCTTCACGGTGACCGCGCCCGGCACCTCGGCCGCCGACCGGTACGTGCAGACCGCCCGGATCGACGGATCCGGCTACGGCCGGACCTATCTGACGAACGGTTCACTGCGCACCCTGCGCTCGCTGGCGTTCACGGTCGGCCCGCGCCCGTCAGAGTGGGGTACGTCACCCCAGGCGGCGCCGCCGGCGCTGAGGTGACCTCAGGTTTCCCATGAGTCCCGCCTCTTTGCGGGGAGGCGGGGCTTAATCTGCTGTTAACTGTGTGTAGCGTGATCGTACTTGACCGTAATCAGGTGTCGGCGTTTGACTGCTGATTCCCCCTCCGTCGACGCGAGGCACCCTTCGTGATGACTGCGACTGCTGACCTGCTGGCCCCTCTCGATCTGGCGTTCTGGAACATCGAGTCCGACCGCCATCCGATGCACCTCGGCGCGCTGGGCGTCTTCTCGGCGCACTCGCCGACCGCCGGCGCCCACGCGGCCGACCTGCTCGCGGCCCGTGCCGCCGCCGTGCCCGGACTGCGCATGCGCATCAAGGACGTCTGGCAGCCGCTCGCGTTCGGCGGCGCCGCCCGCGAGAGCGCCCCGGACTTCGATCCCCTCGACCACGTCCGGCTGCACGCCCCGACCGACGACTTCCAGGCCGTCGCCGGCCGGCTGATGCAACGGCCGCTGGAGCGCGGCCGGCCCCCGTGGGAGGCGCATGTACTGCCGGGCGAGGACGGGGTCTCCTTCGCGGTGCTGTTCAAGTTCCACCACGCCCTCGCCGACGGGCTGCGCGCCCTCAAGCTGGCCGCCGGCGTCATGGACCCGCTCGACCTGCCCGAGCGTGCCCCCCGCCCGATCGAGGCACCGCGCACGCTGCCGGCGCTGCCGGACCTGCGCAAGGTGCCCGAGCTGGTGCGCGGCGCGCTCTCGGACGTCGGCCGGGCCCTGGACATCGGCGCGTCCGTCGCCCTGTCCGCCCTCGGGGTGAGCTCCTCCGCCGCACTGCGGTCCGAGCCCACCGGCACCCGCAGCATCGCCGGCGTCGACCTCGACATCGACGATGTGCACCGGGTCCGCAAGGCCGTCGGCGGCACCGTCAACGACGTGCTCATCGCCGTCGTCGCCGGCGCGCTGCGCCGCTGGCTGGAGGAGCGCGGCGACCCCACCCAGGGTGTCGCCCCGCGCGCGCTGATCCCGGTCTCCAAGCGCCGTCCGCGCACCTCCACCCCACAGGGCAACCGGCTCTCCGGCTACCTGATACGGCTTCCGGTCGACAACCCCGACCCGCTCGCCCGCCTCGACCGCGTCCGCACGGCGATGGTCCGCAACAAGGACGCCGGCCCCAACCGGGGCGCCGGTGCCGTCGCGCTGCTCGCCGACCACGTGCCCGCCCTCGGGCACCGGCTCGGCGGACCGCTCGTCGGCCAGGCGGCCCGGCTCTGGTTCGACATCCTGGTCACCAGCGTGCCGCTGCCCGGCCTCGGCCTGCGCCTGGGCGGTCACCCGCTGACGGCCGTCTACCCGCTGGCCCCGCTCGCGCCCGGCCAGTCCCTCGCGGTCGCCATCTCCACCTACCGCAACCAGGTCCACTACGGCCTTGTCGCGGACGCGGCGGCCGTCCCGGACCTCGACGTGCTGGCCCGCGCGGTGACCGACGAGGTCGACTCGCTGATCTCGGTCTGCGATCCATGATGCGGTCGGGTTTGGAGGTAGGGCCCGGCGCTCCGTAAAATCCCCTGTTCGAAAGCGGGCGCGAGTCGGAGCGCCGCTGGTGGATCAGGGAAGCGGCAGCGCGATGACGGTGACACAGGACGGCCCGACGGCCGAGGACCAGGTGGTCTACGGCCCGGGCATCGACCCGGAGCGGCTCGCCGTCTGCCTCAGCGTGCTCGACGAGCTGGACGAGCTGGACGTCGACCACCCGGACGCCATCGCGGTGCGCCGGGCCACGGCGGGCGTCTACCGCACGGTCAAGCAGCGCCGCCGCCAGGAGCGCCGGGCCGCCAAGACCGCGCACGACAAGGCGGTCACCGAGGCCACCGCGACCGGCTCCGCCCAGCGCATCGACGACGAGACCGAGGGCCTGCTGCCCTCCTCGCGGACCGAGGAGGGCAGGATCGCGGGGATACTCCAGCGCCCGCGCTCCTGCTACACCTGCAAGAGCCGCTACGTCGAGGTCGACTACTTCTACCACCAGCTCTGTCCGGACTGCGCCGCCCTGAACCGCGCCAAGCGGGACGTCCGCGCCGACCTGAGCGGCAAGCGAGCCCTGCTCACCGGCGGCCGCGCCAAGATCGGCATGTACATCGCGCTGCGGCTGCTGCGGGACGGCGCGCACACCACGATCACCACGCGCTTCCCGAAGGACGCCATCCGCCGCTTCAAGGCGATGGAGGACTCCGCGGACTGGCTGCACCGCCTGGAGGTCGTCGGCATCGACCTGCGCGACCCGGCCCAGGCCGTCGCCCTGGCGGAGCAGGTCGCCGCGGCGGGCCCGCTCGACATCCTGATCAACAACGCGACCCAGACCGTACGCCGGCTGCCCTCGGCCTACGCGGCCCTGGTCGAGGGCGAGAGCGCCCCGCTGCCCGCCGGTGAACTCCCCGCCCACCAGGTCATCGGCGCCTTCAACTCCGGTGCCGTGGACGGCCTCGCCGCGCTGCCGCTCGGCACCAGCGGGCTCGACGCCCAGCAGGTCGCCGATCTCGCGCTGGTCGCGGGCAATGCCAGCGTCGCCCGGCACCTCGACGGCACCGCCATCGACGCGGGCGGTCTCGTCCCGGACGTCGTCGACTCCAACACCTGGGTGCAGACCATCGACCAGATCTCCCCGGTCGAGCTCCTGGAGACCCAGCTCTGCAACTACACCTCGCCGTTCATTCTGATCAGCGCGCTGCGGCCGGCCATGGCCGCGGCGGCGAAGCGGGCGGCGCGCGGACGGGCGTACGTCGTCAACGTCTCCGCGATGGAAGGCGTCTTCGGCCGCGGCTACAAGGGCGCCGGGCACCCGAACACCAACGCGGCCAAGGCCGCCATGAACATGGTCACCCGGACCAGCGCGGTGGAGATGTTCGAGACCGACGGAATCCTGATGACCTCCGTGGACACCGGCTGGATCACCGACGAGCGCCCGCACTACGACAAGCTGCGCCTGGCCGAGGCCGGCTTCCACGCGCCGCTCGACCTGATCGACGGCGCGGCCCGGGTCTACGACCCGGTCGTGCGCGGCGAGCAGGGCGAGGACGTGTACGGGGTCTTCCTGAAGGACTACGAGCCGGGCAAGTGGTAAGCCCCGCTTGACCGTCGTCGGCGCCCTGCGACCGGGTTCCGGGGGGCGTCGGGCGGGCGCGGGCCGTGCGGGAGGGGGCTGGTCGCGCGGTTCCCCGCGCCCCTGGGGGCCGTGCGGCGGATCATGCCGCGGACGCGGGGTCTGCCATGCCTCCCCCGGAGGGGGACCACCATCCGCCGGACTGGCGCTAGGCCGACGTGCGTGCCGCTCGTACCCGGGTTCCGCCGTCGACGACCAGGTCGGCTCCGGTCACCCATCCCGCGGCGTCCGAGCACAGCCACAGCACCGCCCCGGCCACGTCCTCCGGCTCCCCGATCCGCCCCATCGGCAGCCCTTCCGCGATCTCGCGCTCACGCGGTTCCCACATGAACCGGGCCATCTCCGTGCGTACCAGGCCCGGGGAGACCGAGTTGACCCGGACCCGGGGGGCCAGTTCGCCCGCCAGCTGCTGGGTCAGGTGCAGCAGGGCCGCCTTGCTGGTGCCGTAGGCGCCCACGTCGGGGCCGACGTGGGCCGCGCCCTCCGTGCAGATGTTGACCACCGACCCGCCGTGCTCCCGCATCCAGCCGCGCCACGCGCACTGCGTGAGCCGCAGCGGTGCCTCCACGTTGACCGCGAACGCCTCCCGCCACAGGCCCAGGTCGGCGTCCATGAGCGGGCCGTACGGGCGGTTGGTCGCCGCGTTGTTGACGAGGATGTCCAGCCGCCCGAACTCGGTCAGCGCCAGCCGGGTCAGCTCCCGGGCGTGCTGCGGCTCGGCGACGCTGCCGGCCAGGCCGGTCCCGCCCAGCTCCGCGGCCGTACGCCGGACCTCGGCCGTGTCCCGCGCGCTCACGCACACCAGCGCCCCGGCCGCCGAGAGCGCCCCGGCGACCGCACGCCCGATCCCGCGGGTGCCGCCGGTGACGACGGCCGCCCTGCCCCTGAGCCCGTACGACGTCATCGCCGTACCGTCTCATGACGAGCCGTCAGTCGACAGCCCCGAGGCGGGAGTTGCGGGTGGCGACCAGTTCGAGGACGGTCCGCCAGTCCTCCAGGACGCCCGCGTCGAACCCCGTGGAGCGGCTCTCCTCGTCGGCCTGCCGAAGCCGCAGCACGTCGTCGTCGGCGGGGGCGCCGTCCCCGCGTACCAGGCGGTAGACGCGCTCCCCGAGCAGGCGCCGTACCGCCTGTGCGGCGCCGTCGGCGTGGCCCAGGAGTTCCACGATGCCGTGCACCAGGCCCGCGACCTGGAGTTCCTTGTCGGCGGGGCGGCCGCGACGCAGCAGCGCCGCGGTGCGCAGGGCGCGCTGGTGACGGCAGGCGTACAGCAGATCCATCAGCTCCTCGACGCTGCGCAGCTCCATGCGTCAGTCCTTCCGCGAGACAGCCGTTGTCCTGCGCCATCGGATCATGTCGAGTTTTCGACCCGGCCAACGCAACCTGAACTGCGCAGCCGGTGAGGGCGGCGGAACTTACTCGTTCGGTCATATGTTCGAGTCCCTAGGTCGAGCGGGTGGGACATGAACGGTGCATCATGTTACGAAAAGGTGTATTTGCGGGCGAGGGGAGCACGGAGCGACTCGCGATAGTTACACCTTGTTTGCACTCCCTATCGAGCGGGGCTGCGCTCATTTGGTTAATCTAGAGAGGACGGGCAGCAGCAAGGGGTCCCACCCACACCCACGGTCCGTCCCGGGACGAGCTGGTCGACAACGGCCTGCTCCCTTGTGAGTTACCGGCGCCACCGCGTCCGAACCTGCTTTCCATCCAGACCCGAGCGGGCGCCAAGCACCGGAACGCAGACCGTCCGGCACGCCCCGAGGGTGACCGACACATAAGGAGTGCGCGGTGACACCGGAGAAGACGAATATCGAGCAGCGCCCCAAGGAACGCACGGAGCGCTCGGGCAGGCGGCCCGGACAGCTCGGCAGCCTCGACGTGTGGGCCCGGTCCGCCCCGATCCGCCTCGCGGGTTACGAGGAGGACCTCGCCGAGCCCCACATCCTGCCGAGCGTGGACTGACCTCCGGCCGGTGATCCGCGATCGCCGACGCATGGGCGTGCGAGACTCACGCCCATGCCGATCAGAGCAGCAACCGCGGCCGACTGGCCGCAGATCTGGCCCTTCTGGCACCGGATCGTCGCCGCCGCCGAGACGTACGGCTGGGACCCCGACACTTCGGAGGAGGCGGCCCGCGCCCTGTGGATGAGCCCGGCGAAACGTGTCTACGTCGCCGAGGACGCCACCGGAGCCGTCGTCGGCTCCGCCTACCTCACCCCCAACTACGGCGGACCCGCCGCGGGCGTCGCCAACGCCGGTTTCATGGTCGACCCCGACCGGGCGGGCCAGGGCATCGGGCGGGCCCTGGCGGAACACGTCCTGGCCGAGGCCCGTGCGCACGGCTACCGGTCCATGGTGTTCAACGCCGTCGTCGAGACCAACCCCGCCGTCGCCCTGTGGACCTCTCTCGGCTTCACGGTCATCGGCACGGTCCCGGAAGCCTTCGACCATCCCCGGCACGGACCGGTCGGCCTGCACATCATGTACCGCGCGCTCTGAGCACGGTCACGCCACGAGTGCCGCGGGCGCGCTCCCGGGCCGGGGCGCACGGCGCGACCCCGCCGACCGTACCGGCGCGCTCGGCGACCGGCGCGGCCCGGGCGCGGTCCTCGCAGCGGCGGCCCGTGACGCCCGCCACCGCCGGGGAGGCGGCCGGCGGGCCCTCTAGCCGACGGGCGCGGTGCGCTGCCAGGGGCGCAGGGTCTCCAGCGTCCTGGCCACGGCCAGCAGGACCGCCTCCGAGCCCGGCCGCCCCACCAGCTGTACCGCGCACGGAGCGCCCGACGGCAGCGTGCCGAACGGCACCGACATCGCCGGCCAGCCGGTGAGGTTCCAGGCCGGGGTCAGCGGCGAGTAGGTGGAGCCGGCCAACGCGTTGCGCAGCCAGCCCCGCTCGTGCCAGGGGGCCGCCCGCGGGGCGCGGCGGGCCAGCGCCGGGGTGAGCAGTACGTCGTACTCGGCGAAGAACGGCGTCAGCCGGGCGCGCAGCCGGTCGCGGGAGTCGCTCACCCGGACCCCGTTCAGGAACCGGCGGCCGATCGCCGCGTGCACCCGGGTCCGCCGGGTCAGCAGCGCCGGGTCCAGATCGGCCGCGTCCACGGCCGTCCCCGCCGTCCAGTGCCGCAGCGCGGTGACGCCGATCGACGCCGGGTACGGCGGCTCCGCCCGCCGCACCTGGTGCCCGGCGGCCGCCAGCAGTCCGGCCGCCTGCGCCACCGCGTTCGTATACGGCCTGCTCACGGTCGTCCCGGCCAGCGGGCTGCGCCGCGAGAAGGCGATCTTCAGCGCGGTGCCGTCCGTGGTGCTCCCGAACTCCTGGTCGGCGAGGACCGAGAGCATCAGCCGGACGTCCTCGACGGAGGTGGCCAGCGGCCCGTTCTCCGACATGCCGAACCAGTCGCCGTGGCCGATCCCGGCCGGGACCACCCCGAACCCCGGCTTGATGGTGACCAGACCGCAGTTGGCCGCCGGGATGCGCAGCGAGCCCATGCCGTCGTTGCCGAGGGCGATCGGCGCCAGCCCGGCGGCGACCGCGGCCGCGCTGCCGCCCGAGGAGCCGCCCGCGCTGCGCAGCGTGTCCCACGGGTTGCGGGAGATGCCGTGGATCCCGTCGGTCGTCCCGAAGACGCACAGCTCGGGCACGTTCGTCAGCCCCACGACCACCGCGCCCGCCGCCCGCAGCCGGGCCACGGTGGCATGGTCGGCGTCGGCGGGCGTGTCCGGTGTCGCCGCCGAACCGTCCAGATGCGCCTCGCCACGCACCGCCAGATTGTCCTTCACGGCCAACGGGACACCGGCCAGCGGGAGTTCGTCCAGATCGGCGCGGGCGGCGACCGCGTCCGCCTCGGCGAGCGCCGCTTCGGCCCGGACCTTACGGAACGCGCCGATCCGTCCGTCCAGCCGTGCGATCCGCTCCAGGTGCTCGGCCACCACCTCCCGGGGGGAGGCCCGCTTCTCCCGTACGGCGGCGGCGATTTCGGCGGCGGTCCGGCCGACCCAGCTGGTCACGGGCGCTCCTGAAGGTACGAGAGAGAGGGGGCATACTCGTCGGTACGAAAGGGCACTCTGCCGCGCCGCGGCCTTCCCGTCGAGAGCGTGCGGCGCCGGAGCCGCGGGTGAGGTGTGCTCCGCGACCGCCTCTGATGCATGGTCGGTTCCCGCATGTCATCGGATCACTTTCTCGATTCCTGCACGTGCATGCCCCATTGACAGGCTTCTGGGCCCGCTCAATCATCAGACATCCGATGAATGGAGCCGCGCATGAGCATGTCTCCCTATCCACGACGTCAGGTGCTGGGGGCCGCCGCGGGCGTTGCCGCAGGGGCCGCCCTGCCGCTCGCCGCGACCACCCCGGCCCACGCCACCGGGCCTGCCGACTCCCGTGGCGCGGGCGCGTCGGCCGGTGCGCCGGCCGCGTCCTCATGGGTCCCCGTCCCCGCTCCGGTCCCCGTACCCCTCGACTCCCTCTACGACAACGACGGCATCGACACCGCCGACGCCCGGGGAGGTGACTTCGACGGCTCCGGCTACACGTTCCCGGGCGAGGAACTCCCGGCCGGCCGGGTCGAGGTCGACGGCATCCCCTTCGACTTCCCCGCCGCGACGGCGGGCGCCAAGAACAACGTTGTCGCCCTCGGCCAGCGCGTCGACCTCCCCAAGGGCCACTACCTGTCGGCCGTCTTCCTCACCGCCGGCAGTTACGGCAACGCCGCCGGCCGGGCCACCGTCCACTACGCCGACGGCACGACCACCACCGCCGGTCTGAGCGGCAGCGACTGGTACGCGGTGGGCGGTCCGCTGGCGGCGCCGTACCGCTACCAGCCGGACGGCGGCAAGGACCAGCACACCGTCGGGATCGGCACCTGCGAGGTGTGGATCGACCCGCAGCGCGAGGCCGTCGCCCTCACCCTGCCGGTCACCGGCCCGGCCGAGGCCGGCAAGGCCGCCCTGCACGTCTTCGCCCTCTCCCTCCAGCCCGTCGCCCAGGGACGGGCGCTGGCCCTGCGCGACGCCCACTCCACCGCCTCCCTGCTGGACGCCACCGGCGCTCAGAGCGTCGAGGCCACCGTCGTCAACGCGGGCACCGTCGCGATCCTGGCCCGCGACGCGGTGTCCGTGCGCGTCGACGTCCCCGGTGCCCGTACCGTCGAGCCCGCCCGCGTCCGCCGCCTCGACCCCGGCGAACAGGCCCGCGTCCGGATCGGCATCCGCAGCCGCACCGGCACCGCACCCGGAACCGAGCGGGACGGCACGGTCAGCGTGCACGGCCGCGGCGCCCAAGTGACCTCCAGCCGCCGCACCCTGACGCTCGGCACCGCCGACTACGAGCCCACCGAGACCTCGTTGGCCGGTCACCGGGCGCCGTACTGGTTCAACGAGGCCAAGTTCGGCATCTTCATCCACTGGGGCGTCTACTCGGTGCCCGCGTGGGCGCCGGTCGGAGTGCAGTACGCCGAGTGGTACTGGGACCAGATGCAGGACCCGGGCAACCCCACCTACGCCTACCACCGGGACACCTACGGCGAGGACTTCGCCTACGACGACTTCATCCCGCGCTTCACCGCCGAGAAGTTCGACCCGCGGGCGTGGGTCGAGCTGTTCCGGGACGCCGGAGCCCAGTACCACGTGCTGACCTCCAAGCACCACGAGGGCTTCGCGCTGTGGGACACCAAGGTCTCCGACCGCAATGCCGTGCGGATGGGCCCCAGACGGGACCTGGTCAAGGAGCTGTTCGAGGCGTCCCGCCGGTACACGCCCGAACTCCACCGCGGCCTGTACTTCTCCATGCCCGAGTGGTTCAACCCCGACAGCCCCTGGATGGGCCACGCCCCGCGCAACCCGTACACGCTGGACCCGCTGCCGTACACCGGATACACCGCGGGCAAGGACTACGTGCGGGACTTCCAGGCCCCGCAGATGCTCGAACTGGTCCACGGCTACGACCCGGAGATCATCTGGTGCGACATCGGCGGCGCGAACGACAGCGTCCACGTCCTCGCCGAGTACTTCAACCACGCCAAGAACCGGGCCCGTCCGGTCGACGTGACCGTCAACGACCGCTCGGGCATCGGCTTCCACGACTTCACCACGCCCGAGTACACGACGTACGCCGACACGGTCGTCGCCAAGTGGGAGGCCAGCCGCGGCCTCGACCCGCGCAGCTACGGCTACAACCGGGCCACCCCCGACGACGCCTACATGACCACCGAGGAGGTCGTGCACAGCCTGGTCGACATCGTCTCCAAGAACGGCAACTTCCTGCTCGACATCGGCCCCCGCGCCGACGGCACCATACCGGAGATCATGCAGACCCGGCTGCGGGAGACCGGCGCCTGGCTCGCGGTCAACGGCGAGGCGATCCACGGCACCACCTACTGGTCGCGCATGGCCCAGCTCGGCGAGGACCTGCGGTTCACCGTCCGCCCGGACGAGGCCTTCTACATCCACTCGCTGACCCGGCCCGGCGCCAAGCTCACCGTCGAGGCACCGGTACCGGTCAGGGCCGGCGACAAGGTGACCATGCTCGGCCACCACCGGCCGCTGACCTGGACCGTCACCGGCGGAGCACTGGTGATCGACGTGCCCGAGCCGGCCCGGCGGGCGGGACAGCACGTGTGGGTGTTCAAGGTGGAGTGGCAGGGCTGAGGCACGGAGAGGGCGGCCGCGGCTTTCCGGGGTCGCGGCCGCCCCGCCCCCGCCCGGGTCCGTGCTGTCCCGGCCGGCGGTCTCGGGCGTGTTGCGAAGGTCCCGTCTGCCGTGCGACGCGATGCACGCAATCTCGCCGCACCGGGCGAAAGCCCGAGTACATCCCGTACGAGGACTTCCGCCCGGCACGACGGGAGCACGCACCTGACGCCGCACGGCCCGCCCTTCGGGCGAACGACGGGACTT